>NZ_CP089539.1 GCF_021233055.1 Spirosoma oryzicola | reverse complement strand
AAGCTAGAGCAAGTGATTCAGAACATCGATATTGCTCCGACGTTTCTGGCTTATGCGGGTTTACCAAAACCAGCGCAAATGCAGGGTAATTCCTTTTTACCGTTCTTAAAAGGTCAGTCCGTTCCCTGGCGTGACCGGGCTTTTTACGAGTACTATTGGGAAGCCGATTTCCCTCAAACGCCTACCATGTTTGGTGTCAGGAATGGCCGGTACAAGTATATTTTTAATCATGGCGTATGGGATGCCAACGAACTGTACGATCTACAGACCGATCCGCAGGAAGTGAATAATTTGATTCGCAGTAAGGAGCACCAGGAGATCGCCCAGGATCTACGCAACCAGGTATTCGACTGGCTTGAGTCTACGAACGGCTTACAAATTCCCCTCCACCCGATTCGTCAAAAACGCTTTGATCACCGCTACCAAGGTACCTACTAAGCGCACTTTGGGTAGTCTATGATCAGCACGAAAGTCAAACCATTTGATTTGCTGTAGGTTACATTCCATAAAACAACCGAAAAACAGGTATGGACAAGAAAGTAACGGCTTTAGCGGGGATTGCCCTGGGGGCCACTCTCATTGCTAGCGCTAGTTTTGGCATCTACAAATGGATAAAAAACAAAACCGGCAACAGCGCCGAATCTAGCTCAGCCGTGTCGGTGGGCAACACTGTCGGAAACAAATTCTCTGGTGGCTTCCTTGGTAATGGGCTGGTTAAAAGCAACAGCTTGTACGGGGGTGCTACGAACGGCCTTGTCGGCGGAGGGTTATTCAAGGGTTAGCCTATAAAGTGTTATTCGAATAGTACAGAGGGCCGATGAACCGTAGTCTTTTCATATCATGGTAGGTCAACTACAGATTTCATCGTATACTCGTCTGTGCAGCCCGAACGGCGTCGTGAAGTTGGTTTCTTTAAGCCATTTTCACGACGCCATCTGCTGTATAAGCTAAGAAGGTAATGACCCAAGAGGCTACAATCGTCATCGTGTAGCTACTCTGACGTATTATGATTTAAAAAGGTCAAGGGCATAAGGGTCAAAATGTCCCTTATGCCCTTGACCTTTTTAACTTTTATTATTCCAGTTATTCACCTTTTTGAAGCAAGCGGGCGTATTTGATCAGCTGTTCGCAAATCTCCGTTGTATTTGCTTCGTCGCTTTCTAACTCAGTAACCAGTTGACGAAGCTTGTTCTTTAACTCAGTAGATTTTCGGTTTGGGGTTGCGTCAGCGGGTTTGCTTGTTGCACTGGCGACCTGACTTAGCTGCTCTAGCTTCGCTAAATCCCCGATGGCTTCAATTTCTTTATCAAGCTGACCTGCCCGCTGCACTAACGATTTATCTACTTTTATTTTGTTCGATAAGATGTCTTGCTTGAAAGCTGGCGTTAATCGCTCCAGGCCCTGAGCAAATGCCGCGTCTCGTTTTATCGTCTTTTCGCTTACGTTGAACTGCTTGCCTAACCGATGAGCCGTTGTCTCGCGCGTCTTCTCATCCGTCCCGTTTTGGCCTACCTCTGACCCATCTGACTCATAAAGGTCATTTTGACCCTTTTGCTCTTCACGGTCGTATTTGCCTTTTCCCTGCTTTTCCCGGAGATAGCGTAAGCCTCGTAAATACGATACCTGTTCGGGAGTCAGATTGCGACGGCCTAGCTGATTATCGATCATAAAGAACTTTACCTCCTCGAGGGAAGGAAAGCTCATGAGATGTACTTTAAAATCCAGCTTGTTTCGCTGACAGATCTCATACCGATTGTGCCCGTCAATGAGCACATAAACCGGTCCAGATGTTTGGGATTCCGGGAGTTGATCGCTTGTGGCTTCCCAAACCAACAGAGCTTCCCGACAGCCATTCTTCTGGATGTTTTCTTCTAATTGCTTGTATTCATCTGGTAAGAGAGGAGGGATATAAGCCGCCAATTCGGGCAAAACCAGGATGTGCTGTTTTATATCCTCATGCCGAAGCAAACTTTGATCTTTAATGATCATTTTTGTGGCAAGAGCCGCTTGATATTTCTTTGTCATAGCAGACGTAGTAGCAGAAATACTGTTGATCGAATCAGTGGACGTTTTGACGAGTTAATTCCAGCGCCAGACTACGATAGTCGGCAGCACCATGCGAATCTTTAGCGTAGGTGAAAATATCTTGCTGGGCAATCTGCGATTCTTTTAACGCCACGTTTAGCCGAATTTCCGTGTTAAAGATTGTGAAGTTTGTGAGCACCCCGCTCCGGATGTAATTAAGCATATCCCGGTGGACGTTCAGGCGTTTATCCACCAACGTCAGCACGATTCCCTCCACGGTTAGTTCATGGTTGATTCGGTCGCGAACCTGAGTAATGCGCTCAAATAGGTTGTTAATTCCTTTCATCGCGGACGCTTCAGGTTGCAGCGTAATAAGACAGGATGTCGAAGCTACCAGCGCCGAGTTGGTAAATATATTCAGGGCGGGTGGGCAGTCGATTAGAATGTAATCATACTGCGCGCGCAAACCCGCAATGACGTTCTTTAGCTGATTAACTCCTCCAACGGCTTGTACTAACTCAAGATCAGCATTGGCCAGTTCTAGATCGCTCGGAGCAAGGTCAAAATTGTCAGTGATACGTACGATAGGCAGCGATTCATTACCCAACAACGCATTTACAACCTGTTTTTGTGGTTCTTCGACTCCTAAGACCTGCGATAAATTACCCTGGGAGTCTAGGTCGATCAGCAAAACTCGCTTTCCTAAGATTGACAAAGCACGCCCTAAATTTAAGGTCGTCGTCGTTTTGCCAACACCGCCCTTGTGATTCGCAATGGATATAACTTTTGCTTTTCGGGCTGAAGCATCGGTATAACCGTACTTCTTCAGGATGGGGTATAATGCAGCTAAATGCTTCGCATTTAGGATACGACCACCTGTCAACGCTTTGGTGAGTGTTGTAGTGGGTATACCGGCCTCCTGTTCAATCACGGAAGCGGATATGGCAGGGTTATGCTGAAAGAATGTTAGGACGTCAGCGTTGGCAATCATAGTTTAACAAGCTATTTCGCCTTAATTATAGGACAAATATATAACTATGTCAAAAAAAATTGACAAAGCGACAGTACTTCAACTACTACAGCGCTTCCTGATATTCCTAATTCATTGCTATTGAGCAAGGTCTTGTTTAATTGCGAGGAAAGTACCGTCGCGGAAAAATGCATTCATCCCGCGTTAACGACCCGTTCGTTTTGAAAGCTTTTTTTAAAAAAATTAACCAAACCCTGCTATTAACCTAATTGGCTTGTATTAATTTTTATTACCTATTAACTATTAAGGGCTCTGTAACTAGTTGATTTTCATGGCCTTATAAGGTCTAATTACGAGAAAAGTACCGTTAATTGCGAGGAAAGTACCGTCCAGCTGCGAGGAAAGTACCGTCAACTACGAGGAAAGTACCGTCTAATTGCGAGGAAAGTACCGTCTAATTGCGAGGAAAGTACCGTCAACTACGAGAGAAGTACCGTCAATTGCGAGGAAAGTACCGTTAGTGCGAGGAAAGTACCGTCATTGCGAGGAAAGTACCGTCATTGCGAGGAAAGTACCGTCATTGCGAGGAAAGTACCGTCATTGCGAGGAAAGTACCGTCATTGCGAGGAAAGTACCGTCTAAATGGTTACTAGAGGGTATGAGCGTGACAGATGCGAGTAAGTTGCGAAACACTCGTAACAACTACGAGGAAAGTACCGTTATATACGTTCTAACTATTTCGTGCTAGATTTTTTACAAGCTAATTCGTGCTTCAACTACGAGGAAAGTACCGTCATTGTGGCGAAATAGCGCTTCTGATATGGATAAAATAGTGGAGTAAAGGATAGCTTTTGCTTAACCACGGGGTTTTACTCGCAATACTATAAAATGCGAAGCCGGGTCTTGTTAGTCGAAAAAAGTTGCTTACTCAAGGGTATTTTTTAGCTTTGTAAAAAGCCTTTTATCGTATGGCTAAAAGCACGAAGGCATCGGGCTCTCAAACCGAGTTATTTAGTAACGACTCCGATTTTTTGGAAGCCGATCGGCGGGCCACCAGCCGCCAACTCCGGCAAGATAGCATAGTTGCTCAGCATAATGATTTGATTCGAGCCCGCTATGAGATGTCTTTGCTGGAATCACGCTTGTTTATTTGTTTGCTGGGCCGTATTGACCGTAAGGATAAAGATTTTTTGCTCTGCCGAATTCCGGTTTCTGAGTTATACCCGGACGAAAAAGTAGGAGGAAAGGCGTACGCGCAAGTTCGGGAAGCCGTCATTCGTTTAGCCAGTCGGGTCATTCACGTAGAAAGCATCGATGAAAATGGTCGACGGGAGATTGTCAGCAACCCACTCATGGCAACCTGTCGGTACAAAGAAGGGTCAGGCTACCTGATTGCCCAGTTTAATAACTTTGTAAAGCCATATCTGCTCGAACTTCAGGGAAACTTTACGGTGGCAGAGATTCAAACGCTGCTTGGGTTCCGGAGCTTCTATTCCTATCGCCTGTACTGGTTGTTGAAATCAGCCGCGTTTCATCACGAAACCATAAAGCTGGAGCTGTCATCGCTCAAAAAGACGCTCAATCTGGAACAGCGCTATCAGAACTTTGCCGACTTTAAACGCTTTGTGCTAGACATTGCCAAGCATGAGCTCAGTATAACGGATATGGCGTTCGACTACAAACAGCTTAAAGATGGTCGTGCCGTTACAGCTCTGTCGTTTCATTTGCTAAGACCGGCGGTCGTTACCCAAGATGATATAAAACTCCCTGAGGGTACGCAGCAAACGCTTACCGAAGTAGGCTTAAGCCTTAAATCCCTGAGTGATATAAAGTTGCGGTTTCAGCAGGGAGGACTTCCCGAAGATTATCTGCGGTTCGTGATTCATTATTACCAGGAGGCTAAAAAGAAAGGTCGGCTTAAATCACTGGCCGGGGCAATCTACAAAGCGTTGATGACGGATCAGCTTCGTCAGGAATTTCAGCTCTGGCAAGCGAACCAGCCCACGTATCACGCTCCCAAAGCAACCCATAAGACGGCTAAAGTTGAAATTATTCCGCTCGATGTGTTGCGCGAACAATTTGAGTCATTGTCCACCAAAGGCTTGGCGGAGTATGATACATTCGAAGCCTATCTGGATTGGATGTTAAGCCAAGCTATGTATGACATGGACGTGATTGATGGAAAAGAAGTATTGGTTTATACCGAACCAGCTACCGACATACCAAAAGCCTAGCGACAACTTCCGATGCAGATAAATAAATTCCAAACTCATTCAAACAAAGCGGGGTGACTTTTTCGAAAGTCACCCCGCTTTGTTTACGATCAGCTCTTCGACTACACGAGAGTAGCGTCAACAGTGATGTTGGTATTGAACAACTTCGAAATCGGGCAGTTGTGCTCAGCGTGGTCAACCAGCTCATCGAATTTTGCCTGATCGAGGCCGGGAACGCTAGCTTTCAGGGTTAGTTTAGAACTGGTGATGCCTCCGTCTTCGAGCGTGATGGCAGCCTGTACATCGAGCGAATCAGCGGCAAAACCAGCTTGCTGAATATTAAATGCTAGTTGCATCGCAAAGCAGCCAGCATGAGCCGCGCCAACCAGTTCTTCTGGATTCGTCCCAACACCATTCTCAAAACGGGTGTTGTATGAATACTGTGTCTGGTTCAATACAGTGCTGGCAGTACTTACCGTACCTTTACCATCTTTTCCAGTTCCTGTCCAGTGAGCCGATGCATTACGGGTAATTTTCATAAACTTGTGAGTTAACTTGTATAGTGGTTTGTTTTTGATAGGTCAAAGGTAGCCGGTCGAACGCAGCTACTTTTTCACCTATGTTAAAAAATAACCAAGGTCATCACAAAGGAGCCTAAATAAAATATTGTGTGGTCTAAATTCTGCTTAGCCCGACTTATTCACAGGCTTTACTTCTAACTTACAGCGATGGTTTCTGCTCAGCATCCTATTTTACACGATAAACTACAGCAGTTTGCGTTACTCTCGGAAGAAGACATTCGTTTAGGAAGCGAGTTCTGGTCTTTACGAACAATTGCCAAGCACGAGTTTTTTAATTTTCGTAACTCGGTCTGTCGGTACGTCGGTTTTATTGTGAAGGGACTTTTTCGTGTCTACTACATGGACCCTAAGACGGAGCAGGAGCACAACCTGTTTTTTATCTCCGAGAATATGTTCCTGACAGCGCTAAAGAGCCTGCTAACACAAACAGCTTGCCCTTATAACATTGAAGCTCTGGAAGACGCCGAATTGCTGGTTATTCAGCATGATCATTTGTTACGGCTCTATCCGCAATCGCACGGCTGGGAACGGTTCGGACGTGTTCTGGCCGAGCAATACCTGATGCTTACGCAGGGTCGGTCAGAAAGCTTGCTGACCCAGTCGGCGGAAGAGCGGTACATCGATCTAATAACGAATTACCCAGATTTGGTAAACCGCGTTTCTCTGGGTCATATTTCTTCCTACTTGGGCATCAAGGGACCGTCACTGAGCCGCATAAGAGCACAGATGGCTCATAAGCTGTAATCGACTACACCAGACGCTTGTTTCGTGTAGTCGATTAGCGGACAAATTAAGCTAGAGCCATTCCCACGCACTTTGGTAAGCATCGAGGTTTTCGGCGTAAGTGATAAATTCGCTGTAGAAGGGAAGACCTGCCAGTGTAGCACTGTCGCCAACAATGACCAGTTTCTTGCGGGCACGGGTCATCGCTACGTTCATCCGGCGAATATCTGACAGGAAGCCAATGATTCCTTCCGCATTGCTTCTGGTCATGGATATGTACACAATGTCACGTTCCTGCCCCTGGAAGCTGTCAATCGTGTTGTTCGTTCAGAACGCTCAACTGCTGCTTGTAGGGCGAGATGATGGCCACACTCGGAAAGTTTTGTGGCGTATACACGTCAGAAAGCGCTTCGGTCAACTGGGCAAAATGCTTCATCAGTAAAGCCGCTTCTTCGGGATTCGTTGAGCTTGTACCGTCCAGCTTTTCGTCAAATCCACAACCTGCCGTATCAACAAAGACAAGTGAGCTATCGCCCGGAAAAAGAGAATGACTGGCGACTGAAACGTGTGCTTTCACTTGATTACCGTAGAATACCTGGGATGAATACCCCATGATGTGTTCGTGCATTCGGTATTGTTCGTCCAGCAGGCTTACGGCTTCGGGATGTACCGTCACGCATTTTTCCAGCAGGGTAGTGCTCAACCCGTTTCTGGCGGCTTCGGCCGATTTGACAGTTGGCGACAATTGGCAGTGATCACCTGCCAGAACAACCTTTTGCGCTTTTAATATCGGTATCCAGCAGGCAGGCTCCAAAGCTTGTCCCGCTTCGTCGATAATAACCGTATGAAAGTTTAAATGACGAATGGTATGGTGATTCGCCCCAACCAGTGTTGCCGTAATCACCTGCGCCTGCGTCGTAAGTTCGTCAATGATGTATTGCTCCGTATTGGCTACCTCCTTCATAATCCGGTGCGCTTCATCGAACAGCGCTTTTCGCTGATCACGCTCGGCTTTGCCAAAATTTCGTTTGTATTTGTGCGCCATGTTTCTGAACTCATTGGCCTGCTTCTTAAGCTTTTTGGCCTCTTTCATCAACCGGTGTTCCGACAATTTATGATCAAGAGTCAGTGACACCAATCGTTCCGAAACGCGGACTGGATTACCCACTCGGAGTACGTTCAGACCGAGTTGATCCAGTTTTTCGCTCAATAAATCAACAGCCGTATTGCTGGGAGCGACAACCAGCAGTTGTTTGTGATCCCGTTGTAGCAATGCGCGAATAGCCTGGACCAAGGTTGTTGTTTTGCCGGTGCCCGGAGGGCCATGCACGATAGCCAGCTCATTCGCCGTCACTATTTTTTCGACTGCTTTTTGCTGGCTGGGGTTCAGTTGGGGAATAAACAGTTCCGGGGCTTCAGGGTGAAAAGTAGGCGACTGCTGGCCGGTCAAAATCTTTACCAGCCTATCCTGGGGCTGTTCGCTGAGGGAATTAGCCGTTTTCAGGGCCTCCTCCATCTGATCGTACGTTGAGTCGTCGAAGAGTAACTCCACGCCTAACTTTCCATCGCGTGACCAGTCGGGCAGTTCATCAGTGAGTAACGTAATTTTAAGCCGGTTTCCGCTTTGGTACGAAACAGTACCTTCGACCCGATCATTTTTAAAATCATGGTTGCCGAACAACATAGCAGGTACGCCCGCCCGAAACTGGTGGGACAAATCCTGGTGCGTAGTTCGTTCAACTTCAACGGTTAAATAATCACCCCTACTCATTTCCGATCCTCTGATAGCGATTGGATACCAGGTCAGGCCGTTGTTTCTGCGCTCGCTAATAGAGGTCGCTTCCGTAAGGATTGTGTATTGATTGCGGTCTTCTTCCCGTTCAGTCTTTACTAAATCAAGTAGTTTTTTAAAGTAATTCATTCACAAAGTAAGCTAATCGTTAGCTGAGAGTGGAGCCAGGCAAATAATCATTGACCGGGCTTGCGATAGATTGGGCTGATCCGTTCCGACCAAATTAAGGCTTCTATGCAACAGTTGACGCATCATTTCCGTCATTTCATGGCAGTTGCAGTAGCGAGTTACGCACGGCATGTCAACCTTTGTTCTATTGCCTATAGCCCGCTACAGTAAAACAACTATTCCATTCACTAGTTCATCTATAGAAAAGAGTCCATTATTTGTGGACAATAAATAAAGTTACTGGCGGTGATTTGCATTAATCAACGTTTTATTTGTAACTTTTAATCGAAATTGGTACAAGGAGCATAATATGAACCAGACCACGGCCGATTGGGTGTGATTTAGAATCTTTAACACATCGTTTCGCCTGATTCAATTGCCGGTTTTCTCCAGTATAATGCTATTTTTTTGATTATTCCGTGGGGGTAGACGGCTGGCTAGTTGTCTTCCCTGTGCTTAAAACAAACTCAGACGAACCGCTAACCGCTCAAGCGTATGTTATTCATAAAATGGCTTAGTATCGTCCTGCTTGGATTTGCATCAGACTCAGCGCCACAGGCCTTGATGTACGATATTGTGGTCAACGACCGAACTGTTGGGCAGATGCAGGTTGCAACCTTACCAACTACCAGCGGCCTGCAATATCAGGTCAACGCCGATGTGCGGATGCATATTCTGGGCGAACGACGGATGATCACCAACTTCACGAGTACGTATCAGAATAACCAGCTTACGGAGGCCCGGTTTCACGATCAGCTCAATGGAAAAACCCGGCACGACGCTCTTGTCCGCTGGGATGGCGAGGCTTATCGAATCAAGGTTAACGGTGAACAATCGCAACTGGCAAACAGACGTGTTACGTACAGCACTGCCAGCTTGTACGCTCAGGAGCCGCAAGGCATTCGGGAATTGTTTTCTGAGCGGTTCGGCCAGTTCTGTTCGATAAAGCCTTTAGCAAACCACACGTACGAACTAACAATGCCTGATGGCCGTAAAAGTCGCTACCACTACGTTGAAGGCGTCTGTCATAAAGTAGAAGCGCAGCAAGCCTTATTCAACGTTCAGTTCCGGCTTCGGCGTAATTGACGAAAGAAGTTACTGAATCCAACAAAAAACGGATTGTGCCAGCACAATCCGTTTTTTGTTGGATTCAGGTTTGGGTAACGCTGAATCAGTTTGGTGCGTTGAGGACGCGCACGATTACGCTTGAAGGCGTCTGCGGTGAAAAATGAATGCGATGCGTTGCCTTTTGAAAATCGCCTTCGGTGGCTTGGTAAATGTTGACAAATTTTTGCGGATTACGATCAACCAGCGGAAACCAGGAGCTTTGTACCTGTACCATTAGTTTATGGCCTTTCTTGAAGGTATGGGCGGCATCCTGCATATCGAATTTTACCTCCGTGACTTCACCTGGTTTCATCGGTTCGGGTTTTGAAAAACTGTTGCGAAATTTAGCCCGCATTACTTCCCCCCGGACCAGCAGTTGAAAACCGCCCATTTTTGTACCCGCAATCGGGCTGTTATTTGGGGCGTTGTTCGGGTATACATCGATTAGCTTAACCACAAAATCGGCATCCGTGCCTGTGGTAGAAACAAACAGATCCGCCATGACATTTCCCGAAATAGTAACGTCTTCCGTTAGCGTGTCCGACTCGTAAACCACAACGTCGGGCCGGGTAGCGGCAAATCGCTGATCTTCGTACATAAAATCGCTACCCCGAACTGTCCTGATTTCAGCGGTGTAAGGAACGGGTTTGTTTGGGTCACTTATGTATTCGTCGTACGAAGGCTGACTATTTTGGGGGACTTCAAAGGAGAGTTTCCCGTTTGGATGGAAGTAAAGTTTTTTCTCCTGAGCGGCTTTGGGCGGCCACTGATCGTATTTTTTCCATTGATTCGAGCCGGTTTCAAAAATATACGCTTTGGGAAGCTGTGGGTCGGCCTTGTCTTTCAGGTAATAACTGAAAAACGGGAATTCAATCGTTTCCCGGTAAAAAGGAGCCGTCTTTGACTCAAAGACAATGTTACCCAATGACTCTCCCGTTGAGCGTGACCAGCCGCCATGAATCCACGGTCCCATGACCAGTAGATTAGGCGATTTAGGATTGTTGTGCTCAATACCAGCGTAGGTCTTCAGCGGACCGTACAGATCTTCCTGGTCAAACCAGCCGCCAACTGTCAGCACAGCCGGTTTAATGTTTTTAAGATAAGGTACGGGAGTACGCGCCTGCCAAAACTCATCGTACGACTCATGATTCATCATTTCATTCCAGATCGCATTCTGCCCCTTGAAGAAGCGCTCGTTGACGTTTTTGATGGGACCCAGGTTCATGTAAAATTCATAGCCGCTTGGTGTGCCGTAAGCCGAAAAACCAGGGCTGTTTTTAGGGGTAGGAGTGGGTCGTGGCTGACCGTAGGAAGACAAAAAGGCAAAGGTTCCCATCAGAAAGAAAGCGCCGTTGTGGTGTCTGTCATCACCCATAAACCAATCGGTTACGGGGGCTTGCGGGGAAGCCGCTTTCAGGGCTGGATGAGCATCGATGATGGTAGTCGTGGTATAAAAGCCTGGTGCCGATATGCCCCACGTACCGACACGACCGTTATTGTTCGGAATGTTTTTCAGCAGCCAATCGATGGTGTCGTACGTATCGGTCGTTTCGTCAATATCGGTTTTCTTTTTCTTGTTAGGTATATAAGGACGTACGGCAACAAAATCCCCCTCTGACATATACTTGCCCCGTACATCCTGATAAACGATGATGTATCCATCGCGGGCAAATAGCATTGAAGGCCCCAGAGACGTTTTGTAGTTATTCTCACCGTAAGGCGCTACGCTATAGGGTGTACGATCCAGCATGATCGGATAGTTCTGGGACGTGTTTTTCGGGACATAAATTGACGTGAATAGCTTGATACCGTCGCGCATGGGTATCATTCGCTCCAGCTTCGTATAGTTTTCCCGGATGTAAAGAGAGTCTTCTTTAGATGTTCTCGTCTGAGCCGATACAGGCTGGGTCAGTAAAAAGAGAAAAAAGCATAAAAGACTGAATAAGACCCTGTACTGCCTGTTGATGAATGAATAGCGGGTAAGCTGCATGGTTTCTAAAAATCGAAAGGGGTAGAGTTAAAAAATGGGTATACTGGTGCTTATCAAGCGAGTCTTGCCAACCGTAGAAACAGCACGGCTAGAGGGAGATCGTAGGAACGTATAAACAAAGATGGTTAGACATGGAAGGTAGATTACAAGAACACTGTTTGCAATAAAATTTTACGAATTATAGATATATTGATAATTTATTTTAGATAATTTCAATTTTTTATTTTTAATTGCTGTTCTGTCTCAATCTTTTGGTCGGCAATAATCCAGTTTGTGAAAAGAAGAGAATCAATAAACAGATTTGAAAAGCTGAACAAAAAATAGATGTATACGTAATCTATTGTTCGCCTATTCTGACGAGTTGTCCTATCAAAAAACAGTGCGTAACTAAACGAACCTTCTTTTAACGCTAACGGCCCTTCTTATCTTTTGATAGATAAAGGTTTATCCGTTCTACCGAAAAATACGTGTACCAGATAGTCACCTATTTTGTTGACATGAACTACAAAATGTAGGCGCAAATAGAAATATACGTGATAACTTAGCCTAATAACCGGCTTGTTCTCTAGTTTAAAAATTTAAGGCTAATACAATTTTCACGAAAATGAGAGGATTTATATCTGTCTGGTTATGGGTGTTAATGATAAGTAGCTTTATCCCGGCATTGGCTCAAACAAACCAGCCGTTCTCTTTTTCTAAGGACTCTACACTTAATCAATTAACTCACCAACTAGAAAGAACTGAGCAAGATACTACACAGCTTCGTTTACTAGGGGAAATTGTTGATCGATGTCGGAAAATCAGCCAGCTTGACATGGCTGCATTGTATGCACAGAAGGGCTTACGCATTGCCAATCATACAACTGATCCTCTGCTTTTAGGTCGTTTTTATACCCAAATAGCTAACTATTATCAATATATACTGAGATACCCTGAAGTCATTGATATATTGAAGCAGGCTATCCACTACTTACAGCAGACCAATCATAAGAAAGACATTACCCGTGCGATGTACATGTTGGCCCGGGCATATGGTCATCGAGATATGCTGGTACAAAAGTTCAGCCAGATTAAGCAAAATCTGGCCTACGCAGAGAAAATTAATTTTCACCAGTATGACGTCTCAAACTATATGCTATTATACACATACTATGCGGGAAAGGGACAGAATAAAGAAGCGTTAACGACCTTAAAGACCATGATCGCGCTGGCTGAGCAATTGAATAGTCCCAGGGATCTATTTCTAGCGTATGCTAGTTTTGGGGAGTGGTACGATCTGCAACAACAATACAGCAAAGGCTTACCGTATCATCAGAAAGCGCTCGCTGGAATCCTAAGCCAGGGGAATGTGGACGTGGATTTCGTAAGCCAAAATTATTACGCGATTACGAACAATCTGTTTCAACAGAATCGACTCAGCGAAGCGCAAACCATTTTGAACGAAGCGATTCAACTAAATAAAGAAGCTGGTATAGATACACCAGGTAATCTATTTCGAATTCAAGCCCTGATTTTTGAGCGCCAGCATCGATTAGCAGAAGCCTTTCAATGGATCAACAAACCCTTATCCAAATTCCGGAGAGCCAATCCAACAGAGCTAGTCGACATTCTAAACATTTTAATTCGCATCCAGGAGAAGCGAGGATTATATCGGGACGCTTTCTTACTCCTAAAGGAACAAAAACTAGTCAATGACAGTCTACAACAGGTTGAAAGGCATAAGGCACTGGCCAACCTCGAAGCGCGGGCTGAACTGGAAAAGAAAACGCAGCAGGTCGCTCTCCTGAAAAAGAATGTGGCTATTAATCAGCTTGAGCTTGAGCAAACCCACCAACGGCAGCTTTTGGTTGGGGGATTAGCATTTAGTCTGCTGTTATTAGCCGTAGGGGGCGTGCGAGCGGCTAGAATAGCGCGTACCCATGTAAAAACACTTGAGCAGCAAACACAGCAGATCCGTATGCAGGCCGAGCATCTGCAAGAACTCAACAGTGTGAAGGATAAGTTATTTTCTGTAATTGGCCATGATCTGCGAACACCGATCTTTCACCTGCGGGCGTCTCTCAAACAACTCAGCCAACCGATGGCTAACCAGCAGCGTTTTGATGATCAGATAGCACAACTCAGTCGAAATGCGAATGCTATATACGCTACGTTGGATAATTTACTTCACTGGTCGGCTCTCCAACGGAACGTACTGATAACGCGGCCAGCTATGGTCGATTTGGCTACCGTGACCCAGCATGTACTCATGTTGTTTGAACCCATGATTGCTCAGAAATCTTTGGAGATAGAGCTGGGAGCAGGCACGCTGTGGGCCTGGGTGGATGAAATTCAGGCTCAGATCATCGTGCGTAACATCGTTCATAACGCTTGTAAGTTTACCCCCATAGGAGGCCAGATCAGCATCAGTTATCAAACGATTGGGCAGGAGTCCGTAGTCACAATAACAGATACAGGAATAGGTATACAGACACCAGAAAAACCTCAGTCCCAGAAAGGGACTGGCTTGGGCCTAGTAGTAACCCGGGAGTTTCTTGCGCTAAATGTAGGACGATTTTCTATAACCAGTCAGGTCGGACAAGGCACGACGGTCGAACTTTTCTTTATGCAAACGGACCCAAGTGCTGACACTACGTATACTTCAGAACGACAAGCTATCGGTGCTCAGTTGAGTAGTTAGCTTTCAGTTTCATAAAACTTAAACTAAATTCACAAGTTTTAATGTGTTTTTAATGGGTAAAAATACATGGGCCGAAGGGCCTACCAAAGCTTTACTTCATTCCTTTTTCCATGACGATTCTTATTCTGGAAGATGAACTGACTTTTTCGTATCATTTAGAAAGCTTGATTCAACAGCTTCCGTTTTCTGTATATGTTCAGGCCAAACTCACCTCCGTTCAGGCGGCTATTCACTGGTTGGAAAATCAACCTGCACCTGATCTGATTCTGGCTGATGTTTTGCTACAGGATGGCCTTAGCTTCGAGATTTTTGACTATCTCCAGTTACAGACTCCCGTCATTTATTGTACGAGCTATCAGGATTACGCTCTGGATGCATTTGGTAGCCACGTCATCGATTATATTCTTAAACCCGTTACGGCGGACAGGTTATCTAGTAGCCTAGACAAATTTGCCCGGCGAGCCAACTATTTTAGCCATTCAGCGATTCAAAACAAGCAAGCGGATTATATCGCTGTGAGTAAAGGGGCGAAGCTATTGACTGTCCCTACTGTATCTATTCGGTGTGCGTACCTCAAAAATCAACTTAGTTATTTGCAGACGTTGAAAAATACGTACCAGATTTCACATACGCTGGACGAACTGGAGCAAATGTTGAACCCGAATACATTTTACCGGGCGAACCGCCAGTACCTGATTCATCGCCAAAGCGTCATGAGCGTGGAGTATTTGCCCGCCCGAAAGATTGGTGTCCGGCTTAATACGGACATGGATAACTTGATTGTGGTCAGCAAAGCGAAGTCTAACGATTTTCTCCGCTGGAAGGGCTTTAAATAAATGCATCACGCTGATTCGTAACAGGCTATCACAAGAAAGTCGTCTTTACATACAACTCACCATCTTAGTTGTATGTAAAGACGACTTCTCAAAAGCACTAAGTCCGCGCTCAAATAAGAACGCAGCTCTTAATAGCCGGGGTTCTGTTTTAGTTGCGGAGACACATTTAATACGTTTTGACCAATCGGGAAAACAGCGGTATGGTTATCTGCATCCGGTTGTTTGTCCCACCAGGTACCGGTATTGAATACCCCCCAGCGAATAAGGTCGGTACGTCGGCGACCCTCCACCAAAAACTCGCGGCCCCATTCGTCCAGCATTTCCTGATCCGTCAATTGGCTGCCATCCGATTTGTACAGACTCGGTGAGTTGGCTGGGTAGTTTCGGGTGCGAACCGTATTCAGAAGCGTTGCCGCTCCCGCTTTATCACCCGCCCGGTATTTGCATTCAGCCAGCGAGTAATAGATCTCGGCTAACCGAATCTCGGCGTAGGCTGACGAAATCTTGTTCGGATCACTGCTGGGGTAATACGGATATTTTACGGGAGTGATACCGGAGTTTTGGTCAGCATTGTTCATGTTCGACGTTTTGTCGGCGATTTTCGTACCGGGTTTGGCTGCTAGGAACATCCCTACCTGATCCCGGAAGAAAAGCGGGTAAGGCCCTTTGGTAGAGCGTACGGTGTCTGGTTTGCCTGCTGAGTTGGTATAGGTTAAATAACCTTTCAGGAACATACCTTCCCGTTTGCTGTTGCCCAGATTCTTGTACGTTCTAAGCCGGTAATCGTCGGCATACTTTTGGAATTTGATGAACGGTTTACCCAAGGTAAAGTTGTATTCAGTGCTATCGACATCCCGACCCGGCTGAAGGGCATATTTGGGGTTGGCCGTGCCAAAATCCGTGAAGCCGAAGTAGAACGTAGCGTTGACGGGTAACATCCAGAAATACATCCCGCCATCGTACTGCCAGTGCGTAAGGCCGAAGCTTCCGGGAAAACCAAAAACCGTTTCTGACGATGTGGCATTGGTGTAATCGTAGGGAGCGTCCCAGCGCGATTCCAGCGCGTACTGACCGTATTTGCCGCCAATAATATCCTCGCAAACTGCGGCACAGTCCGTAAAGCGGTCGGTACCCGTATACACTTTAGCGTTTAGGTACAGCCGTACCAACAGCGCTGCGGCTCCGGCCTGCGTCCAGCGTCCAATGGCATTGGCTCCTAGACTTTGGCGAGTCGGTAATTTCGGTATCGATTCTTTTAGCTCCTTTTCAATGAAATTAAAGGTTTCCTGGGGGGAAGCCTGCGGACCCCCCTGCGTTTCGCCTTTCACTTTGGTCACAATCACAATGTTGCGATAAAAATCCAGTAGCCTTAGGTTAAGCCAGGCGCGAAGCGTACGAACCTCCGAAATCATGTCATCGAGTTCTGCCTGGGTCATACTGAACTTGGCCGGGTCCTGGATACTCTGCAAATCTTCCAGCGTGTTGGTTGCTAACGTAACGCCCCCGTACAACGCGTTCCAGGCATCGCTTGTATAGTTGTCGTTGGGAGTCCAGGTATGGTTATGAACCCGCTGAAATTGCCCCCCGTCGAACCAGTCGCCCTGCCGGTTCGGGGTCATCAGTTCATCCGAGCTATTTTCCTGAAGCATAAACGTTGAGCCACCCTGAATCGACCAGTAGCTGTGTTCGAAGGGGCGTAAGAAGTCCCGGATAACATCCTCTTTGGTTTGTAGGAAATTTTCCGAAGTGATTCGGTCGGAGAGAACCTCATCCAGATTGGTGCAACCGCTAGCGGCTACGAGCAGCAGCGAGACGGAGGCACTACGTATGGCGGTTAAGAATTGATTTCGTTTCATGAGTTTAACGCGTCGCTTAAGGTTAGAAAGTGACCTGAAGACCCAGTAAAAGCTGGGTTGTCGATGGGAAGTAATTCAGCGTGCCGTTGTTGTCGCCGTTCGTATTGACACCGGGATATAAGCCGTTCACCTGGATTAAATCGGGATCGCCCCCAGTGAATTTGGTGAAGGTTTTCAGGTTCCGGGTTGTCGCATAGACACGGACCGAACGTAGGAATTTGCTTGTAACGGGCTGCGTATAACTCAGCGTTACGTTGTCGATTTTGACGAAACCGCCCGGCTCCAGAAAATAATCGGAAAGTGCCGAGTAGGTCGCCGAATTAGTCAGCTTCGAGTATTTGCTTTTTTCGTCAAACGCCGAACTTAACAAGTTGGCATTCTGCTGGGCAGCGGGCGTTCCCAGATAGGAGGCAAAGGTGTTGAAAATCTTGTAGCCAAACGTTCCCCGCAGAAATACGCTTAGGTCCCACTTCCGGTAGTGGACGTTGTTGGTCAGGCTCGCTGTGAATTTGGGTAGACCATTGCCAACGAACTGCCGATCATCGTTCGTCGCTTTATTGGCTACGATGATATCCCCGTTCTTGTTGTACACCAACAACGCACCAGTTTCATCGACGCCTGCCGATCTTAACATGTAAAAGCTGCCAATCCGGGTGTTTTCTTGTAACCGCTGCGACGTGCCGGGGCTGCCGGGCGCGGGCATACTAACAACGTTGACAAAGTTCTGACCCCTGTACGCTTCGTTGGAGAACGAAACAAATTTGTTGTCGTTGGTAGCTCCGGCAAAGGAGACGTTGTAGCTAAAGTCATTGTTCGAAATAACCGCTGCACTCAACTGAATTTCGAGGCCGGAATTCTTCATCGTCCCTACGTTGGCAAAGGTTGAACCCTGCACGTTTGGCGGATTGGCTACTGTGTATGAACCCAGCAGGTCTTTGTTGGTGCGAACATAGTAGTTCAGGCTACCCGTCAGGCGGCTGTTTTTAAACACGTCAAAGTCAACACCTACGTTGAAGTTAATCGCTTTTTCCCAGCGTAAGTCGTAGTTGGTATTCTGGCTCGGTCCCCACACTTGATAGGAGCTACCGTTGTACAGATAGTAACCATACCCACTATACGTATCCAATGAGCGGTAGTTGTCGAAATCCTGGTTACCCGTTACGCCATAGTCGGCTCGTAGTTTCAGTTCGTTCAACCAGGGCAGTCCCTGAGCAAATTTTTCCTGCGTAATGCGCCAGCCCACCGAAGCCGCCGGGAAATTACCCCACTTGTTGTCGTAACCAAACTTAGACGATCCTTCGTGGCGTAAGCTGGCGGATAGGTAATACTTCTGGTCGAAGTCGTAATTCACGCGTCCGAAAAAAGCGGCCAGCTTGGAGTTGTTCCGGTAAGACCCCACGTTGTTAATGCCTTGCTGCAAATTCCAGAGACCCGTGCCCAGACTGTTGTACGTCAATATGTCAGAAGGGAAATTCTCGTTGGAGGCACTAAATCCCGATGACGTAAAATATTGATAGGAGTAGCCCGCCAATAGTTTTACCGAGTGCTTTTGAGCATCCAGCGCGTAATTGCCCGTCCACTCAAAGCTTTTCTGATCGCGTTCATCCAGCGCCTGCGAAGCGGAGTTCCGCTTGGTACCGTTTACCACCGTAGACAGTGTAGAAGGCGTGAAGTTTTCGTTCCGGAATGAGCCACTTACTTCGCCGAGCGTTATCAGGGTCGACAGGTTATTGAGCAGATTCAGTTTAAACGAACCGTTGATGTCCAGGTATTTGATTTCCTGCTGAGCCAGTACATTCTTAGCCCGCTCGACAGGGTTATTCGCGAAAAAACCTGATGTGATATAAGCATACCGGCCTGTGTTGTCATAAATCGGCTGCGTCGGATTGAGCGTTAGGGCATAATTGAAGGCGCTGTAATCGGCCCCACTGGTGTTGGCGTAACGGGGAGCCGCCGTAAACGTGATGGCATACAGGTTATTAGCCGAGGTATGGTTGATATTTACCCGGCCACCGTATTCGCGTTTCGCGGAGCGCAAATCAATACCGGTCGCGTTCCGATAGTCGACGGAAGCAAAGTAGTTAGTTTGACCATTGCCTCCCGAAAACTGCAAGGTATGCTTCTGCGAGAAAGCCGGATTACGGCTAACTGCTTTCATCCAATCGGTTTCGCCACCCAGATCAACCCCGCGCTTGTCCGCCAGAAACTGTTCTTTCGACAGCACATGGAGTTTGTTAGTGATGTAATCAAAGGACGTGTAGCCATCGTAAAAAATACGAGGTTCCGAAGAGCCTTTCTTCGTAGTAATGACAATCACCCCATTACTACCGCGCGTTCCGTAGATGGCCGATGCTGCACCACCTTTCAGGACATCAATCGACTCAATTTCATTTTGGTTGATGTTATCCAAGTTTCCGCCCGGCACGCCATTAATGACAAACAGAGGTCCTAAGCCCGCACTTCGGGAAGAAGCACCCCGAAGTTGAATATTAGGCGTCGAATTCGGATCACCGGCGGCTGTGTTCGTGATCGATAAACCCGCTACCTTTCCCTGAATCGACATCAGCGGACTATTGCTGCCTACTCGCAACAGATCCGAGGAAGACAGGTGTGTAACGGCACTTGTCACTTCCTTACGACTCAACGAACCGTAGCCGACAACAACAACTTCATTGATGGATTTGACATCGGGTTGCAACTGAACAGACAAGTTGGTTTGATTTCTAACCGTCACCTCCTGAGTCGTGAACCCCACGAAGCTGAAAACTAGAGTCTGTGGACCATCGGGAATAGTTAGGCGGTAGGTGCCTGATGCGTCGGTTACCGAACCACGCGTTGAGCCTTTTACAATCACGCTCACACCGGGCAATCCCTGCCCTTTTTCGTCCGATACAACCCCTGTTATGGTTCGTTCGGCGGGTGCTTCGTTGACTTCGACCGATTCACCCAACTGAATGCGAACCGGTTCGTCAACCGTACGGGCCAAGATGATCTGTTCGCCAGAAATGCTGAAGTTAACTTTTAACGGTACGAGCAGCTTTTCCAGCACTTCTCTTAACGTTCCGTTCTGCACCTGCATCGAAACCAGTTGCCGGGAGCGTACAACTTGCGGACTGTAGGAAAACTTGACACTAGCGGCTTTTTCAATGCTTCGTAGTACGGTCTTAATGTTCTGATCCTGTATTGTAAGGCTTAGTCGGCGGTTGAGTAATTCCTGGGCTGTGACATCGCTGGCCCAGGAGACTCCCATGAATAGCACCGTCAGTAACAGTTGCAGGCACGTGAGTTTCATAAACCTGAATAGGTAAAGGTTAACGTTTTTCATCGTATTGATTGGTTTTAAAAGGTCAAAAAGAGTAGGAGGGACGCGTCCATTGGCCGCTACGAAGAATGTCATAAAGGAATCGCCGGGCCATGAAAGCAGCCGGTCCTATCATTGACTTTGGGGTTCGGAAAGCAGGTAGAATTGATTCATATTGTACTGAATAGACTTGAAAAATAAAGGTAAATTGTAGCTGATAGTCGTTAGTTCTGACAAGTGCCGCCATTGATAATGACCTGCCCGTCAATCATTTCGTAGGTAGCGCCAATTGTGCGGCAGATGATTTCCAGCTTCTGCTCGAATGATTCATTGGTCATGGAGGAGTTCAATTGGCAATTGGTTAATGCTTCCTTGTTGTAGCGGATCTCAATGCCGTAAGCATCTTTTAATTCCTGCAACACTTGGGGAATGGGCGTATCGTTATAGACAAAAGCCGGACCTTTTTTCCGCCGGGTTGGGCTGATTATTAAGCTGGGTGTTTCGACCAGCATTTTATCGAACTGGTCCGTATTTCGGTTAAAGACTACCTGCTGATTGGGCAGTAACATCACCCCTTTCTGCTGAATCGGCGAGTTTGTTTGCTGATCGCGGTAGACCGATACCTGACCGGATTGCACCCGAACCCGAACCCGGTTTTCTTCGGCAAAGGCCCGAACGGTAAACTGGGTTCCTACAACTTTCGTAACGACTTCGTTAGCATGCACGAGAAAAGGACGTTGCGAATCTCTGGTTACCGAAAACGTCGCTTCGCCCGAAAGATAGATGACTCGCTGGTGCTGACCGAAGTCAACAGAATAGCTTAACCGACTCTTCGGAGCCAGCCGGACAACGGAGCGGTCGGGTAGGTCAATCGTTTGAACTTGCTGGGTATTGTTTACCTTTTCGGAAACCGTTTTATCGAGAGTTGCCAGGTGCTGCTCATACGGGGAGGAACGGGTTTGGGCTTGCCACCAGATCGTTACGCCTAGTACCAGAAAAACCGATGCGGCTGCTGCCCACAGGCGCCATCCTATCCGGCGAACCGGTGTTTCGGTCTTATCAATCTGGGCGTTTGTTTGCTGAATTCGAACGAGAAGCTGTTGAATAGTCTCCTGCGGTAAATAGGTTTGCGCGTAGGAGTCAAGC
This sequence comes from Spirosoma oryzicola, assembly GCF_021233055.1. Classification (NCBI taxonomy): domain Bacteria; kingdom Pseudomonadati; phylum Bacteroidota; class Cytophagia; order Cytophagales; family Cytophagaceae; genus Spirosoma; species Spirosoma oryzicola. The sequence goes on along the minus strand of NZ_CP089539.1, from coordinate 308,119 downwards.
CCTAAGCGGATAGCGGCCAGTAAATCGACGGCCTGTTGCCATTCCTGCTGTCGGTGCGGGTGCTCTTCGAGCCAGGTTGCCCAAAAATGCGACGAATGCGGTGTGGGCTGAAGCTGGTGATAGACGAAATAATCGTCCGTTAGAAAATCAGCGGTTGAAAAATTCTTGTAATCGGGCTGCACAGGCTACTGGATTTGTCAGTAGATGACAGCATTTGGAAAACGTACTCACTAAAACCTAAAAAAAAGTTGAAAAAGTTAAAAATAAGAGAGCAACCCAACCTCGAAGTTTTTCTACGGCCCGGAATACCAGGTTCTTAGCGGATTGCTGGTTAACGTCCAGTATCTCGCCAATTTGAGTGTAATCCATATTTTCCACGAAACGTAATTTCAAAGCTTCCTGCTGACGGGGGGGGAGCTGGGCAATGAGCCGTTCCAATCGCTGTTGCCGTGTGCTGGCCGCTTCCAGTTCTTCCAATAATTCCAGGTCATTGGGTTCTGCCCACAGAAGTTCGTAGTCGGTTTCGGTCAGGGGTTTATTCGGTCGCTCTTTTCGTTCGAGAAGGTGAACAATGCGTATTTTAAGCGCTTTCAACAAGTAATGACGAACATTGTCCGGTGTGGTGAGCCGTGTTCGTTTCGCCCATATTTCCGTAAAAACATCGTGTACACAATCTAATACAAACGCTTCCGAAACCGCTACCAAACTCATGCCATACCGGTACATCGCCCGGACGTGATTTTGATAAAGCTGTGTATACGCTTCTTCATCGCCTTCCTGAAAGGCTTCCCAAAGTTGTTGCTCGCTCACGTAACCAGGTGAATGTAAGGTGATCGATTATCTAGTTAATGTTCGCTGTAGTTTAACAGGCAGACAGGGTTAGAACCGAAACGCAGTCTTTTTCGTATCAAGTAACAAACACTTTTTTATACTTAACGGTAATCTATTTCGGTGTCAGGCAAACCCAATTTTTTCGTTCAGGTCTGTGGTCGTCGCCCCTGTTGAACAGACAGCGAGATCGTCGGTAGCTTGGGCAATACTAAGCTTGCGAAATAATCAGCTTCTTCGATAAGTGGATAACCCGAGAAAATAAAACTCCGCATACCCATGTCCATGTACCGATTTATTTTCTCAACAATCTGATCGGCGCTGCCCACCAATGCTCCGCCAGCACCCGACCGCGCTTTGCCAATATCGGTCCACAACAACGGCTCGACAAACCCGTCTGAATCGGCCATTTGGCGCAGCTCATTTTGCCGTTTTACACCCAGTGACCACGAACTTTGGGACGCATTTTTTAAGGCGGCCCCCCGTACCGGATCGAACTTCGACATAATATGCGTTGACCAGGCGCGCGCTTCGGCCTCGGTTTCCCGGACGATAACATGAATTCGCAGTCCAAAGTCGATGGTTCGTCCGAGTCGGTCGGCCCGTTCAGCTACGTCCTGCATGTTGGCGTATAGCATTTCCTCGCTTTCGGGCCACATCAGAAACACATCACAATAGCGGGCACAGACGTCGCGTGCTCCATCGGAAGTGCCCCCAAAATAAAGTAACGGACCGCCGTTTTGCTGATAGGGTCGGACAGGGGCTGTGTCCAGACTGATTTTACCGTAGACAGGTCCGTCGTGTTCAATCCGGTCCTGCGTCCAGGCTTGTTTCAGGATCTGAATGGTTTCGGCGCAACGCTGGTAACGAAAATTGGCGTCTTCGCGGTAGCCGGGCAAATCGGAATTAATTATATTGATCGTCAGTCGCCCTTGCAGCATATGGTCGAGCGAAGCCAGCGTCCGGGCCAGCATAGGTGGATGTAGTTCCCCACAGCGGATAGCGGTCAGCAGACTGATTTGCGTTAGATCAGGCGCAACGCCACCCGCAAATGGAATGACTTCCTGGCCAACCATGTATGAGGTCGGCAGCAGTAAGTTATTAAAACCTAACTGGTCGGCCTTGAGGGCAATCGTTCGACAATGGGCGAAGGTGCTACGAGCCGGGTCGCGTACACTCAGAAATTCGGTGTCTTCTCCGCAAAGGTCAGAAAACCAGGCTACTTCGCATGCCCGTTGGGTCGTTCGTACCGGAACTGATTGAATAGGATGATGAAGCATGAAATAAACGGCTTTTATTCATATTGTGGCACTATTGGCGTGGTTTTGGTCGGCGCTGCATCAACGCAAAAATAAGGAGGCCCACACCGATCGCTATGCTTACGTCCCGCGCTTCTACCGCTGAACTATTGCTGAGTAACCAACCGCAAAACACGACCGCCAATCCGGAAATGAGCCACCCGCCGGCTACCTGAAACTGGGCTGGCGGTGCATCGGTACGTAGTCGCAAAACGGGTAGTGCAGCACTGACCAACGCAAAATAAGCCAGTCGAATCAGGGTGCTAAAGGTCAGCGCATACAGGAAGGTGCCCGTTATGGCCAGCAAAAGTTGCAGAGCCGCCGTCACGAAAATGGCGACGTACGGCGTTCGAAAGCGGGAGTGGGTGCTGGCCAGCCAGCTAGGTAGTTGCCCTTGTTCCGCCATCGCAAACAGGAGCCGGGGACCTGTCAACATCAGAGCGTGCAAGGTTCCCATGGCTGTTAACAGGGCTACGGCGGTGATGACCCAACCGCCCACCGGACCCATGAATTGGGTAGCCGCATCAGCGAGAGGCCGTTCTGACTGGGTAAGATTGGGCAGCGTACCGATACAGACCACCTGAACGGCCATAAACAGCAAAGCAACCATTCCGATGGCTATTAGCAAAGAGATAGGAACGGTCCGTTGCGGCTGCTGAACCTCGCCCGATGGTATTGTTGCCACATCGAAACCGGAAAATGTGAAAATCAATAAAAGTACCGATTGAGAAAAAGGAGAATAAGCCGGGAAAGGGGGCCAAGTGAATGCTTCCGTTTTAACGAAAAATAACCCCACTGCGGCAAACAGACCAATAGCTCCTAATTTAGCAAGTGTAAATAACGTGTTTATCCGAGCCGACCGCTTCACACCAACGTAATTGAGCAGCGACAAGCCCAGAACGAGTGCCGTAATTACGCCCGCGCGCTCCCAGCCACTGGCAAGCTGGGGTCGAAAAAGAGCCGCGTAACTGATGAATAAATTACAGATTGACGCAAAGGCTGCCACCCGCGATAACCAGAATAGCCAGCCAACCTCAAAGCCAATCAGTGGCCCAAAAGTCCGGCGCGTGTACAAATAGGGACCACCCGTACCACTAAAACGGCTGCTTACTTCGGCAAAACAAAGGATGATCAGGGTAACGATAATGCCGCTGACCCCGTAGGCAAGCAAACTCCAACTGCCCACCAGTGTATACAGCTTGGCCGGTAAGCCCAGAATACCTGCACCAATGGTGATGTTGATGATAAGCGCAATAAAATCAAACCGGCCAATGCCCCGCAGCAGAACCGGTGAAGTAGTTGGCGTAGATGCCATCCGTCTGTTTCGTTTACGTAGTTTACAGCATTGTAGCTATTTAGCGAGCGTCTGCCATTTGCTTCGTTTCTTGCCGTAGGCGAAGTAGATGACCAGGCCAATAGCTAGCCAGACTACGAGTCGAATCCACGTATCGAGCGGTAGTGATAGCATCATAACCGCACAGGTTAAAATGCCTAGAATCGGTACGACGGGTACCCAGGGGGTTCGGAAAGCGCGGGGTGCATCCGGTTGTCGTTTGCGTAGAATCAGCACGCCCAGACAGACCAGAATAAATGCCAGCAGCGTACCAATGCTCGTCATTTCGCCAACAACCCGGATGGGTACCAAGCCCGCAAACAGACTAATAAAGATGCACAGGAGGATATTTGAGCGCCAGGGCGTCTGAAAACGAACGTGAATGTCGGAGAAGGCGCGGGGTAGCAATCCGTCGCGGCTCATCGAGAAAAATACCCGCGACTGTCCTAATAAATCCACCAGAATAACGGATGTGTACCCGATCAGAATAGCCAGAATAATCGCTTGACTGAGCCACTGATACGGCGTCTTTTCGATGGCAATCGCTACCGGGGCTGCGCTATTTTTAAACTCGGTGTAATTAGCCAGACCCGTCATAACGTAACCAAACAGGACGAAAAGAACGGTACAAACAATCAGCGAACCGAGAATCCCGATCGGCATGTTGCGTTGTGGATTTTTTGTTTCCTGCGCCATCGTTGCCACAATATCAAAACCGATGAAAACAAAGAAAACGACGCCCGCTCCCCGGAAAATCCCACTCAGGCCAAATTCACCAAACACACCGGTATTGGGTGGAATGTACGGTGAATAGTTGGCGGGGTTGATGTATTGCCAGCCCAGAGCGATAAACACGAGAACAACCAGCACTTTCAGACTTACCACAATGGCATTGAACACCGCTGACCCCTGCGTACCCCGGATGATAATCACCGAAACCAGTACGACAATCAATACGGCAGGTAGATTGATGAATCCACTCACTACCGAGCCGTCGGCCATCGTTATAGATTCGAACGGTGATTGCACCAATTGAGGAGGCAATTGTAAATTGTATTTTGCCAAAAAACGGGTCAGGTACTGGGACCAGCTGATAGCGACTGTAGCGGCTCCTACGGAGTATTCGAGGATCAGATCCCAGCCAATGATCCAGGCAAACAGTTCGCCCAGGGTGGCGTAGGCGTAGGTATAAGCGCTGCCCGCAACGGGTACCATAGCAGCAAATTCGGCATAACATAAGGCACTGAAAGCACAGCCGATAGCCGCCACAACAAAAGAAAGTGTCACCGCAGGACCTGCATGGTTAGCAGCCGCAATGCCCGTTAAGGAAAACAACCCGGCTCCGATGATAACACCGATTCCTAGGGCTACAAGATTAAATGCACCAAGCGACCGTTTAAGCGAGGATTTGCCGCTTTCGCCAGCTTCCTGCCGCAGTTGGTCAAGAGATTTTATACGCATGAATACAATGATAAATAACCGGCATTAACTGGCTCATGAACGACAGGAACATAGCCAACGCCGGTTACGAAAAATAAACCTGTCTACTGATGGAATATGGGTCAATACAAAACAGGTACATAGTCTAGAATTAATTAAAAACAACGTCAGGCTTTCACCTGGATCACCGCTTCGCAGTCCCCGGTTCGAAACCGAATAATCTTCAAGCGAGCCCTGCTTTTCCAACTGCGTAACCGCCAGTCACTGCTGGTAGTTCTTGTAACCGGCCGCCGAAGACGGGCATCCAATAACCAAATTTCATACGTTTTCGGAGAGAAGCGTTTTTTCGAGTTGGCCTTCGAGGTAGTCTACGAAGCGGGCGTAGGGGTCGAAGCCAACGACGTTGACCGCATCGGCCACAAAGTTGGACAGCGCGTTGATGTCGTAGAAGAGCACTTCGCCGGTTCGGTCGTCGATGAGGTATTCGACACCCCCCACGTCGATGCGGGCAGTTTTGGCGATGCGTTCCACAGCTGCGATAATCTGGGCAGGTGGGGTATAGGCCTCCACCGCCCGGCGGCCCGGATGAATGCCTTTCTTAGGCGCTTCGGTCAGACAGAAATCAGCTGATGGCGACTCTGGAATCGCGCAGATCTCAGCAGGGCAGAGGTTAAAGCTTTCACCGGTGGTGAAGACCTTAATGGCGTACAGAAAGCGTCCGTTGAGCGTCTCGACGCAGACGATATGGCCCCCGCGTGGCTGAATATACTCCTGCACCAATGCCGTCTGGTCGATACCCAAATCAATCTGGTTGGTCTCAACGGCTGCCTGCAAACCTTCGTGGGTATCGAAGCGAACAATACCAGCCCCCGCTCCGCCGATGTTGACTTTAACGACAATTGGGAAGCGTAGTTCTTGCGCTGCGGATAGCACCTGCGAGACGTGATTAACGACCAGGGTTTGAGGAAAAGATAAGCCTAGGGAAGCCAGCAGGGCCAGTTGTCGGGCCTTGTTGGTTTCGATGCTGGTAGCGACGGTGCCATTGATGACACGCACGCCAATCTGTTCGAGGTGGGTGAGGTAGCCAGCGGTGTGAAAAATGCCTTGTCCGTTACCGCGCAGGTAAGCCGACGAACTCATTCGGTTGACGACCAGCGAATAAGGGCTATCGGCTTCGGCGGGGTTGTAGCGATGCTGGGTAGCATCAATTCGTTCAAAGGGTATATTGCGCCGTTGAAGTTCGGCAAAGAGGGGTTTAAACCAGTCAGGATGTTCGTAATAGATACCAATGGGTTTTACTAATTCAGCCATAATCGCTTAGTATTGATGGATCGCTCCTACCTGAACGTAAGTAAACTGGAAAGGGTTTGGCCGGCCAACTGTCATCGGCCAGTTCATTCAGAATGATTGATAGGGATGGTCTATGTAATGAACCTTGTAATCCTATTTACTAACTGGACAAATCTACAGGTAAAACGCATTCTGAAACGCAGCGGCTGTATGAATTTAGTTAACACGGAAAAATTTTTGCCTGATACGATTATTACGTTACTGAGTTTCACGGCTTTCTGATAATCCGCTGTATAAAAAACGACAGGGCTGCTTTCCGTCCGCATTTATTCTAACCATTCACACCTCGAGTGGCAGAAAAGGTCACTTGCAGTAGTTGGGCGGAGTTGTATAACAGCCACAATCTTTTCTTATGATAGCTGTCAACGTTGCTTAGTATAAAGAATGTAACTTATTTCTAGAGCTTGGCTAAATGTCGTGCAAGCCGTCAACGTCACTCATCTGTTTTGTAGTGAAGGCTGATAACGAACCTTAATAAGGTGAAATCGCTCTAAAAAGGAACAAATTTAGTCGTTTGTTACAAATTGAACAGTTTTTGGGCAGTCTGCGATAGTCACTCATGCTTATTACGACCAGTTTTGCGATCATAATCAATGTGAGCATATGGTTAAAGTTTTTAATGGATACGCTCTACCATAGGAGTTTATGAACACATAACAATAGCCTATAGTCACGTAGTACACATAATTGGTGGGTTATGCCTGCCGCAGCTATGCATACGTTTGGTCTACTGATAAAGAAACCAACAATAAGTTAGTCTATGCATAAGTAGAAGTTTATAGTATTGTATTTATTATCATATAGTTAAGTATTCAATGACTCCTTTAACTAGCTCTCCTTTTCATAACACCCATAATCTCAATTTAACGCTTTACTATCTATGCTCATTTCTACTTTCTTTTCAAGTCAAATCGAGAAGCTAGCCAATCGCTCAATAGTGTGGCTACTCTTATTAGCCTGCGTCAGCTTTGCCCAGGTGGCAAACGCACAAATCTCCTCGTTCACCGCGGCTCAAATTGAAGAAGGCAACGGGTGCAACTGGCCTTTCAGCGCTCTAGCCGCTAACCCTAAAGATGGAAAAGTTTATGGCTTCTGGCGCAAGGGGGCTGGCGATGAGGCAATCTACAGACTCATCCGATTTGATGGCAGCGGCTGGGCAACGGTGAGTTCATTTTCGCCAACGGGGGGAAGTGCCTCGATCAAGGTACCCAGTTTTGACGGGGCCAGTGATGACGTTGATTTAGCCATTGATGCGCTGGGCCGCTATCACGTTACTTTCCAGGGCTCTCGGGGGTCGGGCGTTACCAGTACCCGAGGAGTCTGGTACGGCTTTAGTAGTGACGGTACCACTTGGTCGTTTAGTGAGGTTCAAACGTATTCAGATCCTAACGGATGGAAAAACACGGACAATCCCGTCTTAGAGTTGGATAATAACAATCAGCCGCATATTGCCTTTCTGTTTAGTGACGCTAACTCACCCCGTACCTATAGCGTTCGGTACTATCGTCAGTCCGGTACTAGCTGGACGGGCGAGGATGCCTTTTCGCAGTCCGGTGGTGAACCCGCCAGTAACGAAATAATTACTTTCGACATGGCTGTTGATGGCAACACTAAAGCACACTTTGCTATTCAGCGGGAAACGAACGGAGAAGGCCGTAATGGGGGATTGATCTATACGACCAATAGCACCGGAAGTTGGGCAACCCCTACTGTGTTGGCGGAAGGTCAGCAGGATAAAATTCAGGGTAGTAGCTTAGGCATTGATACTGACGCTGCCAACAAAGTGCATATCGTTTATTCCGGCTACCCCGGACAGATTAATTATACAAACAATAGTGCGGGTAACTTTTCGACACCGCAGCGGATCAATGGTAATTTATCGGGCAGCATCGTCCGGGGGTCATTTCGAATCAATAGTAATGGCGATAAAGCGTTTGTCTATCAATCCAGCGGACTACAGATTGCTTATCAGCCCAGCGGAACGACTGGTACTTGGACGACGGCGCTCGCCTACAAGGCCCCAACGGGTAGCAGCGCGGGAAGTTTTCCCTCGGGTATACTAGCGCCTAATGGTCGAATTGTGGTGCTGTTTGATAATTTGAATACAAGCAACGAACAACAATGTGGTGAGACGAACACCCGTAGATTATGGTATGCCACGGCTACCGTTCAAGCTCAACAAGCTGCCGCGCCTACCGTGACCAGCGCAGCACCCAGTGCTATCACGACGAGCAGCGCAACACTAGGCGGTAACGTGACGGCTGACGGCGGAGCCAGCGTTACCGAGCGAGGTATCGTCTACGTAGCGGGTAGTGGTACACCTACTACCAGTAATACGAAAGTGACCAATGGCAACAATACGGGCAGTTTTTCCCAAACGGTCAGCGGATTGACACCCGGCACTGCTTATTCGGTCCGTGCCTATGCCATCAACTCGGTCGGCACCAGCTACGGTAGCGTGGTGACCTTCACGACTACGCCTAATGCACCGGTGGTAAATACACCGAGTAATCAAGCCCTGATCGCTACCACTTCGCCCACCTACACCGGGACAGCTCAGGCAGGCAGTACAGTAACGGTATACGTGGACAACAACATAATTGGTTCCACGACTGCCAGTGGGGGCACTTTTTCTTTTACTCAACCGACAGCGCTAGGACAGGGCAACCACAGCGTGCGGACCACGACGCTAATCGGTAGCAGTGCTGCTAGCGCTAGCTCGAACACCAATAACTTTACAGTGGATACAGTAGCCCCTACAGTAAGTATCAGCTCTTCGTCGGGGTCATCAGGAAGTGATACCCCTGACCGGCCTATCTCCTTTACGTTAACTTTCTCGGAAAGCGTAACGGGCTTGTCAGGCAGTAGCGTTCAAGTAGCGAATGGTATCCGGAGCAACTTCTCGGGTAGTGGTACCACCTACAGCTTCGAGGTGACTCCCTCGGCTAACGGACTGATCACGGTAAATCTTGGAGCCAACAGCGCGCGAGACCTGGCCGGTAATGGAAACACGGCGGCTAGTACCTTTAGCCTTACCTACCGCCCACCCGTCACCATCAGCGGCTTTTCGAGTACACCCGCTGCTGTTTGTGTAGGTAGCCCTGTAACTTTTAGCGCCACTGTTGGTCGGGACGCGGGTACCTATAGCTATACGCTCACCGGTGGTAACCAAACAATAACGGGTAGCACAGTCAACGCCTTCAGCCAAACGGTGACCACCAGTGGTTCAGGCGCTCAGAACTTCACCCTGCGGGTCAGCAACGGCGTGGATGCAACTAGTCAGAACACCTCGCTAACGGTCAATCCCTTACCTGTAGTATCCATACCGGGTTTGGCGGATGCCTACTGCCAGGATGCAGCGGCTGTTACGCTAGCCACTACCGGTTCACCCGCAGGCGGCAGCTTTACCATTGACGGCAACTCGGCCACTGAGTTTATTCCGGCCAACTTAGCGCTGGGGACTCACACGGTGGTTTACCGCTACACTAACAACAATGGCTGCACTAACTCCGCCAGTCAAACCGTGACGGTGAAAGAAGTGCCAACCGCTCCGGTGCTGGTCACCCAGGCGGGCAATCCCTACCCAGCAGAAGTCAGCAACCTGACTATCTCCCAGAACGTAGGTAATGTGATTCTGACCGTCTCGGGTTGTACGGGTGGCACTATCAACTGGGGAGGGGGCAACGCCACCACGCTGGCCGTCTCGACCAGTAACCTGGGGACGCAGACCTTCACGGCCACCTGCACTCGCAACGGCTGCACCAGCCCAGCGACTACGGCAACGGTAACGGTAGTAGCGCCTACGCTCAAAGTGCTTTCGCGTGATCCTGACAACGGCCAGCTGGGCAACAACACCATCAAGCCCTACCTGATCCTGCAAAATGTAGGTCGTGACCCGTTCGCCTACAGCAACATCACCCTGCGCTACTGGCTAACCACCGAAGATAACGTGGGCCTGATCTTTCAGAAAAACTTTGTAGCGATTGGTCAGGGTAATTTAAACTTGCGGTATGTGCCTATTAGTCCGGCTCGTCAAGGAGCTACGGGCTACATCGAATACAGCTTCAACGGGGGAGCAGGCAGTCTAGCGCCAATGGGCGATTCAGGCCCGCTGGAGATCCAGGTTAACAAGCAGGACTACAGCAGCTTTTTCCAGCCTGATGACTACTCGTATATCAACAACAGCAGCTACACGCTCAACCCCCGCATCACGGCTTATCAGAACGGCACCATCTTCTACGGTATCGAGCCGACGGCCACAGGCAGCTCGCGCGTGGCCTCGCAGGATGAGGGTCGTGGTTTAGCGGTAAAGGTGCTGGGCAACCCGGTGGTGGGTCCATCGGCGGAGGTCGAGATCAGCGGAGTAAGTGGTCAAGCCGTACAGCTCAAGCTGGTTGACTTACAGGGTAAGACACTGCATGGATTTAGCATCAAAGAGGCTGGTTCTGTTGAACGAGTGAGTGTACCCGTGAGCACTGCTCAAGGCATACTCCTACTGGATGTAAGTACAGCTACTCAGCGTCAGCAGGTCAAGTTGTTGAAGCCTTAAGCGATTAACAGATTGATGAAAGCAACGCCCGGACTAGCCATAGTCCGGGCGTTTTAATAGTTAAGGGCATAAGGGAATTTTACTAAAACGCTCATGGGCGAAACATCTGAATTTCCCTACATGATATTTCAGGAAATGCCCAATCAGGACGGTGTTGACCGCTCGTTGATCAGGAGCGGTTCCAATACATCTCGATGAGCCTCACCCCATTGCGCGGTCAGTTCAATTACTGGTATCAAACTTTGGCCCAAGTCCGTCAGTTGATATTCCACTTTTAAGGGCTTTTGAACAAAACTAGTTTTGGACAAGATACCCTGCTCGACCAATTGGCTCAATTGAGAATCTAAGAGTCGGCGAGACGCTCGGGAGAGTTTACGATGCAAGGCACCAGGCCGCCGGATGCCCGAATGAATGCTCCAGATCAGGCTAAGCTTCCACTTTCCATTCAGCACTTCCATAAATAGGTGCAGGCCGCAGTCCAGCTCGAGGGGTAATTTTCGCTCGTACATCCCGCAAAGATAAATCCATACAGACACGATTGCATACGGCTGAATTTAGCCCTACTTGACTCAATTTTAATTAAGGCAGTCTTTTGTAGAATGAATTACAAACTATTTGGAACCCAAACTGGATTGCCGGCGAGTGAGCTGATTCTGGGTGGCTCGCAGTTAGGTGACCGCCGTGGCTATGGCACGCCAGCTCAGGAAGCTCTTCAGATCCTGTCGGCTTATGCCGATAAGGGAGGTAACTTTATCGATGTCTCCGATCAATATCAATTCGGCCAAGCGGAAGAAACAGTTGGCCGCTTTACCGAACACAACCGACACGATTTTATCATTTGTACGAAGTATACCCGAAGCAATCAGGCGGAACCCTCGTTGGCTAATGCGGGTAATCACCGAAAAGCGATGCGTCAAGCCGTAGAAGGCAGCTTAAGACGACTGAAAACGGACTATATCGACCTATACATGCCCCATTTTGATGATGGGGTAACCCCATTAGAGGAAACGATTCGAGGTCTGGACGATCTGGTGCGGACGGGTAAAGTGTTGTACGTGGGTTTGGCCAACTTTCCGGCCTGGAAAGCAGCGATCATTGCTGCTTCTATACCGCTGACCGCTGTGCAATATGAATATAACTTGTTGCAACGGACGCCGGAACGTGAACTGATGCCAATGGCGGAGCACTTTGGTTTAGGTAAAATGGGCTATTCTTCCTTAGCTGGAGGCTTATTGACGGGGAAATACCGGCAAGGGGCATCTGGGCGGTTAACGCTGTCTTCTGCGGGCACTTACCAAGAGGATGAGCAAGCAAAGGCGATCCTGGATCAACTGGAGCGGATGGCCCAAGAGCTTGACGCTACGGCGGGGCAGCTCGCGCTGGCCTGGGTTTTGAGCAAAGGCGTCTTTGCGATCATTGGAGCGCGCACCCTGGCCCAGTTGGAAAGCAGTTTGAGGGCAGCCGCTCTTGGTTTATCAGCAGACCAGTTACAGCTTTTGGATGAGTTGAGTGCCATCAAACTGGGCTATCCTCACGACCTGCTAGCTAGTGTGCAAAAGCACTATTAAGATATTACCTGCTGAAGTTGTTTACTCTCCTAAAATACTACCAAATGAAATGAACGCCGATCTGTAAAATATAATAGCTGACAACCTACTCCGAAAATATACTGTGCTAAATCAGCGCTCCTGTAAAGATTCAACATTTTGGCCGGATCAATCCTTCCATCGTTCGGTGCCAGCCCTACAAACAAATCAAGCTGATCCTAAGTAAGCAACCGCTCAATAAATACACTGATTTAGTAGGTGATGTAAAAGTGTAATTGGTTAGTTAATTGATTTTTTAGGCCTATAATAAAGTTTCTGTCTCAATTAGATAGCTAGACTCTTATGTGAAAACTATACCAAGCAGATAGTAATGGTATTGGCTAATTTATTCTTGGATGATTTTGGCTAAAGTCGTAATGAATAGGTGGTGGATATAGTCATTACGGCTTTAGCTCAAAACTTTACTGAGTCAATACTAAACGAGCCCCGCTCGACCAGGTGACAGGAACTGCAACGTCAAAAACCAAACTACGAGCCGTAGCCTGATAGCTTGGGGGGATAACTACTGCATGCTTTAAATGTACAGTATCTGTGGCAACTGGTACTCGACCGCAGGACCATACACTCGCATCATTCCAGTTGCCACCTTTTAGTGTATACATCTGATCGCAGGGCGCTTTGGTTTGGAATACTGTTGAACTTGAAAAAGCAGAACTTTCCGTTGGTGTGCAAAGTATCCGCACTTGCCATTCGTACTGGGTTGAGCTAGTCAGGTCCGTTAAGCTGTAGGTATTAAAACCGTTCGAATTAAGGCTTAGATTACTAATCGTTGTCCAGTTGTTAGATCCTACGGCCCGCCAGCGGATTTCGGCCCGTGTGCCACTGTCAAAACTGGAGTAATACCAGCTGAGTATTGCCGACTTCTCTGTGATATCGTACGAAGTGATGGAATAAGGAACAGAACATTGCTGCGTCGTGAAAGTAGCCATCACCGAATAGTCCGAGTATTGTCCATCTGGGCAACGGGTCCGAAGTTGCCACTCGTAAGGTGTGTTCCCTGATAGACCAGTAAGCTCAATAGTAGTCGATGATAGATTGTCTTTCACGATCCAGTCAGCCGTACCTACACGCCGATATCTCAGATCGTATGTAACGCCAACCCCCATCATAAGCCAACTCAGCGAAGCCTTTGAAACACCAGTTGACGAATTCCAGAGATTTGTGGGCGTTCGGCATTGAGTTGTGAAATTTGATCCTCTTGTGAACGCGGAACTAACCGAAGCTGAGCAGGTCGTCCTGATTTGCCATTCAAAGGTGGTATTATTGGGTAAATCAACGACATTGAAATTACCGCTTGACGTGGTGGCAGTCAGATTGCTAATAGTCGTTGTCCACTCGGAAGAGCCTAATGGACGGTATTGGATTTCATAGGTTGTTCCCGCTTCGTTTTCAACATACCAGAAGAACTGAGCTGATATGGAGGTGACATAAGAGACATATGCATTACCAGCTGTAACGGGATTACACCGAGTGGTAAAGCTAGCGGTTGCGGAATATTCCGACTGAGCGCTCACAGAACACGCTTGACGCACTCGCCATTCGTAAGTCACATTGGTAGGAAGGCCCGTCAGACTATAGTTGTAGCTGCTTATGTTCCTGATGGTACTCCATTCTCCATTGCCTACTGCCCGATACTGTAATTCGAAGCTACCTCCCTTCTCTGTTTCCCCATTGAGATACCAGGATAAGCGAGCACTCGTAGCCGTTGAGCTGCTACGAAGACCTTGCGGTATGGCGCATACAGTGGTAAAATAACTCGACGCCGAAAAGTCGGATTGCTGATCACCCGGGCATATATTTCTCACTTGCCATTCATATTGGGCATTGTTGGCCAAACCAGTTAACGAATAAGCTGTCGCAGTTAAGCTGCTAACCACCGTCCAATCCGCACTGCCCACCGCTCGATACCTAAGCTCGCTAGTACGCCCTTCTTCATAATAATTATTTGACCAGTAGAGATAAGCTGATGAGGATAAGATACTGGTTGTATTCAAAGAGGAAGGAGGCTGACAAGAAAAAGTTGTAAAGGACTGTAAGGGGGTAAAATCAGAACTTACTGTTGGTAAACAGACACCTTGTACCTGCCATTCATAGGCGGTCGACGGTTGTAAGCCTGTCAGTGAATAGTATCCCGTGCTCGCACTCAGATTATTTACAACGGTCCAGTTCGGATCATTCTTTGCCCGCCAGCGCAGGCTATACGATTGGCCGGGAACTGCCGTGCTCCAGGTAAGCGAGGCTGATATACGGGCCGGATAAGTATACGGGTAGGTAGGTGCCTGACAGGGAATGGTAAAATTGACGGGTCCCTCATACTGGTTGCTACCTGTCGTTTTGACCTGCCACTCATAAGTTGTGTTAGCAGGTAGTCCAGATAGGCCTAATCTGTTTTCTGTCAGATTTGACACGGTATTCCAGGTGGGGGTGTTGACTGCCCTCCACTGTAGTTCATAAGTAATGCCTGCTCCCGCGAATGGCCAGCTGAGCAAGGCATAATTTCCATTAACGGTAGTTGTTAACGTTGAAATCGAAATGTCAATGGTTGAGCTGATACTTCCTGTCGTGGTATTGGAGGGACGAATGCGGTAATAGTAGTGATTGGGTACAGTTGTTTTACTATCAACAAAGACGGTAGTGTTGGGGCCTACCCCTCCAATGGGAACAAAACCAGTAGTGGCCGAGGTAGACCGTTCGATGAAATAGCCCATTTCATTGGTCGCATTATCCTGCCAGGTCAGCGTTACCACAGATCCGTTGAGGCTAACACGTAAGTTACTGGGTGCGGGAGCATCGGTGGGTGGGGCATCAAGTGAGTAAGCGGTATGAGTCTGGCGCAGGGCTAAAGCTTCCTGCATGCGGTCATACTGGCCGGGTGTAAAATCGTGCGTACAGGGAAAGTAGTACGACATAATATTGGTAATGGAGGGCGAATAAGCCTGCCCGTTGGCATCGCGAGCGGTACTGCTCGGGTCATATTGGGGACAACCGTTTACGTAAATTGTCGATGCTCCTGCCTTGTTGTAGGGATCAGCGGGGGTATCACAGATAAAGTCCCCATCGATCGCACAGTTAGCTCCGGCTCCCCGCGTAACCAACTCTGTTGTCACACCACTCCCTAGTGTTCCGTTTCCAAAATTCTGACCGAAGGTATGAACAAGATTAAAGTTATGACCTAGTTCGTGAGGAATCAGTCGATTACCTAGATCTTCCAGTGAACTATAGTTTCCAGCTAGGATAAATGAACGGGTGGAATAAATTCCATTAGCGGGATAGTAAGCGAATCCTCCCAAGCCTGAGCTTGTAAATCGGCTGACGTAGTATTGGTTCAACGCATTTGTTGCATCCCGACCATCCACCGATTGATTATCGTAGCCAGCGTACATCTCATCATTATCAATGTAATCGGGCGTTGATCCTGCGAAATAGAACTGAATGCCGTAACCGTTTGAGAGATAATAACTATTCGTAATGGCTATTACCTGATTCAAACTGGCTAGAGAAAAGCCCCCCGATCCGTTACTTTGTCGAATGATATGAGGCCGAATAGGCACATAGGTAATGGCGGTGAAAGCTGCTCCCGAAGCCCGTTTGCGTTCTAGCGCCATATTACCCTGTTGGATCAGTTGCCGTATCTGTTGCGGGGTTAGGTCTTCCGTGCCGCATTGGGGAAGTGGAGGTGCTTGAGCAAGCAGCTGGGTATTAAAAATAAATAAGAGTAGCCAACTGATGATACCGGTAAAGATTCTATTCATGAAATGGAAAGAAAGTAGAGTATTTTACTTAGTGGAAGGAGGTATTTTAATCGGTAAGATTCCAGAAAGGTAGCATACGGTTGATGCTTTATAAATACCGTTTATGAAATAAAAGCGTATAGTACAGTTGCTTAACAGGAACGCCCTATTTATACTCATTGCACTCTGTTAACTTACTCAGCCCTTTTAGTGTCATAACTCAAATAGTTGAAATTAACTCCAGGATGTAGGCAACGAATCGAATCAGATGGGCATACCAGATTATTGGCACCTAAAGGGTACTTTACTAATAAATTGCTGTGTTGTTTTTACTGAAAGGTTACAAGGCACATACCCGAAATAGTGATTAATCGCGTATCGAAGGAGCCGAAGCATTACGTCCTTCGGCTATTTTGCTGGTTAGTGGAATTGCCAAACTGGAATGCTACTTGCCGCATGATTTGTGAGCAGGCATGGCGCCAACATGTGGTCGTGATTGCCGTAACGGGTTATGGCTAAGAAGATCGACAGCGAACCAGATAAGCGGGTTTTGATGGTCATCTGGTGAAACCGGCAGTTCTAGATGCAATGACATAAAAGCCTTACAATATAAGGTGAAGCCTCGGTTGTCAAATTGAGGCCTACACAGTCCTCCGTTTACCAGCCGAGGCTTACAAGCTTTTTCTAAAGCCCACGCGGCTATGACCAGTTGGGTAGAAGTTCTCCTGCTCACAAAAAATTTCGTAGCCTTGCTTCAGATAAAACGGTGGTGCTTCGTAACCCGCTGTCCAGGTATAAACGTATTGGATGCCTAGCTGCCGAAGCTTGTGCTCAAGCAGGTTCATTAGCGTCCCTCCAGTGCCTCGGCCTCGATAGGGTTTTTCCAGCCACAAATCAGTGATGTAAAACCAGGTGTCGCTGTTGGTCAGGCCACTGATGCAGCCTACGAAGCGTTCCTCATCAACGAGCGCATAGCCGTATCGCGTTTGGGTAAAGGGCTCGACGCCATGCTCAAGCCCGTGCTCGATGAAGCCGGCATTCATGCGTTCGAGTTCTCGGGGGGTGATGTCGCGTTCGACGATCTGAAGAGGCATAGGGCCAGCGTTTATGGTTTATTAGTTAGCGGGTTTATCTGTAACAGGTTCGTCAAGGCCGGTACGCTGGAGCGAACCCACAAGCGGTATACTAAGCGGAGGACCAGAATACCGACTCGGCTGAACTTCGATGGGTGTCCGGTATGTATACTCAATTTGCGATAATAGTTTGAGGTAAAGCTAGATACATTAATGTTTAGGGCAAGTTTAGGGGATAAAGCAACGCGCAACTTTTATCCTAATGGGCAGTTCGCTTACCTAAGAAAGAATTAGGTCAATAAGATCAACGCGTTTCGTTGATGTAATCACTTAAATAATGGGAAACAATTGACTCTTGATGAGGTACCAACTGTTTCCCATTGACTAAAGAACTACTGAACAAGTGTTTGCCAATCAGGAGGGGGTATGTAGTGGTCTTCGTGCGTGTATCCGTATTCGGCTACCTTCTGCGCCCGGTAGCGATATAAGTCTGGGTTATCGGGTGCCCACGTATTCAACCCATCGACATAGCGATTGAACATACAGAACGCTGCGGCAATTAACACTGTATCATGGATGTCGCGATCCGTGGCTCCACAGGCGCGGGCGTTTTCAATCTGTTCGGCAGTTACGTGTTTACCGCCCTGCTGGACACTACCAGCGATAACCAATAAGGCTTTCAGTTTATCAGATAAAGCAGCTTGGGTAAAGTCCTGTTTCACCGATTTTACCAGCGACCAATCGTCATCGCCCAGGTGATGACTGGCGACGGCTCCGTGAATGGTCTGACAGAAGAAACAATCGTTTTGGGACGACACATACGTACCGATCAGTTCTCGTTCGCCCTCACTGAGCGTCGAGTCGGGGTGGCTTGCGTTGGTGCGAAGTAATACATTGACGAGATCGTTGAGGGGGCGGGCCGTTTCGGGGCTAAACGCCATTGGCCCGCGAATACCCGGCAGACCGGGTTCGAAATTGATGTGAGGCATTGTGTCTGTTATGGTTTAGTTCGATTTGGGTAAAGCATAACCCAGCGTACCCATGCGTTCGCCCATCGCGGTGTAGGCCGCCGGGTCTTCGGGGGTAAGTGTGGCCAGTCCGTCAACGTAGCGGTTGTACATCGAAAACGAAGCCGCAATCAGCACCGTATCGTGAATGTCACCGTCGGTGGCGCCTTCCGCCCGGGCTGCCGCTACCACCTCATCCGACACGGTTCGGGCGTCGGCGGTTACGCGCTCGGCGATAGTCAGCAGAGCGCGTAACTTGGCGGAAATAGGGGCCGTTTCCGGATTTTGCAGCGTTTGATCGACAACAGTCGCCTGCTCGCCGAAGAGGTAGCGTGAAGCGGCTGCGTGGCTGTTCATGCAAAAATCGGTACGATTCAGGTTCGACACATAAGCGGCAATTAGTTCGCGTTCGGCGTCGGAAAGCGTGCTGTCCGGCGAACCGGCACGAAGCAGCGCCTGGGCCAGTTCGTAGAGCGGCTTACCCGTGTCGGGACGGAACAAAACCAAGCTTCGAATACCCGGCGCATCGTTGTTGAGTTGAATATGAGGCATTGGTGAGTTATCGTTTATAATGAAAAAGGGTTGAGTTATTTTTCTTTGACAGGATTCACAGGATTGACATGATTTATGTCGAAGCTTTTTAAACCTTTTAAAACCTAGTGCGAATCGAGATGACAAAATCCTAGAAAAACAAAAGGTTAAACAGGTTCATTGTCAATATTCTGCTCAGAAAATCTTGTCAATCCTGTCAAACTAAACAACGGGTTATACCGAAAGAATACAGCGATCCCAGCAAATAGAAAAGCGATTGAGAAAATAACCAGTGCATTACCGAAGCCGCCTAATGCCGCTACCATTGTTCCGACAAAAAACACCGCCGTTGCCGTGAAAAAACGACCGATGTTGAAACTGATTCCTGCCGCCGTCGCCCGAATTCGTACAGGGAACAAGGCTGGAATAATGCTCGACAAAGCGCCCTGACTAATGCCAAAAAATAAGGCCAAAAAGGCTGTTTCGGCATAAATGATGGGGGAAAACTGACGGTTGGTTAAAAACAACAGTGCACAGCCGCCCGCACAGCCGGCGAAAGTGAGCAAGAGCGTCGTTCGTGAACCAAGCCGACCAATCAGCACACCGGATAGCATACCCCCGACGATACCACCCATACCCAGCAACATCATGGTCAGACCCCGCTCACGGGCACCAGTCTGACCGGCTGGCAATAGCGATTGAACCCAGGTCGGTATCCAGGAAAACGTGCCCCAAAGCCCAATCAATACTGTGCCAAAAATCAGTACGCCCGTCAGTAGATTGGTTCGGTCAGTCGGTGTCCAGCCTTTTTCCGTCTGCGATTGCAGGCGTAGTTGCGCCCAGTTATCGGATTCGGGCAAGCGGACAAGCATCAGAAGAGAAACCAGTACGGGAATCAATCCCAGCCAGAAAGCCTGTCGCCACGGTACCAGACCCGCGTTGAGGCCACCCGTAGCCACAATACCTACTGGAAACATAACCGCTAGAATGCCAAGCGCCACGGGCCGACTTTTTTCGGGCCAGATTTCCGACAAATAAACGGTAGTGAGTAGTAAGACCCCACCGACGCCCGCTCCCGTCAGAAATCGGCAGAGCAACAGCAGGGGCCAGTTCGGGGCAAAAACCGTGAACAGCATGGCTGCACCGTAAAGAAACGTAACAAGCGCAACTGCCCGAGTCCGCCCTATCCGGTCGCCGACGAATCCGAACAGTAGTCCTCCGGCCATCCAGCCGTACAAAAAAGCCGCGCTGATATACGCCCCAATGTCGCCCAGCTGCGCTTCTGAAACTGACTGACCTAATAATTCGGGTATGGCAATGGGCAGAAAAGTTGCCATCAGCGTAGAGGCTGTTCCGCCCAACAAATACGATAGGGCGCATAAGCCAAAGGCGAGCCAGTTCGCTTGGGTTGTTTCGGGTTTTGTAATGATTGCTTCCATATTTTTTAGCGTAACCCCTGATCAAAAACGAGTGATATGTAATAAAGTCCACCGACTGCTGGAGAGCCATACGCTTGCACCACGTATTGATTTGTCAAGTTGGTAGCGCCGAGCTTCACGACGGTTTTCAGCGTTGGCATTCGGTAATTTACCTGCGCGTCAAGCAAGTGGTAAGCTGGAACGGTGCCGGGAATAAGTGCGTTGAACGAACTCACCCATTCGAAGCTTTCCTGCCAGTGCCATGCGACGTTGAAACCCAGATTCGGCGCAATGTTGCGGTGGCCGAGTGTTACGTTGGTTTTGAAGCGGGGTGTGTTGAAAGCCGCCACGTTGTTGGGGTCTGCATTCCGAATATTAAACGCCGACCATGTACCATTGGCACCGATCTGGTAGCCACCCGGTGTTCGATACGTCAAACCAAGCGTTGCACCCTGGGACGATACTTTGTCTGGCGCATTGGTGTAAAGCTGGAACGCCTGAACGTTGCCGTTCAGAATATTCTGCGCGGCTGCAGCATTGGGCTTGCCATCCTGGCCGAGTACCGGACTATCGGGACGCAGTACGACTGTGTTGAGAATGAAATTGGTGTAAATGCCGTAGTAATAGTTGGCGTCGACCGACAGGTTGTTGCTGAGCAGAGCGCGATACCCAACTTCGAAACTGTTGACACGTTCGGGGGCAATGTACGGTACGTTCGCCTTCTGCAACTTGTCTTTGTTGTTTAGCAACGCCTGTTGCGGTCCTACCCGGCCCACATCGGCTCCGAAGCCCGCCCCAAACTGATTGACGCTGGCCGCTGTATACGAATTTTCGTACACGTTCATACCCGCGCTGTTGCTGGGCGCACCGCCCAAAATCGTGATCGGTCCCACATTGAGTTTGATGAATTGATCGGAAGGGGTGGGGTTGCGGAAGCCCGTCTGGTAACTCGCCCGGAAGTGGTGCCGGTCGGTGGCCGAAAATACCGCCGAAGCACGGGGCGTAAAATAACCAGCGAAGTTCTGATTCTTATCATACCGGCCCGATACCGTCAGTTTTAGTTTGTCGGCCAGGAAGGCTTTACTGACCTGCGCAAACGCGCCGTATTCGTGGTACAGAATCCGCCCGCCTTTATCATCGAAAAGGGTACCGTTGGTGAATAAGCTATACTGCCGAAAATTACCGCCAACCAAAACCTCCGCTGCGTTCTTGAAGGCCGACGTCAGATTGTATTGTCCCTCGGCGTGCCACATGCTGGTCTGACTTAAGATCCCCGCACCAGCTAACCCCTGAATTGCTGTCAGGCGCTCTTTCTGCGCATCAAACTCGGACGTACCCGGCAGTAGTCTACCCTGATCGGCGAAGCTCCGGGCGGCTGTCTGGTCATTTCCACTTACGTTAGGAACGGTGCCACCGTAGGCTGCGGCATACCGGCTGAACCACGTATCATCGGCTTTATCGGGTGTTACAACGTTGCCGTTCAGGTCGCGTACCCACGTCCGGTTAATCTGTTGCCCCAGCGACCGCGTATTGTACGAGTCATGCGAGTCCTCGGCATTGGTGTACCAACGTACGAAAAACTGTTTTCCACGTAGTTCCAGCCGGTGCTGGGTGAGCGAGAAGCCGTTGACCGAGAAGCGGTTAGAGCCCGTATAATTGGCGGTTCCTTTGGCGAAATTGAACGCGTAGATGGCTTCCAGTTTCGGTGTGATTCGGTAATGGAGCGCTCCGTTCAGTTTCAGACTATACACATTATAATCGGTCAGGTCTTTTTCCAGATACCCCGTTCGTGACACTTGCCCCGCGCCCGGCAGCGTCCGAACCACTTCATCGCCGTAAATATTGAGCGCGTTCCGGGCTGGATTTTGAGACCCCCGTAGCTCGGAGGGTGTCGATTGGTTTACATCTGTATAATCGGTAGCAAACCAGTCAAGGCCCCACATGTAGGACGCATTTAGTTTGAAAGCCAGTTTGTTATTGAACGCTTTGGCGTACCGAATGGCGTGGTCGTTGTAAACGGCGGGGAATGTCGGTCCGGCGTTCCGGTTAGGGTCATTTAAATGATTGACACCGACTTTGGCCTGAACACTAAGACCCTGATGAATAAACGGATCTTTGCTCGTCATTAGCAACGCGCCGTTGAACGCTGCGGGACCATAGAGGGCCGAAGCCGCACCGGGGACAAGCTCCACGCTTTCGGCATCTAAGTCGCTCAGCCCAAACATGTTGCCCACCGAAAACCCAAACCCGGCGGGCTGGTTGTCTACGCCATCGATGAGTTGCAGAAAACGACTGTTCCCTGTGCTGGCAAAACCCCTCGTGTTAATTTGTCGATAGGTCAGACCGCTCGTCACCATTTCGACGCCTTTGAGGTTATTGATTCCTTCGTAGAACGTAGCGGATGGTGTTTCGCGAATGCTGCGGGCATCCATTTTCTCAATCGTCACGGGAGCCCTGACTAGGCGTTCTTCCACGCGGGACGCACCGACCACCACTTCGTTTAGTTGACTCGTGGCCGGATTTAGCAGAACCGTCAACGGTTGGGCGTTGTCCGTGATTGAAACCGTTTGGGAGTCATAACCCACCATCGAGACGCGTAGTGTAAGCGGCCCCTTCCGATTTACCGAAATGCTGAATTTACCCTGATTGTCCGTAACCGTCCCGGTTGCTTGCCCTTTGGCGATGATGGTTGCCCCAACCAGTGGTTCGCGTGTCGTAGGATCTATGACCGAGCCTGTTACGTTTACCGATTGAGCGAGTGTTACGGCACTAACGAGCCAGAACCAAGCGAAAAGCAAGGCGTGCTTCTTGTTATTCATGAGTTAAAATACCTTGTAAGATTAACGCAACTCGCTAGCCTCCAGACACGCTGTGTATGCCGGATAGGACAAGTAAGTTGAGCTGTGATGGGTGGATTAGGAGTTGTTATGATTACGTTGAGGAGCTGGATGACCTCCCGGTGGACGGTTGTAGCCCCGATGTACAATGCGGTCGCCTAGCGTGTCATAATAAGCTGGGTCAGTGGGCGCTATGGTTGCCATACCATCGACGTATTTGTTGTAAAGACAAAACAGAGCGGCAATCAGTACCGTATCGTGAATTTCGCGGTCGGTGGCACCCGAAGCGTGGGCACGGGCAATGGCTTCCGGCGTAACGGCCCGGCCAGATTGTTGCGTCAGGGCGGCAATCTGTAACAGTGCTTTCATCTTTTCACTTACAGGCGCAGTTTCGATATCTGCTTTCACCGCAGCCGCAATCGTATTATCACCCAGCAGGATGTCGGCGGCTTTTGTATGAGCTGCGTTGCAAAAGTTTGTACAGTTACGGGCGGATACCACTGTGGCAATCAATTCGCGTTCGCCCTGCGTCAAGGTCGATTCGCCCCGCAAAAGAAGTTGGGTTAGTTCCCGAATCGGCATGGCCGTATCGAGCCGGTATTCGAGCAAGCCCGTAATACCCGGCAAATGTTCCGGTAAAGGAATATGAGGCATACTAAGGAAGTATGGGAATGTCGGTGCAGCCTGCTACGTCTAGTAACGGGTCTGGTCAACGTGTCGTCGTTAGTTAATGGAATTACACACCGCTTCTACACGCTACTTTAGCGCATAGAAACAAGTCAGAACGATCCACGAATCGCTCTGCTCGAACGTACGTTTTAGGGGTTTACAGGAATGTTAGAACCGGTTCAAAGCAACCGTGGGTCACGAGTTGGTTATGCAGGTACGCTCAGAAGCCAGAAAGCAATCGTAGCGCACAAAACGAACCGAACATTCCGCTTAGACTTCTGGAGGGGGGGACGAAACCTGAAGCGCTAGCTGACGCAACAGAACTGGTTTTTCAGGGATCCGGATGTCATTGCGCCAGTTGGGCGGACAAAAGTAAAAAGCAAGCCTGGGGGCCGGGGAGTACTCTTTCAGTAAAAATTTCAGTAGCGTGTTCGCTTTACTGGGCGAGTCGGTTTCCCCCGTTACGTGCTCCTGCATGAACGAAAGCAAATCAATCTGCCAAAACGAATTACTGTCTGTTTGAAGACTGGTAATGTGCAGCGTGTCTCCGTGGATGCTCATGCTGATTACCGAATAATACTGCCCTCGATACGAGAATCCATCCGATGTAGTGCGCGTAATGGCACTAGCGTCGGGTTTGTCTTTCAGCGGAATCTGAAACTCCACTAAGCTATCGACAGAACGGTAAACCGACAGCCGCTGCGAAAGATCATGTTCGGCCTGCCACCATGTGCCTATACACACCAGCACATACGCCAACGTGTGGTATAGTAACAATCCGGACAAACCGATTGATATCGCTTTCTTCACGCGAATGCTGTAGGATAAATTTTTCCAATAATAATACAAGATTATAAATATAACTACTCGCGTGCGATATATAATGGTCTGCTTTGCTCCGGCGAACAACAACTAGAACTTGAGTAAGTGTGGATACAATCGGGTTAATGGTTGACTACCGTTGACCCGATTGGGCATGTAAAGAAAGCTGCCAGGACTGATAACTTTTCATTATCTGATGAATGGAGGTTTCTGTCTCTGGGCGGCCAGTTCGATAAGCTCAACAATACGCTTTTGTCGGGTTTGGGACTGTTTAGCCAAGACAAGCCATTGTAGAATAGCTCGTTTGTCTGACCTGCTTAAACCGAGAAAATAGCTTCCTGCATCGGGGGTCTGTTGAAAAGCCTCTTCCAAGTCCGAGGGAATTGCCAGAGCCTCGACTTCGTCCAGGATTGTCCAGGACCCATTCTGTTTAGCAACGTCAATGGCATTCAAACCCGCCTGGGTCATCCGTCCACTGTCCGTCAGTTGCTGAATCTTTTCTTTGTTAATTTTCGACCACACGCTTTTCGGCTTTCTGCGGCCAAAAAACTGCATGTATGTGTGTTCGTCGATTGGCTTGGCCCGGCTATCGATCCACCCAAAACAAAGAGCTTCATCAACGGCGTCGCTGTAAGAGATACCTGAAATTGCGGATTTCTTTTTGTGATAAATAAGCCAGACGGATTGTTCGGTAGCATGATGTTCCTGCAACCAGTCTCGCCACTGCTGCCGGTTGGTCGGGCAAAACGTGCTAATTTCTTTTGCTTCGATTTTCATTGTCTGGCTCATCTCAAGGTAGGTAAGTTCGTCAACCGATTTCGGGCAATATTCGGTTGCATAGTTTTTAACTAAAACGTCTTCTGGAATACACTTTGGTCAACTGAGCTTGCATCGTGCACTCAGTTGACCGGTAGCGTTTTATTTCATGGCAATTAAGATTACGCTGACAAGCAACGTACCAATGAGGTGATAACTGCCCGTAATAACTCCGTACAGGAACGGTCGGGGTATGTTTGGGTTGATGGCAATGTTGATTGTATTGGCAACCAGGTAGCCGACTCCAACAAGTACGGTAAATGATACCGCGTCATTGTACGTTGTACTATTCAGCGCATAGAGCAGTACAGTGCTGGTAAGGGTAATAGCGAGTGTACATGCCGCTGGGCCCACAATGTAAATAGGATCTTGACTCAGCTGAGCATCAGGCGCTTTACCCAAAGAAATCCGGTATTGTTTCGGGAAAAGAAATAGATACCACAGAGGGCCAAGCAAGAAATAAGCAATGAAGGCTACCAGGACGCTTAGCCAATTGATGTCAGATAATACGTTAAACATCGTTTGAAGTTTGGGATGATAAAAAAGAGTGTCACTCGACATTACAAAGTTCATCACCCGCACTGACAGCCTTATGTCATAGGTCCATCGGGCGCGCAAAAAAAATCGTGTGCGTGCTGGGCCAGGTCACGCAGACGCTCCCGCAAGGCAGGGGGTTGGAGGATCGTAATGGCACCGGCGTAAGGAAGTAGCCAGGTAGCCAAGTAGGTCAGCGAGCCGATAAAAAATGTCACCTCCAGGCTACCGTCGGGTAAAGCTTGCTGGTGTGCCCAGCCGTACTGATGTTTGGTATTCTGAAAATGCTGCGCCATAGCGGGGCGCGTATTAGCGAACTGAAAGCGAATGATAACGTTGTGCTTTGACCGTTCGTCGTCCTGACTGGCCCAATATTGTTGCAATGTTTCCGGACGTGAAGTAAACACTTCCTCGCTAAGGGTCAGGTGCTGGATACGGTCGAGCCGAAAATCGCGAAATGCCTGCCGAAGGCGACAATAAGCAACCACGTGCCACTGCTGGCTTAAGTAAAGCCCGATCGGTTCGATTTGGCGCGTGGTTGGTAACTCGGTGGCAGCGGCACAGTAGCTCAGATGGACTACCCGCTGCAACGCCACAGCCGTCACCAGTTGCTGATAAGCATTAGGCGGGTCGGGTTGACTGGCCGGACCCAAAACCTGAATATGAGGGCCAAGTGTCTCCAGGTGGTCGCGGTCTGCGCGTCGCAGTGCAGCGCGTAACTTGTCCATAGCTGCGCCACTAAGCTGAGCCGTTTGCGCGTCGGTGAGTCGGGCGGCTAGTTTTTCGGCGGTAAGGAGGGCGATAGCTTCCTCGCGCGTGAACATAACGGGTGGCAACCGGTAGCCATCCAGCATGGCGTATCCTTTACCCTCCTGGGTCACCACCGGGATTCCGGCCTGTTCAAGGGTTCGGATGTCTCGATAAATGGTACGGGTACTAACCGAAAATCGATGCGCCAGTTCGGTAGCGGTCAATAGTCGTTTTGTTTGAAGTAACGTTAGCAATGCTACCAGCCGGGAAAGGCGGGTTGTCTCGTGATCAATCATTGATTAGCCCGTTGGGATTGGAAACCTATCAAGCACTTAGTCCGCTTAAAATTAGCTTCATCTGCGCTTATTTAATCAGTCCACCCTGTTCATTCGTCTAGCGTGACAAGTAGAAGAGACTGCGCTGTGCTTTTGCCATTGCAAAACATATGCTTGGAAAATTTCGCATGCCATGAATATCGTCAAATTACTACTAATAGCCGGGCTACTATTCACTGTGAAGGCAAAAGCGCAGGAAAATAGAATTCCTGTTGTTCGAAAAGATGTGCCATTGGACTCGATTCGGTTGAGCGATCCGTTTATTCTGGCCGACCGCAGTACCAACAGCTATTACATGACGGGGACAGGTGGTATGCTTTGGAAAAGTGCTAATCTACGAACGTGGGAGGGCCCCTATTCGGTTACACAGACCGATCCAAGCTCGTGGATGGGACCAAAACCAATGATCTGGGCCGCTGAGATTCACCACGTCAAGAATCGCTACTATTACTTCGCCACGTTTACCAACCGAGCCGTTATGATCGACACGGTTCAAGGCCGACCTATTGAGCGACGGGCAAGTCATGTGCTGGTCAGCGACCGACCCGATGGACCCTATGTACCCATGCACGACGCTACATACCTACCCGCCGACAAGCCCACGCTGGACGGAACATTTTGGGTCGATAAAGATGGTAAGCCTTACATGGTTTATTGCTACGAATGGCTACAGAATCTAAACGGAACGATTGAAAAGATTCAGTTAAAGCCAGATTTAAGCGGAAGCGTCGGCGAGGGGACGTTGCTCTTCCGGGCCAGCGATGCTCCCTGGAGCCGTGAGAAAGATGAGAATGGACACGACCGCCCAAATAAAGTGACGGACGGACCGTTTCTGTTCAAAACAAAAACCGGGCGGTTAGGAATGTTGTGGACAAGCTGGATTTATGACGTGTATACACAGGGCGTTGTCTACTCGAAAAATGGCACGCTCGACGGTCCCTGGATACAGGAAGCTGAACCGATCACCCCGCCAAACTACGGACATGGTATGTTGTTTACCACATTCGATGGCAAATTGTTGATGTCCATGCATAGCCACAAAAGCGTAAACGGTCGCACGGTTCGGGTTCCTCATCTGTACGAAGCCGATCTGTCAGGCGATAAATTACGCATTGGCAAGCCGTATGTACCATGAATGGCTAGTGTTGATTGCATTGTTCAGATAATGAATTTAATAAACGCCCGGAACGTATAGTTGACCGTACGCATCCGGGCGTGGGTCTTAAATCAGCGTTCGAAGTAGTGCCCCATGTTAAGATCTTCGATCAGACCCGGTTGCGTAGGCTGCCAGGCTAGCTGCTCCCTGGTTTTTGCGCTTGAAGCTGGGCTATCGAAGGCAACAAAGCGCGCGAGCCAGGCAAAATGATCGGGTGCTTCTTCGGGCGATTTACTGACGACTGGCAGGTTCAGGTGCCTACCGATTGTTTCGGCAATTTCGCGAAACGGTATACCCTGATCGGCAATCACATTGTAGCGGCTACCCGCCGTTCCTTTCTCCAATGCCAGCCTGTACAGCTTTGCCGCATCGAGCCGGTGTACGGCTGGCCAGCGGTTATTGCCATTACCAACGTAAGCCGATACGCCTTTTTGACGGGCGATATCAATCAGCGCGGGGACGAAACCGTGATCTCCTTTGTCATGTACCGAAGGTGGTAGGCGTATAACTGACGTTCGTACCCCAGAATCCGTAAAAGCCATCGTTGCTGTTTCCGATGCGCGGGGTTCCGGAGTTGCCAGATCGTCCTCGGTGATCAGATCGCCGTGGCTCGATTGTAAGACTAGTATCCCAGCTGTAACGATTAGGGGACGATTGGAGCCCGCGAGTGCCGTACCGAACGTTTCGATAGCCCGCTTATCAGTTTGAGCCGAGGCTGCATAATTGGAAAAATCGTGCACGAAGGCGGTATGAATAACGGCATCGGCGGCTGAAGCGCCCCGCGCAAGACCATCAAGATCGTCGAGACTACCTATAAACGGCTCGCCCCCCGCTTCGGTAAGCGATTTGGCTGACGCATCCGAGCGGACAAGACCGACTACCTGATGACCGGCCTGAATTAATTCCTGTACAATGGCGGAACCGATAAAACCAGAGGCTCCTGTAAGAAAAACGCGCATAATTGGTTGGGTTGATGGTTACTGGCTATTTTTAGCTGTTCAATCTATTCGCTGGCAAAATTGGCAGAAACGAGGTGGCGAAAACGAGGTCATTTGACACAATTTTGTCAGGGATTGACCGCAGCTTAGCGTTTGTGGCCGCTAAAAAGCACCTTACAACGTTGTTATGCGTTAATGGGTAAACGGGTTTTGATGAATGATAAACCAATTTGATCATTATTTACGCTCGAAAGCTCCGTTCACCGACGATGAGCTTCAACAAATACACGCTTGTTCTATACCGTTAAACCTGCGTAGGCGACAACTGCTGCTGCGAGAAGGCGACGTGTGCCGCCACAAAATATTTGTGCTTGGTGGGTTGCTGCGAACCTACCGGGTCAGAGCGGATGGTATCGAATCGACCATGCGGTTTACGATTGAAAACGGATGGTCGATTGACCACGAAAGTTACGTGGATCAGACCCCGTCGAATTACCGTATCGAGGCTATGGAAGAGTCGAGTGTACTGCTATGGACGAGGGAAGCTATGGACGAACTGTTCGATGAGATACCGACGTTCAAATTGTTGTCTGATCGGCTGAGGGAGCAAAGCATGAACGAGAGTCTTCAGCGAATTTTTATCAACATTAGTTACACCGCCGAAGAAAAATACGATGCTTTCGTCAACGCATTCCCCGACGTATTCCGGCGCGTACCCCTGCACATGGTAGCTTCTTACCTGGGGGTGTCGCGGGAAACGTTAAGCCGCGTCCGGCATAAGCATCATCGGGTTGGCTAATGGCTGTGCGCAAACACCCTATCGCCACTGCTTTGTATTCACGTCGATTCGTCGACGCCTTTGGCGGTTAGTGAATTGGTTTTCCGTTACGCTTGTCTGTACGCTTACGCACTTTCGGGTTGTAGATAAGCCTGTAGTTCTTCCTCGTTCGCAAACAATCTAGGTTTGCTGGTCGGATCGGTTGGACATTCCACACTAAAGGCTGAGTGATGATGGTCCAACGGCGGGCAGATAATCGTGTATACTACCCGGTCTACATGCAGAATCTGTTCGTCACCGGGTTGACTAATGGCTAACACATTTGTCGTATTCAGGTCAAAAATGAGTTTTATTTTGATGATGTTTCCTTTCTGGTAGGGTTTCCAGGCGGGGCCGCCATGACAAGGGATATCTTTAGGAGGATGCAGCACAAATACCTGATCGCCAATGCCAAACGGTGTGGTAAAATCGAGTGAAAAATGAATATCCATGAATGAGGAGGAGTATGTTCGGTGAAATCATACCCCGTAACCTTACCCTAAAGTCACTGGCACTTTTGTGGTGTACATTGTGAGGATACGGTCGAACGCTAATCTCGGTTAGTCAAACCGCACTCGGTACTATCTTGGTATACAATTGCCATCGCTACAGCATTCCTCATTGCATCAATCGTTGTCATTCGGTTGTCGCGTGTCCGGGTTTGATAAGCTCGGATACACGACAACCAAATGACAACGTTCTTACTGATTAAGCTAACGTTTTTCGGGCTTCGCGGTCGGGGTCGTTGACCAGTGCAGGCGAATCATCCAAAATCATGGTTTCTCCGCTTTGACGGGTATACGGCTTCCAGGTCGGTAAACCACCTCCGTTTGGGTTACCGGTTTTAACGAAATTGATGAACGAACCGGCCATCTTTTCGGACAACGCTCGGGGACGTTTACCTCCACCCGTATGCGTCAGCATCAAGTCTGTATTGTAAAACCAGAAGCAAATATCATCGCAGTGGAAAGCCCGCATACGCCCGTCGAAGAGTGGAGGCTGCCAGCCAAACCAGGCTACATAAACCGGCGCTTTTTGTTGGGATGCCTTTGCATCGGCGGCTGCAACGGCATTTTTCCGGTTAGAAACAATCAGCGCCCAGATCTCGATTGGACGAGCTTTCGGAAAATTTTTGGCGTAAGCGTCAACAATTTCGCTTGATTTATCGCCAAATCGGGGCCTGATTTTTTCTTTCACCTCCGCCAGTGAAATGCTTTCTAAGGAAGCATCGGTCCGGTCAGGGTTCTGCTCATGAAAGGTGCTACAGATCATTAGTGGAATGGTAGCCGAAAAATGGTTCGGATCGCTGAAAAATGGTTTATCTTCCAGATTAACGCCATCCGCTACCGGCGAATAACCACCTCTCTGAATATTGAGCCGTTTCGCTTCGTCAGCCATTTTTTCTACTGCCCGATTGGCAATGTCAATGTATTCGCGCCAGGGAATCTGTTGCAGTTTACCAATCTCACCGGGCTTCAGACCCGCTTCTTCCATCACCTTGAGTCCCAATTTCTCGGCGTATTCTTTGTTGACACCGGCTAAAGAGCTGCCACTCAGTGCCACCGCTTTGTGAAACAATCCTTTGGCGGACGGCATGTTCATCAGGGTAGTTACTTTCGCTCCTCCTCCTGACTGACCAATGATGGTGACATTATTCGGATCTCCGCCAAAATTAGTAATGTTAGCTTTGACCCATTCGAGCGCAGCGACCATGTCCAGATTACCAACGTTACCGGACTCCGCAGCTCCCCCGGCGGCTTTCAAGTCACTGTAGCCCAGCGCGCCCAGGCGGTGATTCAGGCTACAGAAAACAACATTACCCAGCCGGGACAGATTTTCGCCGTGATACCCATCCTGTTCAATGCCATTTCCGTTGACGAAGCCACCCCCGTGCAGCCAGACGATCACCGGCCGTTTTTGTGAATCGAGGGCCGGTGTCCACACGTTCAGTTTGAGGCAATCCTCCGACACATCATCGTAGTTCCAGTGGTCGACAAAGGATGCGTACGGATTAGCGTACCGCTTTTCCATGATCTGGGGAGCGGAGTTGCCCCACCAAAGGGCCGGGCGAATATCTGTCCACGGCGTAGGTTTTTGAGGAGGCATAAACCGGTTTTTACCCGACGTATCAGCTCCGTAGGGTATTCCCAAAAATTGATGAATGCCCCGGAGTATAAAGCCTCTGACCTTGCCGTACTGCGTATTGGCAATGGCAATGTTATCGCCTACAAATAAAACTTGGTCATCGCCCGCTGGCTTAACCACTTTTGGGGGAGTCAGATCCGACGCTTTAGTTGACTGGGATATACCCACACTGGCTACGCTCACGCCCAGCGATTGTAAGAAATTACGCCTTGATGCTTTCATCGATTGATTTTGTTAATGGTTTAAGAGAAATAGACCCCGTGTTTCACCGAGTAATCAACTTTTGCGGTGCTGGTACTGAAAACACAAGGCTGTTAACCGGTAAAAGCACAGACTGGCTTGAATCTACGGATGTGACAATGCTTCGAGGAGACATCTATAGAAAAATGACGAGCTCTCCAGGCTATTCCTCTTTCCCATCTAAGTCTTATAAGTAGTCTAAGAATCGCTCGGTAGTCTAGGGAAATGAATGAAGCTACTACTATGCCTGTTCTTACTGGTCGATAGTTTGTGCCCCAATCAAACAGTCTTCTTTTTTCAAAAGAAGACTGTTTGATTGGGACTTTTATTAAGCTTTACAATACCTTTTAAGGTCGCACTAGTTTGATGTTCTGACGTTGCGTAGCGGTGCTCACTTCCAGCAGGATCATGCCGTGTGTATTGTCTAAAGGTAGACTAACCCGCTCTATGGTGCCCGCTTCATCAATGCTCTGCCGGCGAAGCGTCTTACCTTGCAAATCCGTTAGCTTCAGTTGGACGGCTTGCCCGCTCACCCCGCTAACTTCCACCTCGACGGCTTGCCCCACTACGGGATTACCCAGCACCTTCACCGATAGTCCGCTGCCCGATTCCTCCCTAAGTACGCGGGCATTACCTGTGCCACTTGGCTCCTGGCCATAGAAGATCACTCCATTCTGGTAAGCCGTAATGCGCGGGTTGAGCGTAAAGCTGCTAGTGTTGCTATACGAATAATCGTCTCCCTGGAAGAAACTGCTGTAGTCCTGTTTGTTCACTTGAATCTCTAGCGGACCTGAATCGCCGTTTGGTGCCAGACTGCCCGCTCCTCCGCTAAAGCTGTACTCGATGTAGCCCGTAGCTCCCTGACGGGTGGGACTAATGGGCACATAGCGCAGGTTGAGATTGTTTTGACCAATTGCTACGTAGTTTTTCTGAAAGACCAGAGGAATAGTATTCTCCGTAGTCAGCCAGTAACGCAGGGTAATCGTGCTATAAGGAATCGGCGTGGTGCCCTCGTTTTGTAGCAGTAAGTACGGCTTAATAGTGTTATTGTTCAACTGACCATTGTCCGGGTCACGGGTAAGCACTTTGAGCGTGGGCGCTACGACGGTGACTGTGGCCGTTGCTACCGGGCTGGTGCAGCCTGTGCTGTTACTGGTACATGTAGCCGTAAAACTCTGCGTTCCCAGGTTAGCCGTTGAGACTGCCAACGTACTGTTGCTGCCCCCGTTCCAGTTGATAGTACCGTCTTGACAACCCAATACCACCAACACTACATCGCCGGTATTCTGGCTGACCGTCAAGCTGCTCACGCCCGCTGGGTAGGGTTGTCCAGACTGAGTTACCAGGCTGGGAACGGGAGGCAAAGGATTGACTGTAATGGGGGCCAGGGTCGTTGTCACGCTGTTGCAGGCACTAATGATGACAAACTGATAGTTGGCGCTTCGAGTTAGCTGCTGAGTATAGCTGACAGTACTACCAGAATAATTTGTTAGTTGATCCAGTAGCTCGTCGTCCCGAAAAAATTGGAGAGTAAGTGGTCCCGTACCCGTAGCCGAGACGCTAAACTGGCCGCTGGTATTGGTGCCGCAGACGGTTGTCAGGGATTGGAATTGGCTGGTGATGGTGACAGGCTGGTTAATTGTTACTCGAGCGCTAGCCGTATCGCTACAGCCGTTACTGGTGGTGCCTGTTACTGAGTAGCTACCGCTGGCCGTAGCAGAGATGGTAGCTGTAGTATCGCCGGTACTCCATTGATAGGTATTGGCACCTTCGGCCGTCAGATTAGCGCTCTGACAAACAGTCTGCGTCGGTGGATTGATACTCACCGAAGGCGCAGTCGTGTTACTCGATACAGTGGTCGTCGCTATCACTGAGCAGCCGTCAGGGGCGGTTACGGTGACGCTGTAGGGACCCGACTGGCTTACCGAAGCGATAGCTGGGTTGTTGGCGTTAGCCGTAGCCTCTGGACTATACAGATACGTAGCACCTGCCGGACCGCCGGTAGTAAGCAGGTTGACGCTATTTTTTACGCAGGTTAGAGGTCCGTCGTTGGTCAGGTTAGCCGTGAAGGGTGAACAAAGTGTATAGGTGATGATAACAAGACCATTACCCGGATTACCATCAATCGCACCAGTGCGTGCAAAAAGACGGGGGCCAGCGGTGAACGAACCGCCCCCACCACCAACACCACCAGATGGCTCACCCCGGAAGTTAGCCCCCCCGCAACCACCGCCGGAGTAGCCGCCCCCACCTCCTCCAGAAACGTTACCTCCCCCGCAGCCTCCACCTCCGAAGCCCCCTGGCGAGGTGTATCCTACTGAACCGTTACCCTGTCCACCGGCTCCACCATCAACAAAGGCTCTACCGTTGCTGATTTCCGGAAAATAACCGCCACTGCCCGCCGTCAACAAGCCACCGCCACTGTATGAAAGATAGCCGTTGGGAGGTGGTGTGATACCGCCATTCCCACTGTTACCCCCGGTTCCTGCAGAGTTCCCACCGCCATTCCCGGCTGATGTACCGGCTTGACCGTGTTTTTGCGTAGCATCGGCATTGCCACTGCCACCCCCGCCACCGGCGATAACCAACGGTGCGTTGTTCAGATCGGTTACAAAAGTACCTCCACCCCCACCATTGCTATTAACATCACTGGGGTTCCGTTGCTGGCCGACCAATATTTTTAATTTCTGGCCCGGTGTAACGCTAATTGTACTAGCTATGACTGCTCCCAGGCCTGCTTGGAAGCGGGACTGACTTGCATTGCTTCCCTGGGCTCCTCGTGCTTCAATGGTGAGTGATGTCACGCCAGTAGGTACCGTCCATGTCTCGATCTGGCCGGTGTAGGAAAAGCTTTGAGTGGTTGTCACTGAACCAGAATTCTGGGCCTGAACGTCCGTGGCTATACTGCCGCCTAGCAGTAGCGCCAGCCCCAATCGCCAGTGGGCCACCAGTCGCTGGGGTTTGATCGTAAATCTTGTTTTCATACGTGTTGACGCAGGGGGTTAGTGATCCTGCTGAAGAAGGTAGTTGGTAAAATTTGACTGTATGCAATCGCCTGATGTGGGTAAGCGACTCACTAGAGATGGTGGACAAAAGTAGGCCGGTACTAAGCCCGTGGACGATAACAAATCGTACAAAAACCATAACATTTTTCCCAAATGAGGGCAAAATGGCCTGTTTTCTTGGATCAAGTCGAGATCAGGAGATGGGTAGTGACTCTGTCAGGCCGTATTTTGGGTATAGACAAGCCAGTGTCAGAGCATGGACAATAGATAGCTGAACAGTCTTCTCGATATATATTTGACGAATCCAATGCTCTAGGCAGTCGAATGTTAGCTTGGTACCAATCACCCATTGGCAGTTCGATGAATGGAACAACGGTACACTATTTTCAAAAGCTAACTGTGGAATTATCAGTCCTGATTATGTACTATTGTTAAGCGTTAGGAACAGGAGCGCTACTGTCATGATATTCAGTTTTTCCGCTACACCCGATTTTGATTTTATGACATACTTCGCCCGTTACATACAGGCGACAGTACAGAATGATCTGCTGGTGATACCGGATCATTTGGGACAGGGATACATACGCAAGCTCGCATTCGGACCAGACTTCAAGATCACTATACACCGTTATCTGCTTAAGGAAGACCTGATTATCAATCGCAACACATCCGGCCAGGGAAACGACCTGGTTACCGTCTTTTTTTATAGCAACGAGCAAGCCCTAGAGATTGCTTACAACGATGCTCCCCAAGTTCTGTTCTCGCAGCGCGATGAGTCAGCTATCCAGGTTACGTCCAACGATCTCAACTCAACCATCCGTTTTCCCGCTCATCAAACGATTCACTACGTAGTTGTTGCCATAAAGCCGCCCCGTTTGACGGAATTGTTAGCCGTCAGCGAGCCTAATTCGGTGCTTCAGACTATTACTGAGAGTGGTAACTCTTTTTTGTTCTTCGAACGCATGGAAGCGGAGATCAAACAGCTACTTAAAAATGTGGCTGCTGTGGACATGAATGATCGCTTGAGCCACTTTTACATGCGGATCAAAGTGCAGGAACTGCTTTATCTGGTCTTCCATAAACTGTCTTTACGGGAAAATGCGGCCCATCAACCGATCAACAGCGCCGACGCGGAAAGACTCCTGTTGGTCCGTAACGAAATCATCGGCGACCTAAGCGTGCCGCCGGTAATCCGTGAACTGGCGCAACGTGCTGCGATGAGTGAAACCAAACTAAAACAGCTGTTCAAACAAACGTTTGGTACCACGATCTACAACCATTACCAGCAGGCCCGCATGGAAGAAGCTGCCTTCCTGTTGAAGCAAGGCAAGCATTCCGTTGGCGAAGTGGGCTATGAACTGGGCTTTTCCAATCTTAGCCACTTCAGCCGGATATTTGAAAAACATTATGGCCTAAACCCCAAACGCTACTCGTATTCATAAGGCGTTATTTACCCTAGGTAATTGGGTGGAAATAGTTGCTGACCGTGCTTTTCGGCAATGGCTTGTAGTTTCTTCATAGTGGCTTCATCCAGCCGCGCCGGAGGAAGGAACTGACCGACGGCAACAGGTTGACCGATTTCCTCGAACAACGATTCCAACCCGGCAGGTACCACGGTGCAAAGCAAATGAGCCGTCTGCTCGCTCTTGTTCTTGAAAGCGTGCACCACGCCCCCTTTGGGTATGGTAATGTACGATCCTTTAGCCGCTACATAAGTCCCAAACTCGGATCTTACTTCGACTTCACCTTCGATCACATAAAACGTTTCGTCAAAATCCGCGTGGGCGTGTGGTCCGGGTCCACCGCCGGGAGGGATCAGCATATCGATTGTAGCGAAAGCTCCTTCGGTGTCTTTCCCGCTGGCCAGAATACGATAGTTGCTACCGCCGACAGAAACGTTTTTTCCCGTTTTGGGACCCACCGTGATGGGTTGTTTTTTGTGATTTTCCATGATGGTTGGTTTAAATACGCCACAAAGCTCGGTAGTCTTCGATTTGGAAAATACGCCGATCCGACCATAAATCAGTCCGGTCCGACAAACAAGATTATCCTGACCGAACGGCTGAACAGTACCGATAAAAGCGTATCTGTTAAGTAATTGACCTGTTTACTCCGCTCCGCCGTATTCGACTGTTTTTTCGACCTTTTGCGCTATTTACAGCTCGTCAGATGATTCAATTTTGCAGTGAGCAAGACGCACTGACTAGCCAGCACTGGATGAATGGATTTGATTCATCTGGCTCACCGCTAGGCAAGAGCTTTTCGGTTAATCGCGCTTCATGTAAACCTCAACTAATAAAACAGCATGAAAAAAGTAATTTATAAACAGTTCGGCGACGAAAGCGTGCTAGAGCTGGTTGACCAGGCGATACCTAGTATTCAGAAAGATCAATTATTGATCCGGGTAAAAGCGGTTTCGATTAACCCGCTGGATTGGAAAGTATATGGTGGAGAAATGAAACTGATGTCGGGATCTGGCTTTCCAAAATCGGTAGGCATCGATTTCTCAGGTATTGTCGAACAAACGGGTAGTGCCACCACTCGCTTTACCCCAGGTAACGCGGTCATTGGCTTACTGGACGCGTTCAAAGGTGGAGCCCTGGCCGATTACGTGGTTGTCAAAGAATCCGATGTTGCCCTAAAACCAGCCAATATTTCCTTTGAGCAAGCAGCCGCCTTACCCGTAACCGGGCTGTCAGCCCTCCAGATCATCGATCAGCTGGCAGCAGTCGGTCCTAACCAGGACGTATTAATTAACGGGGCTACCGGTGGTATTGGCGTTTTCGCCGTGCAGATTGCCAAAAAACGCGGTGCCAGCGTAACAGCAGTTGTTAGTACGAAAGGGGTGGACGAGGCCGCAAAATGGGGGGCTGACACGGTAATTGACTATACGAAGCAATCGATCAACGTACTCAGTCAACGCTTCGACGCGGTTATTGACTTATCTACCAAGCTTTCCTTTACCGAGGCAAAAAGCCTGATGAAACCAAGCGCCGTCTATGTCAGCACACTTCCGTCACCTTTGACACTTGCTTATTCATTTATTAACAATCTTTTCTCCAGGCGGAAAAGTAAGGTTCTAATCTTAAAATCGACTGTTGAGGGGCTCAACGCATTAACCTATTTAGCCGAAGATGGCTTGCAAATCGTGCTGGACAAGTCGTACTCCATAAACAACGTCCGGGAAGCCTACCAAGAAGCCCGTCGGGGTAAAGGCATCGGAAAATCGGTAATCGTTCTTGATTAGTGGTAGATTACCTGACCAAACATGGTTCTTCAACGGGTAAGAACCTGTTTGCAAATCAGCTTTTTTCATTTCAGTCAAGCCTTAACCCGATGAATAAGGTATCATGCGAAACGCGAAAACACTGTCCCACGACAGTGTTTTCGCGTTTCGCTCAAAGGCAAATAGGAATCTGTCAGCGCTAGAATTGGTATAGCGAAGCTGCCTTTTCAAGGTACAACTCGGCCTTGCACTTGTATCGCCATTATTCATTATAAAGACAGTGAATCTATCAACCATTATCCCTGCTTTAATAAATGAGTATATATACTTAAAAATATAGAGTGCTTACCTTTGATAGCTAACGCTTTGTAGAGACTATTTTGGAACCATTGATTTCTGTTCGGGCGAAGACAAACGCTGTATTTGTATAACCTAAACTGTTTATGTACAAGTGTATATATTTATATTGCCTGAGTAGGGACGCCTAGACTGACCTTACCAAAGGAAAAAAAATGTCTTGTAAGACTTAAGAGTTGACCTTATGGAAGTAAGTAATAATAGCAAATATGAACAGCTTTTACAGGGTAAATTTACTTAAATTATGAGT
The DNA here is from genome assembly GCF_021233055.1 of Spirosoma oryzicola. Classification (NCBI taxonomy): domain Bacteria; kingdom Pseudomonadati; phylum Bacteroidota; class Cytophagia; order Cytophagales; family Cytophagaceae; genus Spirosoma; species Spirosoma oryzicola. The sequence continues at coordinate 269,057 of NZ_CP089539.1, read as the reverse complement.
AAATTATGCAACATAATTGAGTATTATACTCTACTAGTAAAGTAATTAGAAAAAATTCTTTACGTCCTGAAACCCATTTATAGTCAGTAAGATAGCTATTTGGTGATCATCTGGTATAATTTTTACCTCATATGAATCATTGGTCTTTATTGCCCACATAAACAAGCTAATCATATGCTTTTCGAACAAAGAAAGGATGTTCAGGACTACGTTACCGATACCACTTTTCTGACTGGATTATTAACAGGAGTAGTCTCTGGCTTGGCCATCGGTCTCTTGCTGGCCCCCCGCTCAGGTAAGAAATTGCGTAAGCAAATTGCGAAGAAGGTACACGACGAGACAAAAGAAGCAAAACACCAGTGGCACAAAGCCAAAGAGCGGGCGGAGGATAAGTTTGATGCCTTTGAAAACGGTGTAGCGTCAGTTGCTGGCAAAGCAGAAGATGAATTCAGCAATTACGCTCACAAGGCGCAGCACGGAGCGAACCATCTGGCAGACAAGGCTAAAGCTGGTATCGACTCTATAAAAGATACCGTTAAGTTCAGCTAACAGTTTGCTTGTTAGCAACGGGTCTTCTGATTTACTCAACAAAAGAATCCCCGGACCGCACCGATCCGGGGATTCGCTTTCAAGCCCTAAGTTGTTGAACGAGTGTTGCCTAAGAGAATAGAAAATAGTGCAGCAGGGATTCTGGGCAGCCACACAACGCTTTATCATAATTAACTATTAAACACAATGGAACGAGAACTTACTTCTTTTAACAGCACGGCTTATGGCCGCAGCTCTTTTGTAAAACGAATTTCTTGGAGTGCCGTCTTCGCCGGTGTACTGGTAGCAATTGTAAGCCAGTTATTGCTGTCGCTATTAGGGCTCGGCATCGGATTGAGCACCATCGACCCGGAGACGGAACAAAACCCAACGGCAGGACTAGGTACGGGGGGAGCTATATGGTATGTTATCAGCAGCTTACTCTCTCTGTTTGTCGGTGGATGGATTGCAGGCCGACTAGCTAGCGCGCCCCGTCTTTTTGACGGTATCATCCACGGGGTGCTGACCTGGAGTCTGGCGACGCTATTAACGATTTACTTTTTAACGACAACTATTGGCAGTCTCATTGGTGGAGCGAGCCGGTTGTTGGGCGGGATCGTCCGGACGGCAGGGTCTGCGGCAGGTTCAGTTGCTTCAGCAGCGGGGCCTCAGTTGGGTCAGGCTGTTAAAGGAGAACTTGCTAAGAACGGTGTCAACGTTGATAACATTGACCTGACGAACCTACGCAACGAAGTTAACACGATTCTGCGCCAGACGGGTAATCCCGCACTCAACCCTCGCACGCTGGAGCAGAAGGCCGAACAGGTTGGCGATCAGGCTCAAGCTACTGCAGGCCGGGCCGCGGAGAATCCACAGGCTGCTGGCGCATTGGCCGACGGTTTGTTTGATCGACTCTTCAAACAAGGACAAGCAACCGTCAGTCAGGTTGACCGGGACGACGCGGTAAACGTAGTGATGAAACGTACCGGTAAAAGCCGAGCTGAGTCGGAGCAAATTGTTGACAACTGGATCAATACGTACAAACAGGCAGCTGCTAAGTTTGAACAAACGAAAGCAGAGGCTGCGGCAAAGGCCCGGCAGGTTGCCGATGCTACGGCTTCGGCAGCATCAAAAGCGGCTATATTCGGCTTCTTCGGACTACTGATCGGCGTTGCTGCGGCAGGATTCGGGGCGAAAATGGGTACCGAGTCAAAAGAAGCGACGAGTTCGCTAGACCGTAAGCTACAGTCTGTAGCCTAACTTCGCTGCCCTCGCTGCTGGACTGTACATCATTTCGTCCGGCAGCGAGGTCTTTATTAATACAAATGGCCTCCTGGACATCAATCGGTAGCTGCCAGTAGACGCTACTTTGAACAGAATATATGAAATTAATTCAACTAGCTATATAGTCTTGTTGTGTCTGCGCTTCTGTTTCTTATGGAGTTTGTCTATCGCTCATGAAAAAAAGTTGTCAGCTACGGATTCTAGTAGTGTGTTTAGTATCACTGGCTGCAAGTCCTTCTTTGAGTTGGGGGCAGGATTCATTAGCCAGAAAGCAACCTTTTAGGACTGGTCATACAATTTCGGCGGGATTACAAGTTCCACTAAACTATACTCTTGGTTATGAATACCGGTTTAGCCGCCGATTGTCTGTACAGGCACAGGCTGGACTAATCGCTGCTCCTTTTGATCGATACACGCTGAAACTGCTCGAAGGATTCGGACTAGATCCCACGCTAAGCGGAGTCATCGACCGCTCATTTCGACAGGGTAGCCTTATCCGCTTAGGTATGGGTATTCACGCCAATTCGGCTTGGCACGGCACCATCTTCGGTCAATATATCCATTTTTCGGCAGGACCCATTACCCCCGCCGATGGGTTAGAGGTTTATTTTAACCGGGATCTTTCGGGGTTCAGTCTACTCAATTCCCCTGCTTTTGTTTTTAATCTGCAATCAAATCTTTTGATTGGTGGGGTTCGTGTAGGTCGTTCTTTTGCGTTTAGCAATTCGCGATTTGGCCTGAATACAGAACTAAGTTTAGGCAAGATCTTCAAGACTCAAAATACGTTTTCCTCTAACCGTTCCGTCATTGATGGGCTAGGAGTTACCCAGCGCTTACACGCTGATCTCGATGGTGAAATAGATACAAAACTCCGTCAGCACGGTTTTCTGCCTACGCTCAACGTTCTCCTTACTTATCGTCTGCGCTAGCCGGCACACATTCTGATCAACTATGCGACTATTTATCAAGCTGGCTCTGCTGGCGGTCCCTCTCTTGTATACCCAGTGCGGTATCAATCGGCAGGTTCAGCAAGCCAAAGGGCTGGGCAAAAGCCGGTATGCTGTTCATTCGGCAGACAACGTTACGCTTGCCGGTTATGAGGTTAGCGAGTTTAAAGAAATTAACCGGTTGGAGGACCTCAACCCGGTTAATTATCCTCGGCTTGCAGCCGGGTTGTTAAGTAAGGATATCCCCTTTAAGGCGGACATCAATCTGGAAATTGTCAATCCAACTCGTGATACGGCGGCTATCAATCAATTCGAATACCGTTTGCTATTATCGGGTAATGAGCTGGCTACGGGCACCGTCGATCAGCGAGTAGTTGTACCGCCAGGAGGAGGGAAGACCCTTGTACCCATCCCGGTAAATACCAACGTGTATGGTCTGATGGCGAGTCGGTCAAGTCGCAAATCATTTGTTGATCTGATTCGTAACCTGGCTGGTAGCCAGCGGTCCTCGCCTTCTCGGATAACGCTCAAGATCAAACCGACCTTCTTGGTGGGTAATAAGCAGATCAAGTACCCTGGTTATATCGATATTGACAAAGACATCAGCAAAGACATGCTCTTAAAAAAGTAAGAGCCGCTATTTCGCGAACGGCCACAGCAGTAGGTAGATAGAAACCATTCTATCTACCTACTGCTGTGGCCGTTGTTTTCTCACTTGTAAAGCTTCTGCAAGGATTTTAGAGTTCTGTCAATCTTTCTTCTTCACAATAAGTGGGCTTTTTACGCTTCAAAGCAATAGGTTGAATGTGAGCGTTTAGCTAGCTGAAATTCTTACAGCCAGGTTCGCATACCCACCAGTCCCCAAACACCCATGTAGCTTACAACCAGTAAAGCGAAAATAACGGCTATAGGCATGAAAATTCGTTCGGTGCGGCTCGAAAGCTGGCGATAGTTGCGGGTTAGGTTAAAGAAAGCCACCAAAGCAGCCAGTGGTCCCAGAAGTGAAGCGGTAAAAACGGTGATCGACAGGGGCGAAACGACGCCTAGTTCGTCTCCACCCTCGTTTAGAATGATGACCATAACCAGGTATGACAGTGCATACAGAAAGAGCCCGATTCGTACGGGCAGGACGCTCAGTCGACGGCCTTTTTTCTGCAACCAAACCCCGCGAATGAGCCAGACAAAGCCCATAATGAGGCAGAGGGCTAGTATCAGTATCGACAAGTGCCCTAGCAACACGGGAAGCCAGGCGCCCAAAAATGACGTTTTAGTAGCCGTATTCGCCATTAGCCCAGCACCGAAAGAGCGAACCAGCACCGGCTCGTTTGAATCGTTGTGCACCAGCGTTAGCTCGGGAGTGTAGCCTCGGCTGTCCAGCCGCAGTACCTGGTTCGGGCCAATCGGTTGAAGGGGTTGGGGTTGGCTGCCTAATCCGTCATACAGCACTAAGTTGTTTCCTTCTTCTTCAACGTGCACAAGTTGCGTTAAGCCCATAAACCAGCCTGTGGCTGCCTGTCTGTAATTACTCGGTCTGTAGTAGCCAATCCAATTTTCTTTTTCTGCCTTCGATAAGCGATAAACGGGCGGACGTTGTGGAGGAACATTTTGCATCACCAGTTTAAGAACAGCATCTTTTAGCTTACTGAAGCCAGGACCATCGGTGTTGACAAGTACAATAATGCCCCGGTTCAGCGCCGATTGGTATAGGTAATGCGCTCGCAGACCGATTGACGCTCCGTCATGGCCATGCAGCAGGTGACCCTGATAGGAAGTGGTGAAGTTATTAAGACCGTAGCCCTGTTTAGAACCCGCGCGGGCGGCCAACGTGGTGGATGGCGTTTCCATACGGTCAACTAAAGCGGGGGAAAGAAGTGGCTGCCCACGGAAAGATCCCCGGCCCATCAGCATTTGCACAAAGGGCATCAGTTCCAGGGCTGATACGTTAAGCCCACCCGTAGGTCGTGCCAGCAGATACCAGTAAGGAGCTTCCTTTTGGCCGTTATCTGTATAACCGCTGGCCAGATCTGTTAAGGCTGCTCCGTCGCGGTGAAAGGTGGCTCGGTTCATGCCCAGCGGAGTAAAGATGCGTTGCCGTACGAACGACTCGAATTCCTGTCCCGTTTTCTTTTCAATGATGCGGGCTACCACAGGCGGGTCAGCATTGCTATAGGCCATAAACGTACCGGGTCGCCAGCGCGACTGACGGGACTGGGGCGCAATGGTGAGTCCTTCCTGTAGCGAAATCGTGGGGCTATTGTAGGCATAAGCTTTCATGGACCAGTCGTCGAAACCCGCCGTATGTTCCAGCAGATGGGCTACTCGGACTGGATCAGTGGCTTCCCAGGGGTTATGAAATTCAATTTCAGGGGCTAGTTTTTTTACTTCGTCAGTGAGCGATAATTTCCCCTGTTGAACCAGCATCAGAGCGGCAACGGCAACCATACTCTTGGTTACGGAGGCTACCGGAAATAGGGTCTGGGCGGTTACTGGCGCCTTTGTACTAAGGTTTCGTAGCCCGGCGTTTCGTTGGTAAAGCAGCGAATCTTTCGTAAACACCAGTACTTGCAAACCCGGAATTTTTTCAGCTTTCTGAATGCTATCAATTTGGTAGGTTAGCTTGTCAAAGGGAATCGCTGGGCCCGATGGCTGGGCGATAGCGGCTACAAAAGAAATCAACAGGAGCAAACCGGTCAGGAGTAGCGTGAGTCGTTGAAGCATGGGTTAGCGTATCGCCTATTTTGTCTGGATGAATGATGCGGAAAAGACTAGACTAGCAGAAAGAAAGAGTGAATCTATTATTCGCGAATTGGTGTAGCAATTGCTTCAATTGAGTCTATCAGTCTATAAAGATTGTCAGTTTGAACAAGTGGAGCAAACTTATAACCTACACTGATTCAAAGACATCGGATAACTATATGATACGTGCCAAATGATGACTATTAAGGACAATCGATCGCATAGCATATCGGTTAGTCAAGGTGCTGCTCTGCCTAATTATTCGATGATTCATTCCAGAATAGTATTGAGCTGGAATAGCTTCCTCACGTCATTCTCCTGATTAAAAAATAACAGATTTATGACTACGTATAAATAATAAGTATTGGACTCAGTTTTATGGCTTATAAACCGACTCCGGCCAATGTGCGGTAAGCCGACAAATTTAAAAAAAATACCTAAATTGCTGATAGCTAACTATTTGATAAACTCGCTCAAGTGAGAATATAGATGGTTGATTTGACTCACAAAAAAGGGTTTGTTAGGGTTGTTGTAAACTCCACATTGTTGTTTTTGATGCAGTGAAGCTTGCCGGAAGGGGTATAGAAAAGAGTGTACTGTCAAACAAAGGATTCCGTAGCCAGTAGCGTCAATCCTGATAAGAGTAGCAATCCATCTAAATAAACGTAATACCAGTAGTCGGAGGACCAGTGTGGTATGTAAGGAACGGAACCAGCCAGGAAACACATAGGTAAACTCAGCGCTATCACCTTAGGGAATGACATGCCGTGCTGTAATAACAGAATCAACGTCAAAGCGAAACAGCTGGCAATGCCATAAAACACAGTCGCGGCCCGCTTTGGGTTCATCATGGAGACGATGGTAAGCCATCTTGACCGACGATCCGCGACTCGATCCCGGTAGTCAAACCAGAAACAAATGCTGTAAAGAAACAAAAACCGATTTATCGCCCAGACCGTTAAAGCCGTATTCCAGCCAGGGCCTGTGAGCATGATCGGTAAAACCCCCGTTACAAGTGTCCAGACCAGAGCCAGGTAAGCCGTTTTTAGAATGGCAACTCGGCGTAAATACCGAAACGGAACACGGTCAATTTTGGGGGCTGTGTATAGGAGGGTAGCTACGACAATCGGAATAAAGTAACGGTAATAGCTCACCAATTGAGTGAAAAGGACTAGCGCTACCAAGGCAGACCCAATTCCAATACCGATCAGCAGCGACTTATGACGCCTGTTCCATTGGTTACGTTCCGTCAAATCGAGCGTAGTGGGCGTCAGATACCAGTGTAAGCTGTAGCTGCTTACGGTTGCGACGAAAATAAAAGGCAGGAAAAAAGCAGGTAATTCCCGTTGAAACAGGATGGCCGTTGCCTGACACATGACCACGGCACACAAGGCAATGTAGCCATTGCTAAACAAAATGAATTCCAGCAGGGATTTTCCCAGCCTACGAGCTTGCTCAACCATTGTTATTTTGTGATGGTACAGGCTTCAGCTACCCGTTTGCCTGCACCCGAAGCCCGACCGGAGAACCTCACGTGTTTTAACCGGGACAAATCGTTTTCGTTCTACTCAAGAGGATGGATACATAAACCATCGGTAGACGCAACAACCAATAAGTCAACCTGTCCTCGCCAAACACGCACTATACTGAAACAGAAAACCGGGCTACGGGTGCAAAAATGCAATTTTTTTGCAGGAAATTTGACAGGCGCTGCTGTGGTTGAGCCTTATAGACGTTTTCCTGATACATGAAATTTTCGACTCTTTTCCTTGTATTTGCCTATAGTGTCTTCTGTTTAAACTGCGTCTCCTCGAAAAGGCAGACAACAAGCGTTGACGCTTTACCGGCATCAGCCTTGACACCCTACGGAAGGTTTGTTTTAAGGCAGGATCAGGGGCTGGAAATGATTAGCTCGGCTATGCACGTTGGCTTTAGTTTCGAGGGTAAGAGCTGCCAGATAGTTGCCTCTATTCCATCGGCAAACGGCCATAATTACTTACAATACGAGCTGGACGGCGTGTATCAAAAGCGTATAAAAGTAGTTGGCAATTCAACAATACCGATTAGCCTGACAGCGCCCACGGCAGGAAAACATACTGTGTGGCTCTATAAAGCTACCGAAGCCCATACGGGGCCAATATTTATTCAGAAGATTGTGGGGAACCAGCTCGTTGCGTTGCAGCAGCGCAACGGACCCCTTATCGAATTTATTGGCAATAGCATCACCTGTGGGGCAGCTGCTGACCCTTCGGAAGTAGCCTGTGGAAGTGGACAATACCATGATCAGCACAACGCTTACCTGGCTTATGGCCCCCGTGTGGCCCGTGCGTTAGGTGCTAATTTTGTCCTGAGCAGCGTCAGCGGTATTGGTGTTTACCGAAATTGGAACAGTGACGGCCCGACTATGCCGGATGTGTACGAGAAAGTCGATTTTCAGGCGGCAAATCCACAACGTTGGAACTTTGCTGCCTTTACGCCCCAGGTTGTGAGTATTGCCTTGGGGACCAACGATTTTAGCAAAGGAGATGGCAAGAAGGAAAGACTACCCTTTGATAGCGCTCGCTATGTAAACAGTTACGTTAAATTTGTTCAGCTGGTCAAAGCTAAGTATCCCAAGGCTCAAATTGCGTTGCTGAGTAGTCCGATGATTAACGGGAAAAATAGAGAGACATTGCAAAACTGCCTGCTGGCCGTAAAGAATAGCATTGACGCTATGACGCCCGCTGACAAACCCTTAGCGCTTCATTTCTTCCAACCCATGCAGGCCCGTGGTTGTGCCGGACACCCTAATGTAGACGATCACGCCATTCTAGCCCAGGAGTTGGAGCCCTTTTTCAAAAAACTTATTCGTTAACAGACGTTCTTGCGTGAGGTCTGATGCTGATTCAGGAACCTGTGGATACACACCGGCTTCCCCAATATGCTAAAATCGAACTATCCGGCGCATGGCTTTGCTGAAACCGCTTCGACTGGTATCGGTTTTCATCACCAATGCTGTTTGCCAAATGGTTTCGAATCTTGACTGTTAAAAGTAGAAGTGTAGTAAATCTAATAGGCAAAAAAGATGCCCTACCAAACAGCGTTCGGCAGGGCATCTTCTTGTGGAACGAATTGGATTACCAACCCTGGTTCTGGGTTAGTGAACCTTTGCTGTTTTGAATTTCTGTTGGCGGAATCGGCCAGACGTTCATTACCTGGGGGTTAAACGTGCGGGCGGGGTAGATCACCCGGCCATCGGCATGGTGCAGCGGTTGGGCGTACACGGTCTGCGCATCCCCCCAGCGAACCAGATCGAAATGGCGGTCGGTCCACTCGCCACCGAACTCACAACGACGCTCCCGTTTCAGGTCCGTTATCGTCGCTCCGCTGATGGCGGCTAGACCAGCACGCGTGCGAATCTGGTTGATCTCGGTATCCGCGTTTTTGCCCTGCATCAGTTTGGCTTCGGCTTTCATCAGCAGAACGTCTGCGTAGCGCAGCAGTGGTACGTTCAGCGAGGTCGATGGTTTGTCGCCGTTCGGGTTGATAGTCGAACCGATGGGGTTCGCGTAGCTGTACGGCTCCATGTATTTGCGGAACTGATAGCCGGTCCGATTGCTGGAGCTGACCGTGAAAGCACCAACGTTGAACGTACGCTCCTGCCCAAAGAACATAAACTTATCACCCGTTTTGAGGATCGTTACTTCTCGGCGCTTGTCGCCGGTCTGGAACGCATCGTACAGCTCTTTCGTCGGATAGAAATTGCCCCATCCATTGTAGAGGCCCCAGCCTTTATCTTCCAGACAAACGCCTGGAAAGATACAGCCAACCCGCGTATCTTTTGCGCTCGACGTAACCGACCAGATGTACTCCGACGACCAGTTGTTGGCCGTTTTGAAAACGTCTTCGTAGTTAGTCAGCAGGCTATGCTTGCCGCTGCTGATCACCATATCGGCGTATTTTTCAGCGTTGGCCCAGTCTTTTGCGTACAGATACGTACGGACCAGATACGCCAAGGCCGCCGTTTTGTGCGCCCGACCGTAGTTTTCTGCCGAATAGCTAGAGAAGTAAGGCAACAGATCAGCCGCTTTCTTAAGGTCTTCGGCGATATACGCGTAGTTCTCGGCTACGTTCTTGGCCCGAGATACGTAAATGTTTTCGGGGTTTGAGCGGTCCTGAATCGGAATACCGGCCCGGTCGTCGCCGTAGCGATAGGCCAGTTCCAGGTGCATCACGGCATGGTTGAAATAAGCCTCACCCAGAATGCGGTTTTTGATCGACTCGGTCATCGAAATGGCCGGAACGTTACGGATCACGTCGTTGGCTCGTTTCATCACCTGGTAGTGTTTTCCCCAGATCGACCGCGTATCGGACTCGTTGCCATCGACCTGAAAGTTTTTGATCCGTTCGGCGTTGGCGCGGGGTTTGGTACCGATGTCATCGCTGGCATTATTGAGCCAGAAGAAACCCCGGCCATACATGTCGTCGTCGCTGTAGAGTTCGTAAATGCTGTTGACGCCAGCGACGGCATCGCTTTCCGTTTTCCAGAAATTGCCTGTGGTCGGGGCTCCCTGTGGTTCAAGATCCAGTTGGTTATTACAGCCAAACGTCAGACCGCAAAGGGCGAGCAGAAAGAGTCTGTTTATTTTTTTCATGATAGCTCGTCGTTAGAAAGAAATGTTTGCACCAATCATGTACACGCGGGCCAGCGGATACTTCGCTACATCGAGGCCAAAGCTGCTGATACCCACTTCGGGGTCCATACCCGAGTACTTGGTGACTGTGAATAGATTCTGACCGGTCAGGTAAATCCGGGCGCCAACCACTTTGGTGAACGTACGCGGAAGGGTGTAACCGATGGTCAGGCTTTTAAGGCGCAGGTAGCTGCCGTCCTCCAAGTAGAAATCTGAAATTCGACCAAAGTTGTTGTTCGGGTCAGAACCCGCCCGTAGCCGTGGAATCGTGCCGCCGGTATTGGTCGGACTCCAGGCGTTGGTTATCTCGGCAAGCATGTTGTACCCTGGATAAGCCCCCGGATTCAGCGCCAGATTTTTCACGGAATTGAAAACTTTGTTACCCGCCGATCCCTGGAAGAACACGTTCAGATCAAAGCCTTTGTAACCCACATTGCTGTTCAGACTAAACGTTTTGGTGGGAAGAATGCTGCCCAGTACCACCCGGTCGTTGTCATCAATTTTGCCATCGCCGTTGGTATCAACAAACCGGAAATCACCGGCTTTCGCATTCGTCTGGTAACGGGTGCCGCTGGCATTGACGTACGCGCTGGCTTCTTCGTCGCTCTGGAACAGGCCGTTGGTCTGGTAGCCATAAAAAGCGCCAAACGGTTGGCCAACCATGTGGAAGTTGGAGTTCGGCAGGCTGCGTACGGTCGAGCCAGTCGGTTGAAGCGTCTGACCAGCCGGCAGAGCCGTTACTTCGTTTTTAAGGAACGATACGTTAGCCGTTACGTCGAACTTCACCCCGCCAAAATTCCGCTGGTAGGTCAGGCCCAGTTCGATACCCCGGTTTTCGGTTGAGCCCGCGTTGATGGTCCGGCCACTAGGGGCACCCGCTACGCCCGGCAACTGTTCCTGGAACAGCATGTTGTTGTTTTTCTTCGAGAAGACATCGATGGTACCGACGAACTGATTCCGCAGCAAGCCAAAATCAAGACCGATGTTGGTTTGAGTAGACGTTTCCCAGCGCAGGTTCGAGTTCGACAGCGCCCGTTCGGCAAACCCAAAATTGATGGTCGGGTCGGAACCTAGCAGAGCCATTGTCTGGCTAAGCGGAACCGAATACGCGTAATCGCCCAGCCCGGCCAGGTTACCGATGCGTCCCCAGCTAGCCCGCAGTTTCAGGTTGGTCAGCCAGCTCACATTTTTCAGGAAAGCTTCGTCGCCAATTTGCCAGCCTGCCGATAAAGACGGATACCACTCCCAGCGGTTGGCACTCAAAAGCTTCGATGTACCATCGCGCCGAACAATCGCCGACAGCAGGTATTTGTCGTTATAGCTGTAGTTAAGCCGGCCAACGTACGATTCCAGACCGCGCTCCACGACGTAGGTATTATTGGCATCGTAGAAAACCTGCTTGGCGTTGGTCAGGTAGCGCTGCGAAGGATCTTCGTTATCGAAACCCGTGCCCCGTACGCCAAACGATTCAATCTTGGTTTTCTGGAATGTATAACCGAGCAGGGCGTCGAAATTGTGCTTGCCAAACGCGCGCTTGTACATCAGCGTCTGTTCATTGAGCAGGTCATTCGAGGCATAGTCACTTTGATACAGTTCGTTGAAATCAAAGATTTTGCCGGGCTCGGTAATGCGGACGTTGAACTGCTTTTTGCTATTCTTGATCTGCGTGATGCCCCAGTTGCTGCGGAAGGTCAGCCCGTCGATGATTTGCCATTCCAGATAGGGATTGACAAACAGGTTGCTGACCGGATTGCGGTTGTCGAGTCGTTTCAGATACGCAACGGGGTTGATCAGGTCGCCGTACGAACCGGCAAAATCAGACGGTACACCGCCAAATTTACCCGAACCGTCTTCCCGGTAGATCGTTGCGTTAGGCGGATAGAAAATCGAAGTCAGAATCGCCCCCGTATACGCGCTGTTCGTATTACCCGATTGTCCATTATTGACGTTGTACGCCAGATTTTCGCCGATTTTGACCCGCTTGGAAAGCTGGTGCGACGAGTTTAGCCGGATGGTGTAGCGATCCGAATACGTATTCAGCAGAATCCCTTCGTTTTTGCGATACCCGCCCGATAGGAAAAACGTCGATTTCTCGGTGCCACCACTGACCGACGCATCAACGTTATAGATCTTTCCCGTCTGGAAAATCTCGTTCATCCAGTCCGTTTTTGTGGTGCGGGCGGTGGGGTTTTTAGCCGGATCAAAAGCCGCGATCCGGGGTAGACCGGCGTTGTCAGTCGCCGTGTTCATGGCGTCGGCAAAGCCAGCCGCGTCGAGTGGTTTCAGGGTTTTAGCCACCTGCTGAATCCCCTGCTGATAGTTGACATTGACGCGCATTTGCCCGCTCGAACCCTTTTTTGTGGTGACCAGGATTACCCCCGCCGATGCTCTGGCCCCGTAAATGGCCGCCGACGCATCTTTCAGTACGCTGATCGACTGAATGTCGTTCGGGTTGATGGAACTCAACGTACCCGGATAAATGACGCCATCGACAACGAGCAACGGGCTTTCGTCGTTGAGCGAGCCTATACCGCGAATTTTGATGGTTGGGTTGGCAGTAGGATCACCGCCTTCATTGACGACCGTAACGCCGGGTAGCGTTCCCTGCAATACTTCGGCGGCTGTGTTGTAGTTACGGCTACCGATTTCTTTGGTTGGTACGGTAGCTATCGCACCCAATACGTCGCGTTTTTGCTGGGAGCCGTAGCCAACCACCACCATCTCGTTAAGTTGTTTGGCTGATTGGGTCAGCGTGATCGATACTTGCGAACGACCCCCTACTTTTACCTCAAGGGATTCGTAGCCGATGTACGAGACAATCAGGATCGCATTTTCGTCGGGTACGCTGATCGAAAACTTGCCTTCGGCGTTCGTTACGCTGCCTACGTTCTGACCTTTTACGACGATACTCGCACCGGGCAACACCTCGCCCGACTGTTGATCGGCAACGGTTCCTGTAATGGTGATCTGACTTTTCGCTGATGAAGGGGTTGACGATACGGGTGCTTTACGCAGCACGATGTGGTCGTTCACCAGTTCATAGCTGATGCCGTAGGGACGTAGCAGATCCGTCAAGACATCACCTAATTTCTGTTTGCCTGCCCGAACCGTAACGAGCTGATTTAGTGGGAGCGACGGGCCGTAGACAAACGTTTTACCCGTTTGGACTTCAAGCTGCTGGATGGCCTGCCGAAGGGTTACGTTGGTGAGTTGTACCGTAACGACCTGATCGGGTTTAGTAGGGCCAGCCTGCGACGCGCAGGGCCACTGGGCCGCCAGAAAGCCAGCCAACAGCAGATGCTGCCCAACCTGGCGGGGGGATAGATACAGTTTTTTCATAAAGAGAAACAAATGGGTGAGTGATTGTAAAGAACTAGCAACCTTTTCCGGTAATGGTAATGCGGAACCCTCGCTGCTGATACGTAGCGTTGAGGTAGGAACAGAGTACGGTTAGTACGTCTGGCAGTGACGGCTTTTCAAAACGGGTAGTAATCTGGCAGTGTCTTAGTTTTTCCTGAGGAACCTGAATCTGAACGGCAAACCGGCGATTCAGTAGGCGGACGGCTTCGGCAATCGTTACATTGTCGAGAATGAGTCGGTCGTTTGTCCAGGCCCGGTAATCGGTTGCATCGGTAATCGTTTGTTGGTCAAGTGTATGGGTATGACGGTCGTAATGGCTTTTTTGGTTGGGCAGCAGATTGACCGAATCGCGCTGGTCGTCCATCACCCGAACGTTTCCGCTCACCACGGCGACCTCTACATCGGGATCATCGGCATAGGCCCGCACGTTGAACTGGGTACCCAGCACACGAGTGGCCAGGGTACCGCTACGGACAATAAACGGGTGCTGTTTGTCGTGGGCTACGTCGAAAAAAGCCTCGCCTTCCAGCTCGACCACACGCTGAGCGGTATGACCAAACGTACTGGCGTAGCGCAAACGACTCTGCGCGTTGAGCCAGACTTCCGTGCCGTCGGGTAGCTCGACCCGCGCTTTCTGCCCGGCGGGCGTAACGACCTGACGAAAAGCGACCGGCTCTGTCGGAGTGCGGGTGGCTGGCCAGAACCAGAACAAACCAAGCCCTGCTAAGGCAGCCGCAACGGCGTAAGACCAGTACCGGCGGAACGGGATGATTCGAGCCGATTGACGCTGTTCAGCATCGATAGCGTCCTGCAAGCGGCCCCAAACCCGGCTTTGTAACGCTCGTTCCGATGTTGTTTCCGCTGGTAGATCGGTAGGGGCAGGGAGTGACTCTTCGTCGATCAGTTCCTGCATCAGCGCCAACCCATCGGGCGTGGTTAGCCAAGCTTCGAGCTGTTCCCGTTCGGAAGCGGAGCACTGATCGGCCAGGTATCGCCGGAGTAATTCTTTATCGTTTGAATCGGCCAATGGTAGGGCTATTTGCCTACAATACAGCTGCCGAACGGATTAGGGTAGTTCGGTTAGAAAAAATTTTAGCAGCGCTGCGCCGACGGGTAATCCCAGCAGCGTTAAATCAGCGTACCGACGGAGAAAATGATTCAGAAACCGGCGTGCGTGAACCATATGGTCTTTCACTGCATCGCGGGAAATACCAAGCTGCCGACCCACCTCATCGTAGCTTTTACCTTCCACTGTACACAGCTGAAAAACTTCCTGCCGACGGGGTGGGAGCTGGGCAATGACATTGTGCGCCATCTGTTCGTATTCGACGGTGATGTACTGATCTTCGACCGTGTGGCTGTGCGCATCCGTACGCCGACCCCATTCCTGGTTCAGCTTTTGAGCAGTAGCCCGTTGCTTGATCTGATTAAGGACCTGATTGCGGGCCAGCGTATGCAGATAACCACCAATACCAATAGACGGGTCGAGTTGTTGCCGCTGTTGCCAGACCGTTAAAAATACGTCGTGCAGGATCTCCTCGGCCTCTGCGTCGGACTTAAGAAACTTCTGGATAAAGAAAAAAACAGGGCGTTTGTAGCCATTGAACAATTGCTCAAAAGCCTCCGTGCTGCCTCGCTGAAGACATTGTACGAAGTCCGCTTCCTGCTCTTTGCTAAATGGTCCTGTATACACGTGTCAACACAAATGATTGAATAGTACGCAAAGGTAGTACGACGCTATGGGGCGAGGTAGACAAAAGCACATTCTTAATAGATTCATAATGTAGCGCTTTCTGATCGTATAAAAAACATTGCACTATTTATAGATTGTATTTTTACTTAAGCGAAATACTTTTTTTTAGCGATTATACGGCTACAAAAGATCACTGGAAAGGAAATCGGAAGGAGGTAATCGAAGCCTTGAAAAGACAGGGTATGGATGAGAAAACCATCAAAAGTATGCTAGGTGCCAATCCGGCCTATCTGCAAAATACCGTTGAAACCATTGACAAGCCGTATGGTTCGATGGACAAGTTTCTCACGCAGGAGATGGAGTTGACACCGCAGAAAATAATGACGCTACGGTCTACATTTCTTCAATAATCGTGCTTAGTGTCTTGTTGCAGGATTAGCTTGAACCAATAAAAATACGGAGCCGAGTTAAGAGTCATTCCGACTAGTTCAGTTAGATAAAAAAAACTCCCTAAACCTATACCCACCAGCCGCTTCTGCCCGTTTATCCATACCTAGAGTCGGAGAGAGCTTACGATAATACGGCTTTCCCCGATCCAAAGTATGACCTGGTTATAGAAATTGCCTCAGTTGAATACGTCAACGTAAACGAGCCATACACGTTAAACTTGGTGAATGGAAAACACGTAACACCTAGTACTCACTAAAATGGTTAGTCCCATTGTGAATAGGGATGCTTGATCAAGTTAGCGTTGTAATATTTTTCTTCGGCTGTTACTTCTTTCCCAACCCAGTCTGGCAGGGCTATTGTCTGATGTTCGTCCGTTAGTTCGACCTCGGCAACCACCAGACCCTGATTTTCTCCTTGAAACTCATCGACTTCCCAAACGAGTCCTTCATAAGTGATCCGGTAGCGGACCTTCTGAATAAGAGGACGTTGACACAGTTGATCAAGCATCGATTGGGCGTCGGCATAAGGAATACCGTATTCGTATTCTGACCGACTCGCACCCGCTGTTATCCCTTTAATCGTCAGATAGCCTTCATTCCCTACTGTACGAACGCGCACAGTCCGATCTGGATGCGTACTCAGATAACCTTGTTGATACAGCTGACCCGTTCCCTGCTTTTTCCAGTCGTCTCCTTTGACCAGATACTTTCGTTCGATTTCAACACCCATGATTTGTGGTTGACTACGTTAAAAAACTACTTACCAATTTTCTGACTGGCTTCCTTATGCCATAGCTTCCAGTGCAACTTGAACCTTCGCACAAACGCACTCGGCTTTTCGGTCAGGAGTCGGTTGGCCAAGGAGTAGATCTGCTCCTGCAACTGATACCGTTGCTCCTGAATCCCTTTTAGTACGGCTTCCTTCTTCGGTTTACCGGGTAACAAAAGCGGGTCTGATTCTATCAACTGCGCTAATACTCCAAAGTCATGGTCATCGCCTAGCAATTCTCCCAGACGATCAAACTCGTGCTCATACGCCTTGAAAAGACTTGGCCAGATCGGCTGGAGCAGCCGGGTGTGATACCAGAGCGTTTTTACTTCTTTTCGTAATTCATGCAAATGGTCAATACTCGGCTGGCGAACAGCTAGTTGCAACGCTTTACGGGCTTTGCGGTAAATTTCTTCAAGGTTAGGGGCTATTATCCGAAAACCGTTACGGTGTTTAGGAAAGCCCTCCACCCGCTGAGAAGCCTGCCGAAAGGCGTTGGTCACTTGTGTAATCTGAATCGAATCTTCAAAAAAATCGCCGGTTGTCCGGTCCTGTTGCTTGACCAAAGTGCTACGAAAGCCATTAAATACCCGAGTTGACATAATCGCTGGCTGAGCCTGGCGGAGTTTTTCTAAGGTTTTAATCATAACCGTGGCATCCCTTAACGGAGATAACTGATGACCGATCGATCGGTAGAAGCTGTTCTGCCGCTTAAAGTCTTTTTCTTTCAATTCACGCCGAACTAACCGAAGAAGCGCTCTGATCTTTTTTATTCGTTTTCGAATCGTATGAATCGTCTCCGGAGTGACTTGGTCTGGCTTTTCCAAGAGGTCCAGCGCTTTCGTTATTTCTTCCTCAAGAACGCGATTGACGTTCTGAACGATCGATTGCTCTTGTTCAAAGGCGTAGGCCATGTTGTAATCGTTTAAATCCACTTTTGGATGATAACGCTGGAAACGCCCGCATGGATTTTAAAACGAATACGTGAGTAAGCCCGCGTTTTGAATCAGCTGGGTGTGCATTTGCAATTGTCTGTAATGACTAGTGCGTAACACGCTCACTACAAATAAGAAATGGCAGCTAGCTTGACCAGACGCAGATTTTAAGGCTGGCAACCATGCGTTTTCTTGCAATAGATTATTAGTTAATTATGCAGGATTGGCCGTCAACTTATAGTTCACGACCAACTCTGCTTGGGCTTCTGCGAATCGATCTTGCAGGGCGCTGGGCGGCCTCCTTATTTCTCGGTCGTAAGAATGGTTTGACCGGCTGGATACAGGATCTCCGCGTTGTCTTCGGCGGTAATAAAAACGGCCTCGGGTTTTACTACTGCCGTCGCGTTTAAGGTTGCCGAGAGGTCTTTGCCGGACGGACTCAGCTGACCTAGTTTTTTTACTGAGTTGTCATTCTGTTTCATCCAGACCAAGTATGTTCCTTTCGATGGCGTCAGATTTTTAGGTTCGGCCAGATTGCGTACGTCTACCGCGAGGGTATAATTGCTGTTTTTATCTTTCTTTACCTTTATGGCCCCGTTGGCTGCTGGAACGACAGTCGACGTTACAAAACTCATTTTGGGGGTACAGGCGTTAAGCATGAAGGCAATGCATAGTCCTGCTGCGATTCGATTAATTGTTTTCATCTCGTTGAGGTGTTTGTGATACATTTATTTAATAAGTTTTTGGCCGAGTTGAGCACGTATTACTTACCTTGAACCGACACTCGAATTTGATTACCAACGTTGAAGGGGCGACGCCACAAGATCATGAGACTGGCGAAAAATTCTCTAAAATACTCTCGAAGGCAAATCCGATAGCCAGGGATGTAATTTTTAGACCAGCTTCCAGTTTGCTGATAATCTTGTCCGTTCATCAGCAGCAAAACAGCAGAAACACTAACACACCCATATGGATCTAAGGTAAGCCGGAGGTTATGTCCTTCATAAAATTGCGAACGGTACTTCAGAAAGTTAGTGTTTCGATGATGGTGTAGGGTGGCTTATTGACCCGTGGCGGTTGGAGAATAGTCCAACCAATAAGCATATCGTTACGCTCAAGCGGTTAGCTTATTAGTTAGATGGGGAGTTCGGCAGTAGAGTAGCGGGTTTGTAAAACATGACCAGTGTTCCCAGGCGTTTGTCAGGACTGGTCACTGGCGCCGACAGTTCATACGGCTTTTTGTTGTTGAAATACACGTCCTGCTGCTGTAGCAGATAGCCTGGGAAGCGGCTGGTGAATGCAATTCCCTGATTTTTCTTGTTCGTCGAGATTGTTACTTTTCCCGCCGGATCAACCAGCAGCACCTCCTGAACACCCCGGTCTTTAACCAGCGTATTGAAATACTCATTGATCTCGCCCGGTTTGTTTTGCAGCATCGCGTTCCGTACAGCCCAAACAAACGTTTTCATGCCGAACAGAAGCTGCTGGCGGTCTGTTGTCACCTGATTGTTTTGAACAGCAGACCGAAAGTCGTCACGCTCGCGTGCAAACTGGCGGGTCATTTGTACATTTTTGTAAAGCAAATACCCTCCACCGAGTACTAACAGGGCTATTACACCGTAAAGAATAAGCAGCTGTCTAGACCTGCTTCCGGTTGTTCTTGTTTCATGTTTTGTCTGTTGCTCCGTATTCATAAACGTCATAGTTGTGGCTGTGATTTTACCAGCTATCGATCGACCGGCATCGAATCACTCACCTGTCACAAGTATTTAGTCAAGCCATAGTCGCTATTAGTCGAACGGCTTATGGATTATTAAACACCGACCAACTTAGATAAGGCTTAACGAAACCTTAGAATTTGGTTAGAGTGATTAAGTGGCTAAACATTCGTTAGGGTAGCACATAACTACGTCGACACCATCCAGCCCATGAGGTCGAGAATTACCGGAAATTGAGTATTTCAGTAAAAACGGAAAGGGTATGACAGCGCTTTAGAAAAACAAGTTCTGCGCGTGTCAATTCAGGAAGGCTCTTTTTAACGATAAACTATACAACGTGCGACTCTTGAAAAAGAGTCTAAATCTAGTTCAATCGAGAAATAGGCTAAGGTTGATGTGGTTACCCGATTTAGGACCAGGTTTTCATCAAATCGTTGTACAACTCTTGTACCTGACGTTTTTCGTAATCAGTCTTTAGCATCTGGTCAGCGTACTTGACCAACCGGTCAGCCAGCTCACGCAGAACGGGTTTACGGTCAGCCGAGCATACGGCTTCATTGACCGTCGCCAGCGCTACCAGCAATCGTCTCAATACGGCATGGTCATCCTTCGCATTTATAAGAGGTAAATCGAAAGCCAGTCGAATGTAATCGGCAAAGTCGGCCCTCCGCACCAGCACCCGTAAATGCTTTCCATCGGAACGCAGTCGGGCGGGAAACTCACGACGGGCCAGTTGCTCGCAGACAGCCCCCAGGTAATCAACCGCCATAATGGCCGTGGTCGTGTCATTGATACCGGGGGAGAGTGCTTTTAACGAAATGTCCAATAACTGCTGAATACCAAACGCTACATCCTGTTCGATGTTACGATGCCGCCCAATGCTAACGTAGTCCAACAAATCATCTGGCCAGTCCGCTTTTTCGGCTTTAGGTCGCTCCATATCACTACGCACTAAAAAAAGTACAGTGCCTTCGCTCATAAAAGCGCCCATTTCTTTTTCGATACGGAGCACCACCCGATGCCGAGTGGCCCATTTTAGTAGTCCGTCGGTATTGATCAACTGCAAATAACCCACCTGCCCAGCCTTAACCGGATACCAGCCCGTCTGCTCTTCGACGTAACGCAGAGCCGCTTCGGACTGCTGAGGATCATCAATGGGTTCGCCAAACTGATCTGGAAAAAAATGGGCAATAGCTTTTTGGGTCTCGTGAAATGTATGCTGCACAATTGTACCTGTCTGGATCGACTCGGCAATGTGGTGAATAAAAAAGATTAGGGCCGCTACGCCACCTAGTGCCAGGAACAAGCCTACTAACACGGCCGTAGCGGGTACAAATTTGATTTCGTCAGTGCCGCGAATGGTTCCTAACACGATCAGACAGTAGGCGAACACACCCACAAAATAGCCCATCACCACCTGATTGACCTTATCGCTCATGAAGTTCCGCAACACGCGCGGAGAATACTGGTTACTGACCTGCGAAATGGTCGATAAGGTTAGGGAAAAGGATAGTGTAGCCACCGTCAGCATAGAACCCGCAATGGCACCCAGCATTGCCCTGGCTCCTTCAGCCCCCGAACCAAACAGCAGTGGAAATTGCTTCTCGCCGTGCCAGCTCGTATGCGCATCAAACTCTACTAAACCATAGGCCATTCCAAAGGAAGCTAGTACCAGTAAGCCGGGTACAAACCAAAGGGATTCACGCAGTTGCTGCCAATACTGGCGAAGGTGGGTAGTCATTGATAGAAGAATAAAGCTCAGGAGTCAAACCGGCCAGTGGTCAAATCGTTGTTGGGCCTAGTTACCGACCCAAAAAGGGATGTACTGTTTGAATGAATAGCTTTCGATCTAAAAGCAAGACTAGGTTATCAAGTAGCTAACGAACAATGGGTCCTTTGTTGACAACTCGCTGCAACACCCGATTGATCGAGTATACCACGCCGTTGGTAGCCCGAATATCGCCCTGAATGACCTCCGCCACCGTACCCCGGCCATCTTTGATAGTTATGTCATTGCCCTGTTTATGCACCACTAGGATTTGTCCGCTTAGATTCGTTAAGCTTTGGCCGTCTCTCAATTGATCCGATGTCAGTCGGCCTTTTACGACATGATAGGCCAGAAACTGAATAAGTCTGGTTTTGCTCGACGGTAACAGCAGTTCGTTTAGGTCGCCATCCGGAAGTTCAGAAAATGCCGCGTTCGTAGGTGCAAACACCGTGAAGGGTCCTTTTCCATGAGCCTGCTTTAGTAAACCGGAGGCTTTCAGCAACTTAAGCAGGGTCGTATGTTCGGTCGATTTAGCCGCGCTGAGTCCCAGATCAGTACCGGTCTGTATACCAGTGGCCTTTAGGGTGGGATTGTTCTGAGCAATGGCGGGTTCAGCTATAGCCAGGCAAATGATGCTGGAAAGTCTCAAGATGAATTGATGACTTAAGTTCATAAGGATCTGTTGAAAAATTAAAAGGAAAATTGGCCTACCGGTTACGTTTTTAACGCTGGATACACCTGAAAGGTTATCCCCAATCTATCGAAGCCTTTCTTGAAGCCAGCTGATCCAGAGCCCGGACTCGACTGGATCGCCAGTGCGACAGCAATGCGAGTTAGCAGAACCCTTGTGAAGCGACCTGTGGCCTTTTGAATAGTAATGTGAGTGTTGACCCTCCCACGTAGGAAGTTCTATGATACACATTGACTATGCAAGTGGCATTGATTCTGCCAAGCTGGCCATCAACTGGGTGGTCTGCACGTTCCCCAAACTACTTACTGCCCTCCATTCACCTACAAGTCTCTAAACCACCCTGCGCTCGGTGAAAACGCTGCCGGGCTGCAAACCAGCCAAATCAGTCTCTAGTCGCCTATAAACTCGATAAAGATTTGTTAAAAGATCAAGAAAATAGTCAGTTGGATGGATTTTCTATTAGTTTATAAAAAACAATTCAACTACTTGATTTAGAGCCTTTATCTATGATTCGTATAGGTTGAACCTAATTCCTTTTTGAAAAAATACAACTAATAGTTGCTAGTATAAAAATATCAATTAATCTTTGCAGTATAGTATGTATAGACATTTAGACAAGCCAATGCATTTGTTTACTATTGATCACAGCAGCTCTGTTCCGCTTCATCTTCAAGTGGAAACTATTATGCGAGATTTGATTGATAGTGAAGAATACCAGCAAGGTAAACTTTTTCCGAATGAAGTTGACTTAGCGAAGCGACTCGGCATTGCCCGAAATACAGTCAGACAGGCGATTAACAAGCTTGTGCACGAGCAATTGTTAATACGCAAAAAGGGCGTAGGTACCAAGGTCGCCAAGAACCGGATCACTACCAAGCTGAACAGCTGGTCGAGTTTTACGCTCGAGATGCACGATAAGGGTGTTGACTTCCAGAACTACGAAATCAAGACGAGCTGGACCCTGGCCGACCAGGACATTGCGGAGGTGTTTGGGATCAATACCGACACGAGAGTACTAAAGCTTGAGCGCCTGAGAGGGCTGGATGCCGGCCCCATTGTTTCTTTTATCTCGTATTTCCACCCGCGAGTGGGGTTGACGGGAAACGAGGACTTTTCCAAACCGCTTTACGAAATGCTGGAGCGTGATTATCACACCGTAGTCGTGCTGTCGAAAGAAGAAATCAGCGCTACGCTGGCCGATGAACAACTGGCTGCCGTATTGCACACGCTACCAGGTGATCCTATTCTATTGCGGAAACGGATTGTCTGCGACCCAGGTGACCGACCTGTTGAATACAATATTGGCTATTATCGGGCTGATCGCTTTACGTATGCCATCGATATAGCCCGCAAGTAATTTGTACAAACCAGCTTATTGCCTAATTGTCTTGTGCTAGTCGTTTGATTAGTATCAGTTTATAGTTGTCGATATTGATATGTCTATACATATGGACATTCGAAAACTTTGTCCACTTTGAAAGTCCTTAATTCAAGTGAATAAGAGGAATCATCCTAAACCCTTTATCACCCTTAATCATGATTGCCTTAACGAATCAACCGACAAACAAGGTTAATAAATCGTACCTGTACCTGGTTTGTCTGGTGGCTGCGCTGGGTGGTTTCCTGTTCGGTTTCGACACTGCCGTCATTTCAGGGACCGTCAGTCTAGTTAAAAACGATTTTGCGCTTGATGCAGTGCAGGAAGGCTGGTTTGTGAGTTGTGCCCTGCTGGGTTGCATCGTCGGCGTCAGCGTTTCAGGAAAACTTAGCGACACCTACGGACGCAAACTGGTCCAGATTATCTCGGCGGTTTTGTTTCTGGCGTCTGCTATTGGGTGTATGTTCTCAACCACGTTTACCACGCTGATCGCTTTTCGGCTGGTAGGGGGCTTAGGCATTGGCGTGGCCTCGATGGTTTCTCCGCTGTATATCTCGGAGTTTGCGCCCCCCCGCTACCGGGGAACAATGGTGTCGCTCTACCAACTGGCTCTGACCGTGGGTATCGTACTGGCTTATTTCTCGAATGCTTACCTGGCTGATCACACCACCGATACGTTCGAAAACGAAACACTCCAGCCTATTTTCTCGACGCAGGTCTGGCGGGGTATGCTGGGTTTAGGTGCCTTACCAGCGGGTGTTTTCTTACTAGCCTTATTGGTAGTCCCCGAATCACCCCGTTGGTTGTTACTGCGCGGGCAGGAGCAAAAAGCGCGGGAAATCCTGACTCGTATAGACGGTCCCGTTTCTGCCCAAAATGAGATTGAAGCGTTCAACGCAACGGGTGACGAAGGAGAAAGCAATCTGAGCGAAGTCTTTACACCTACTTACCGCCGGGCTTTGTGGATCGGCTTGCTGCTGCCGTTTCTATCGCAGGTGTGCGGCATCAACGCCGTGATTTACTACGGTCCGCGCATTCTGGAACAGGCCGGTTTTACGCTCAATAACGCATTGGGTGGACAGGTTACCATCGGGCTGGTCAATGTGGCTTTCACGTTCGTCGCGATTTTCACCATCGACAAATGGGGTCGCAAACCCTTGCTGTATGTGGGCGTCGGTGGGGCGGTACTGTCACTACTAATTATCGGCTTGCTCTTTCAGATGGGCGTTACCTCTGGGCCGTGGATATTGCTTTTCATTCTAGCCTTCATTGCCTGCTTTGCGTTTTCGTTCGGGCCTGTGTGCTGGGTCGTTGTCAGCGAAATATTTCCCAATGCCATCCGAGGCAAAGCAATGGCGCTGGCTACGCTGTCGCTCTGGATCGGTAATTTCCTGGTCGGTCAGCTAACGCCCTTTTTGCTTGAGGAGGTCGGTTCTGCCGGGACCTTCTGGCTGTTTGCACTGTGCTGCTCCCCCGCCTTGTGGATTACCTGGAAACTGATTCCCGAAACCAAAGGCTACTCCCTAGAAGCAATCGAAGCGTACTGGAAAGATACGTATCGCTCCAACCGAACTACCCATTTATAATTCCTAAACCTTACTCTTTTCGTGTGTATCCTAAGATTCACTGAGTTTTCCTAAACCAACAAACCCCGTATGAACATTCCAATACATCATCGAATGCCCTTAATAACCTGGTCAGGTAAGCAGCGGCAGCTTCTCGGGTTACTACTTTTTCTGCTGAATTACGGCCTTTTAGCCAGCTCATCGGCCTTTGCCGCGCTCAACATCGAACTAACGGGCCAGGTACTGGACGAGCAGCAGAAGCCTTTACCGGGCGCAACAGTAAGTGTAGTGGGCACTACGATTGGGACCACTACCGACGAAAATGGCAAATACCGGTTATCGCTGCCGGACAATTACGTGGGACGCAGCCTCGCCTTCTCCTACATCGGCTACACCAAGAAGACCCTCGTTATTGGGCAGGATCGAACCATTAACGTAACGCTAACGGCGGATAGTGGCCAGTCGCTCGATGAGGTGGTGGTGGTTGGCTACGGTCGGCAGGATAAACTGTCGGTGACCGGCGCGGTGGACCAGATCAAATCCCAGAGTATTGAAGGCAAGCCGGTGACAAACGTACTCCAGGCGTTGCAGGGCGAGTCGCCAAACCTGATTATCCAGCAGACAAATTTCAGTCCGGGTAGTGGGGTCAATATCAACATTCGGGGGCTGGGTACGCTGGGCGACAACACACCCCTGATTGTCATCGACGGCATCATTGGCGGAGACATCAATCTGCTCAATCCCAACGACATCGCGAGCGTATCTGTCCTGAAAGATGCTGGTTCAGCCGCAATTTATGGTTCCCGCTCGGCCAACGGCGTCCTTCTTATCACGACGAAAGGCGGAAAATTAAACCAGAAAGCCACGATTACATACAACGGAAGTTATGGCCTGCAAACACCTTATGTCGGATTACACAAAGTAAGCGCCTGGGATAATGCGTACTACAAAAATTTGTCCTTGATTAACTCGGGGTTGCCACCCATCTATACGCCGGACGATATTCAGGCGCTGAAAGCTCAGGGTAATGGCGACTGGGAGCGACAGTCGATTCTACAAAGTGCGCCACAACAATTACACAATATTTCGATTACCGGTGGAGGAGCAAACAGCAGTTACCTGATCTCAGCCGGACTCCAGGATCAGCGCAGCAATTTCGTCGGGCCATCGTACGGTTACAAAAAATACAACCTGCGGTTGAATCAGCTTTCGGTTATCGGCAAACTACGCGTGAATACGATTCTGAACTACGTCAAATCGAGCAATAAGTCGCACAGCAATACCGACTGGGTCATTTTTGCTGATGCGGATCGGGTACCGCTGAACTACAGCTTTCAGGATGCCGCTGGCAATTACCTGACCAATCCGGTTGCTTCGCAGTACAATGTGAAAAGTGTACTAGAGCAAGGTGGCTCCTATCTATCCGACAACGACCAGTTCTTCGGTAATCTGAACGCCGAATTAAGCATCACCAAAGACCTGAAACTAACGGGTATTTTCGGGGGCACGCAGAATGCTAATAACGCCTTTTTCCGTCGGTTACAGGTTAACAACTACCCATCGGGGGTGTACGGAAATGACCGGACCGTGTATGACAACAGTTTCAAAAATTCGCTGCTGAACACGCAATTATTCGCGGATTACACTAAGCGCTTCGGTGCCCACAGCATCAAAGTCTTGCTGGGTGCTTCCGATGAACACTACCGCTCCAACGGCTTCCAGTTGCAGAAAACGCTGACTGATCCGGCCCTGGGTACGCCAACGACCGGAACCATTCTGGACCCGGTCAACTCCTACAACAGCAACGCCAGCACAAACGAAACGCGCATTAGTTCCGTGTTTGGCCGGGTCAATTACTCGTTCAAAGATCGCTATTATCTGGAAGGAAACTTCCGTCAGGATGGGTCGTCCAAGTTTGCTTCGGGCCGACGGTGGGGCTTCTTCCCATCGCTGTCTGGGTCCTGGATTCTTTCCGAAGAATCATTCATGGAACCAACCCGGAATGCGCTGACCAGTCTGAAGCTGCGTGCTTCGTATGGTCTAGTTGGTAATCAAAACGTAAATGCTTATCAGTACCAAACCAACTTCTTTAATTATGCCAACGCCTACGGCTTCAACAACGCGGTTGTTGGGGGAGCGGGATTTAACCTGGGCAATCCGGATCTGACTTGGGAAAAATCGGCCATTCTGAACGTCGGTACCGATGCGAGCTTTTTTCAAAACAAGCTGTCGCTTTCCCTCGATTACTTCAACAAGGTAACCAGCGATATTTTGTACAGCCGTCAGGACATTCCGCTCTTGTTTGGCGCAGGCTTTCCCGATTACAACGTAGCGAAAGTTAAAAACACCGGTTGGGAAGTTAGTGCGACGTATAACCTGAATACGAAAGCCGTTAAGCAAAGTTTCAGCGTCAATTTAGCCGACAACAAGAATACCCTGCTGGCCCTTACCTATGGCTCCGAGCAGCAAATTTCAAACGTCGATGCGTTCGGGTTTATCCGGAAAGTGGGCCAGCCCATCACGCAGTATTGGGGCTACCAGACGAACGGTTTTTTTCAAAATCAGGCGGATGTTGATAACTCACCGAAACCGGACGGCGTTACGGTCGGGCCGGGTGATCTGAAATTTACGGACTTCAATGGGGACGGCAAGATTGACGACAGCGACAAAATTGTGCTGGGTAACCCATTCCCGCGCTACACGTTCGGCTTCACCTACCGACTCGCGGTAAAAGGCTTCGATCTGAATCTGTTCATCCAGGGCGTAGGCAAGCGCGATGTGATGCTGCGGGGCGAAACCGTCGAGCCATTCCACTACAATTACGGGGCAACCCTATATGAACACCAGACGGATTTCTGGACGCCCACAAATCAGAATGCGCGCTACCCCCGGCTGGCGGCTATCGGCTCACCTTCCAACACCAACAACTGGCGATTTGGATCAGACGTGTATCGGTACAGTGGCGCATACGCCCGGTTGCGGAACGTGCAGGTGGGTTACACCATCCCGGCTGCCGTAACCCAGAAATTTGGGGTTCAGCGCCTGCGGGTATCCCTGATTGGCCAAAACTTGCTGACGCTTACGCAGCTAAAGTTTATCGATCCCGAAACGTCTGAGTTCAACAACAACCTCAACTTAAATGCGTCGTCAAACAGCGGTCGCAATTATCCTTTGCCCATTTTTTACGGGTTCGGTCTCGATCTCAGCCTATAACCCTTACCTAACAACTAGATATGAATCTTCTCAAAAAGATAAGTAGCCTGTGCCTGGTGTTGCTTACCGTCGTCGGGTGCGGACCTTTAGACATAGCCCCGGTCGACCGGTTTACGGAACTTAACTTCTGGACATCAGGCGAGAACGTAAATAATGCTCTGAATAACATTTACAGTGGCATGTATAACAGCACGTTATACTTCTACAACGAGGCTTTGTCGGATAATGCCTACACCGCGCAAGGGTCGGCAGCGGGCAATCCAGAAGCCATCGCGAGTGGTAGTTTTACCTCGACGTTACCGAAGTTCCAGAACGACTGGTCGTTTTATTATAGCGGTATCAAATCCTGCAACATCTTCCTGACCAACGTGGATCAGAACACGACGCTTCCGGCGGAGACGCTGGCGCGGATGAAAGGTGAGGTGCGTTTCGTGCGGGCCTGGCACCATTTTAACCTGATGAAATGGTATGGCGACGTTCCCCTGCTGGACCGCAATATTTCGCCGGACGAAGCCAAAACGATTGCCCGTTCACCAAGAGCCACCGTTCTGAAATTTGTCACGGATGAGCTGACAGCGGCTGCGGCTGTGCTGCCCTCCCGGGACGCCTACGCCCCCGCCGATAACGGTCGGATTACCAAAGGGGCTGCTATTGCCTTACAAGCCAGAGCCTTGCTCTACGAAGGAAATCGGATGGCCGAGGTTGTTACCCTTTGCGAACAGTTGATGAACGATCAAACGACCAACGGACAGTACGGACTGGCGGCCAATTACGGCGATCTGTTCAGCAGCCCAACGGTTAACAAAACCAGCAACGAGTCTATGCTGGCCCTGCAATACGTACCCGGTCTGCGTACTTGGTCGGAGTTTTTCGACTTCGCTCCCCGCTCGGTTGGAGCCCGAACCAATAGCTTGGCCCCCACGCAGGAACTGGTCAACGACTACATCATGCTTAACGGCAAAGCGATCAGCGAGACGGGCTCAGGGTACGTCGAAAGCAATCCCTACGTCAATCGCGACCCTCGGCTGACGGCCACAGTTGTCTATGACCAGTACCTTTGGCGGAACGCGGACGGCACGACGCAAACGATCTACATCCGACCCGGCTCGGACCCGGTCCGCCCCGCTCTGAACGAATACGCGCTCAACGGGCAGGGCTCACCCACGGGTTACTACTGGCGCAAATACTACGACCCGAATAGTCTGGCCAACTTTGCGTCGGGGCTGAATCTTCACCTGATCCGATATGCCGAAGTCCTGCTGATGTACGCGGAAGCGAAGCAAAGCCTGGGACAGATGACCGCCGATGTGTGGGACAAAACGATTCGGCCCCTGCGGCAGCGGGCGGGCTTCACGGACGCGGCAGCGTTGAACTTCCCAACAGGTGGCGATCTGACGCAGATTATTCGGCGGGAACGCCGGACCGAGTTCGCCATGGAAGGACTACGGATTGACGACATTCGCCGGTGGCGGATCGCCGAGACGGTTCTCAACGGCTACGCCCACGGTGCCAAATTTGGCGACCCGGCGGTAGACAACGGCTACATCCGGGCGCAACGTCGACAGTTCGACCCGGCCAAAAATTACCTGTGGCCGCTCCCCGCTTCCGAGCTGAATCTAAACACATCATTGACCCAAAATCCTGGTTACTAACCGTCTAATCAACCCGCTCCATGAAACAAGCGTTGACGTATGGTAGTATGGCTTTATTCGCCGTGCTGTCGATTGCCTCCTGTACCCAGACGGTCCGGGAACTGAATCCGGCGGTCACCCCGGTCAGTTCGCTGATGACCCCCGACAATAATACCAGTGTGAAGCTGGAGCCGAGTACCCCGGCCAGTGTGCAGTTTAAATGGGAGCCCACCCAGGCCGCTGAAGGTGTCTTGTACGAAGTAGCGTTTGATAAGGTCGATGGCGACTTCAGCAAGCCGTTTTACAAAACAGTATCCGACGGATTGGGCGTACAGCCTCAGCTCACCCTGAGCCACAACGACCTGAAAAAAATCGCGGCCCTGGGGGGTATCGCGGCTTCTTCGACGGGTAGCGTCAAATGGACGGTATTGGCGTCAATCGCGCTGAACCGCCAGATGAGTACGATCACCCGCATTCTGACCATGACTCGCCCCGCCGGGTTTGCCGAACTGCCGGACAGCTTGTATCTGACGGGAAGCGCCACCGAAGGCGGTGAGGATGTAACGAAGAGCATTGCGCTTAAGAAAACCGAGGACGGCGTCTTCGAAGCGTTTACCTCGCTAAAGGCCGGTACCTATTACCTGACGGACAGACGGGCGGGCAGCGGCAAAAACTATTACGTTGCCAAAGATACCCTTCGGGAAGGTAACACGCCCGTAACCCTGACCGGCGCGACGAAAACCTACCGCTTGCGGTACGATTTCAACATTGCCACGGCGCAGGCTACCGAAATTCAGTCAGTTGGCTTATTCATGTCGGCGTACAACAAGGAAATTGGTACGCTTACCTACGCGGGCAATGGGACGTGGACAGCCGCCAGCATTCCGGTTGAGTTTTACCCCTTTTCCTGGGGTCGTGACGAGCGGTATAAGTTCGTTATGCATACCGCGAATGGTCTTGAGTACTTGGGCAGTGCGAATGTGAATAACAACAGTCCCGCCGGAGCCCCCGCATCGTATTTTCAGGTTCAGCCGGTTTCCGATGCACAGTGGGATAATACGTATAAGTTCGATCCAACTGCCGATGGCAAGAAGGTGAAAGTGGACCTGCTTCTCCGGGCGAACGCGCCGTATACGCATCAGGTAACTGTGCTGAAGTAAGCGCCGTCGCTGCTGATTACTCTTGTCGAATAGCCTGTGTTATAGGCATAACCGCCTGTGGCACAGGGTTACGCTCCCGATTATGAAGAACTTTCTTTTTTATGGACTTTGGCTGATTGTAGCCGCTACGCTCGTTACGGCTTGTGGCGATAAGCAGTCACCGTCGCCCGTTGCGGAACCTGACACGACCACGCCGACCGTACCTACGCCAACCGTATCGCGGTATCGGACAGCAGCCCAGAAAAGCCATGCCTACGTACTGGCTAATCTGCTGACCCCGTACAAGAGCTACCGGGTCAACGCGACCACCGATCCGACGTCGGCGTTCGAATGGTACAATACCAGCCAGATTTACGCGGATGCCGCCATGGTCAGCATTGGGGAGACGAACCACGCGACCTACATGAACGATAGCTTCAACTGGATGAGCCATTTCTGGGATGATACCAGCCCCATCGGTGGTTATTTTGGTTTCGTGCGCGTTGACGGTAGTGAAAAAGGCTCCGACTCGCTGAAATACATCGACGACAACGCCTTATCGGGAGTCGTTTATCTGGATACCTACGAAGTCAGTACCGGGGCGATGAAAGCGGCCTATCTGGACAAAGCAAAAGCGTGCGCCAACTGGCTCATCAAAAGCGGTGCCTGGGACACGACCTTCGACGGCGGCTTCTGGTGGAACACGGCCAAAACGGTGAAGCCAACCCAGTCGAACGGCTTAGCCATGCAGTTGTTTGCGCGGTTGTACGCCCTCACCGGTGAAGCTGTTTATCGCGAGTGGGCAACCGCCGTGGATAAGTGGCTGTCTACCAAGCTATACGAAAGCAGCACCGGACTTTTTGTCTGGCAGATTGACCGGGCGGGCAAACGGTTTACCGAAAAATTCACCTACGACAATGCCATTATGGTGGAGGCTTTTCTGGTGTACGGACAAGCCCTGAAAGACCCGTCGTACCTGGTTAAAGCGCAGGCGCTGGGCAATGCCATGAACCGGACGCTCTGGGATAAGACGCACAACGTGTATATCTTCAACACTAGTGATCTCCGAGTTACCCCGGCCTGGTGCGGGTGGGGCTCTCAGGCGATGATTAAGCTGTACGAAGCTGACCAGAATACCGCGTGGTTAGGTTACGCGCAGGGAAATATCGACGCCATCAACACCGTCCTGCGAGACCCAGCTTCGCACGGGTATTACCAGTTTGCCAGCCTGAACGGGGCCGGTCGATACGCGAACATCGAAGGAGTTGACGTAGCCTGGATGCAACGGATACAGGCGCTCCTTTCAAAATACAGATAAGTCATGAAACGAATCCATTTTTCCACCCTCTTCGGTGGTCTTGCCCTCGCTGCGCTGCTCACGTCCTGCGCCGTGAAACGCCCTAATGTGCTCCACTACGTCGATCCCAACATCGGAACGGCCCATAGCCGGTGGTTCTTTTACACGCCAGCGGCTGTCCCCCACGGCATGGCCAAGCTGGCTCCTTCCACCAACGGGCACTACGGTAACAATCAAGGCTGGGAAGCGGTTGGGTACGATACGCGGCACAACTCCATCGAAGGCTTTGTCCACTTCCACGAATGGCAGGTGGGTGGGGTCAGTTTTATGCCCGCTACCGGTGAGCTGAAAGTAAAACCCGGTGATCTAGACAAGCCGGGCAGTGGTTACCGGTCTAAATTTGATCGAAAAAATCAGGTAGCCGAACCCGGTTACTACAAGGTTTTGCTAGATGATTACGGAATCACCGCCGAACTAACTGCTACTAAACACGTTGGTTTTCATCGGTATACCTTTCCCAAAAATGACCAGTCGCGCATTATTTTGGACCTGGGTAATGTGCAGGGCGAAAGCGGGGAGGTACGGAAGTCGGAGGTTCGCATGATTGACGACACGCACTTTGAAGGATTTGTAACGACCTATCCTAAGTACGTAAAAACCTACGATCCGAACGGGCAGGTTTCCATGTACATCTGGGGCGAAGTGAGCAAAAGCCCACGGTCGGTAGGGGCGTTCACGGACGCTGGCGTTCAGGCACAAAGCAAGTCGGCCAGCGGAAAAGGCGCGGGGCTTTTTCTGGAATACGCTACCAACGCCAACGAAGCCATCGAACTGAAAGTAGGCTTGTCCTACACCTCCATTGCCAACGCGAAAACTAATCTGGAAGCCGAAGCTGCCAAGCTGTCGTTCGAAAAAGCCAGAAAGCAGGCCCAGGATACGTGGCAAACCGAACTCGGCAAGCTGGCCGTTGAAGGGGCTGAGACCAACAAAGTAAAGTTCTACACGGGCTTGTTCCACGCCTTGCTGGGCCGGGGGATCGCCAACGACGTGAACGGTTCCTATCCCCGACACGACGGAACAATCGGTCAGTTGCCGCGTGATAAAAAAGGAAATTTCAGCTACAACTTTTACAACACCGATGCGATTTGGGGCGGCTACTGGAACCTGACGCAGCTCTGGGCGCTTTCGTACCCCGAGCGCTACAACGATTTTGTGCAAACCCAGTTGGCGATTTACAAGGAACGGGGCTGGTTTGGGGATGGCATTGCCAACAGCAATTTTGTATCGGGCGTAGGAACGAACTTTGTCGGTCTGGCCATAGCTGGGGCGTATCAGGCGGGTATTCGGGATTACGACACGAATCTGGCTTATGAGGCTATTCGGGCCAACGAACTGAGCGGGCGAAACCGGCCCGTTGGTTCCGGCAAACTGGATGTCGAAGCGTTCGTCAAGCGTGGCTACGTGCCTTACCTAGACGCAGACAAAACCGATTCGACCGGCTCCCACTTTTCGGCTTCGCACACGCTGGAATATAGCTTTAGTGCTTTCGCAGCCGCCCAACTGGCAAAATCAATGGGTAAGCAAACGGATTATGGGCAATTTGCCAAACTCTCCAACGGCTGGCAACTTCTGTACGAACCGAAGGACAAACTGGTTCGCCCGAAAAAAGCAGACGGCAGCTTCATCGACAAATTCGACCCTTACGAACCCTGGCGGGGATTTCAGGAGGGTAATGCTGTGCAGTACACCTTTTTCGTACCGCAGAATCCACGGGCACTGATAGATAAATTGGGCAACGACGAATTCAACAACAGGCTCGACGGCATCTTCACAACAGCTCAGAAAAACGGGTTTGGCGGTGGCAAGGAAATCGACGCCTTTGCCGGTATCAAGTCGATTTATAACCATGGCAATCAGCCGAACCTGCACATTAGCTGGCTGTTCAACTTCTCCGGCAAACCCTGGCTCACTCAGAAATGGACCCGCGCCATCTGCGATGAATTCTACGGTGTCGAACCCATTCACGGTTACGGTTACGGGCAGGACGAAGACCAGGGCCAGTTGGGATCGTGGTACGTTATAGCCTCGCTTGGTTTATTTGATGTCAAAGGCTTTACCGATCTCCGACCAATTATTCAGCTGGGAAGCCCCGCCTTCGATCAGGCGACGATTCGGCTGGGCGATGGTAAGACACTACAGATCGAAGCTAAAAATAACTCTACCACAAATGTGTACGTGCAGTCGGCCACCTTCAACGGAAAGCCCTTGTCAAACTGCTGGATGTACCGGGACGAATTGATGCAGGGCGGAAAATTAAGCTTTGTCATGGGCAGTCAGCCCAACACAAACTGGGGCATTCAAACCCCTCCGCCTTCGGCCCAGTAGCGGGACCGATTCGGCGATCTGATTTACTCAACATAAGCATAAACGAATGAAAAAGTTGACCCACCTAAGCAAAAAACAGCCCGCCCGAATAGTAGCGGTTGGATTGCTTCTGGCCGTCCAGACCGCAGTTGGGCAGGCCCCCAAAGCGTCGGCGGAGTACCTGAACCGGGCGCGGGAAACCTACACCAACGTCTGGCGTCGGTACCGGGTGCCGACCTATAATCTGTTTTCGGAAAATTACCCCTCAAACCGCAACGATACGCTGACATACATGCAGGGAGGCAACGTCAAGGAAAAGGCGGTTAGCTTTCTCTGGCCGTTTTCCGGAATGTTCTCGGCGACCAACGTACTGCTTAAAGTTCCTTCCGAGCGGAAAACTCAACTGTCGTATCTGGACAGTCTGGTTACGGGAATCGAAGCCTACCGCGATTCAAGTCGTTCACCGGTGGGTTATCAGGCGTATCCGGTTCAGTTCGAGAAGTCGGACCG
Organism: Spirosoma oryzicola; assembly: GCF_021233055.1. NCBI lineage: Bacteria > Pseudomonadati > Bacteroidota > Cytophagia > Cytophagales > Cytophagaceae > Spirosoma > Spirosoma oryzicola. Next base: position 234,409 of record NZ_CP089539.1, on the reverse strand, counting down.
GTATTATGATGATAACGGATTAGTGGGAATCGACTACATGGAAGCCTATCTCAACACCCAAAATCCGCTTTACCTGAAACGGGCGAAGGACGTATTTACCTTTATTCTGAGCGGATGGGACGACGAGTTGGGGGGCGGTGTGACGTGGCTGGAAGGGCATCGCGATCAGAAACCGGCCTGCTCCAACGGCATGGCTACGCTCACAGCGCTCAAGCTCTATCAGGGCACAAAAGACCCGCAGTACCTGCAATGGGGCAAAAAGTTTTACAACTGGATGCACACCAGCCTACTCGATTCGACTGGCGTGTATGCCAATGATCGCAAAGCAACTGGGGCCGTGAACCGGGTCTTTTACACCTATAATTCCGGATCCATGCTTGAAGCTGCGGTGCTGTTGTACCAGTTTACCGGCGATAAGCAGTACTTGAAACAGGCCGAACAACTAGCCAAGGATACGTACGTTCATTTCAGCAAGCAGAAGCATCCCGCTTCGTCCGCCATTCAGATCGATTTACCCTGGTTTGTGACGGTGCTTTTCCGGGGTTACGAAGCGCTTTACCGGGTTAACGGGGACTACCAGTATATTACCAAAATCAAGCAAAGTCTCGATTACGCCTGGCAAAACTCCCGCGATCAATACGGTCTGGTTACCCACAGCTGGACGCCCCAACCGGCAGAATTAGCCAAACCAAAATGGCTGCTGGACGAAGCCTGTATTGCTGAATTGTACGCCCGGTTGAGTCTACTGGAAAAGGAACGGGAAACGAAAAAATAAACGGGTATGGAGCAAAAAGCAATCATCGCTATCGACCTGGGGGGTACGCGTATCAAGCTGGGGCTTGTCAGGGCGGGGACCGTTTTGCTGACCAGCCAGCTGGATTCGCAGTCGGGTCAGGGACTACAAAGCCGATTACCCCAGATTCAGGCCACCGTCAACGACATGCTGGCAAAAGCGGGTCTGTCGGCGGCTGATCTGGCGGGTCTGGGTGTTGCGGTACCGGGCATCGTTGATCCCGTTCAACAGCGCGTTCTGTCCATCAATGCCAAATATAGCGATGCCCCCAACTTGGACTTACCCGGCTGGGCCAGAGAAACCTGGGGCGTTCCCTTTTACCTTGAAAATGACACCCGAGCGGCTCTGCTGGGAGAATGGCAGCACGGCAGCGGACGCGGTTATGACAACGTCGTGCTGATGACGCTCGGTACCGGAATCGGTACATCGGCGGTCATCGAAGGTCAGCTATTGCGCGGCAAGCACTTCCAGGCGGGCGTTCTGGGGGGGCATTTTATCCAGAACACCCACGGTAATCGGTGCAACTGCGGGGCCGTGGGCTGTGCAGAGGCCGAGGCCTCAACCTGGAGTTTAGCCGAGCGGGCAACGACGCACACAACGTACGCCCAAAGTATGCTTTGCCGGTATGACACGGTCGATTACGAGGCCGTTTTCCGCTGTGCCGAGCAGGGCGATGCGCTTGCCATTACCCTACGGGATCAAAGCATCGCGATCTGGGCGGCCTGTGCTTATAACTTAGTGCAGGCGTACGATCCGGAAGTGCTCATTCTGGGGGGCGGGGTGATGGCTAGCCGCAATGTCATTATACCTCCAATCCAACACCGCCTGAACCAAAATGCCTGGGCCACGTGGGGAAACGTGGCCGTTGTGCCCAGTCTTTTAACGGATTCGGCGGCTCTGTTAGGAACTGCTCATCTAGTATACAACGCTGAATTATGACCGTTCAAACACAATCAACTTTTGACAAATATCCGGCTGTCTCCGTAGAAGGCGAAACATGCCTAACGGGCTGGGAAGCCATTGCGGGTACCTTACGCCAGCACATTCAGGCAACCGGGAAACCGAAAACCATCGTGGTAGTGGACGCGTATCTGGGCGTCTATACCGACGAAGTTATTGCGGGTTTAAGCACCCTGTCGGACCAGCTAACGGTCATTGAAACGGGCCACGCCCTCCGCAGCCCGGGCGAAATCGATGAGTTGGTTAACGACTTCGTGACGGATGACCCGGTTTTTGGCTACGTATGCCCGTTTGAGTTGTCCCGTTTTTATGACGAAGCCGAACTAGCGACCTGCCAGCAAACTATTCAGGCCATTGCCGAAGGCGTGGTGCTGGTGGTTGGAATCGGGGCCGCGCTGTTCGTAGATCAGCCCAACGTGCTGGTCTATGCCGACATGCCTCGGTGGGAGATCCAGCTTCGATTCCGGCAAAATCGGGTAAATAATCTGGGCACTCAGAATGCGGATGCGGTCTTTGCGTACCAGTATAAACGGGCTTTCTACGTGGACTGGAAAGTGTTGGATCGGCATAAGAAAAGCTTCATGGAGCGCTGGGATTACGTGATTGACACCACGCGGGAAGACACGCCCAAGCTCATCAGCGGAACGACTCTGCAAAAAGCGATGGCTCTGGCCGTTCGGCGGCCCTTCCGGGTGGTTCCGTTCTTCGATCCGGGGCCGTGGGGTGGACAATGGCTGAAAGAGATCTGTGATCTGGACAGATCGGCGGTCAATTACGCCTGGGGGTTCGATTGCGTTCCCGAAGAAAACAGTCTACTTTTTAACTTCGATGGCGAAACCTTCGAAATTCCGTCAATCGACGTGGTTTTCAGTCATCCAGTAGAGTTGCTGGGCGAGCAAGTGTATGCTGCATTCGGCGCTGAGTTTCCGATCCGGTTCGATTTTCTGGATACCATCGAGGGCGGCAATCTGAGCTTACAGGTGCATCCCCTGCACGAGTACATGCGAAAGCAATTCGGGATGCCTTACACCCAGAACGAAAGTTATTATTTTCTGGAAGCGAAAGAAGACGCCTGTGTGTATCTGGGGCTGAAAGAAGATATTCACCCGGCCGAGATGATTGCCGATTTGGAGAAAGCGCAGGAAGGTGAGGCCCATTTTGATGCTGATAAATACGTCGAAAAGTGGCCAATCAAAAAACACGACCATGCTCTGATTCCTGCCGGGACGGTACACTGTTCGGGGGCCAACAGCGTCGTGCTGGAAATTAGCGCGACCCCTTTCAACTTTACATTCAAACTCTGGGACTGGGGCCGCACGGGATTAGACGGAAAGCCCCGGCCTATTTCTCTGGAACACGGCAAAAAAAATATTCAATGGGACCGCACAACGCCCTGGACCGAAGCGAATCTGCTGAATCAAATTCAGGAGATTGGGCGTGGTGACGGTTGGCGGGAGGAGCGCACCGGTCTTGATGAAGATTCGTTCATCGAAACCCGTCGGCACTGGTTTTCGAAGACGGTGGCTCACGATACGCAGGGTGTCGTCAACGTCATCAATCTGATTGAAGGCGATGAAGCCACGGTGGAAAGTCCATCGGGTGCGTTCGAACCGTTCGTTGTGCATTACGCCGAGACGTTCATTGTACCTGCCGCCGTTGGGACTTACACGATCAAGCCTTCCGGGGTCAGCGAAGGGCGAGAAATTGGGACGTTGAAGGCATATATCCGAACCGAAAAATTAACCGATAATCCCTTGAAATAAGTGTTTATGTAGCCTTGGCAGCAGCTTATTAAGTTTACACTTCTATTATTAGCTGCCTGATTTATAAACAGACCGGTCGTTGGGAAAGTAGCCTGGCGATCGGTCTGTCCGGTTTTTGGACGTTCTATTAAGGCTTCTGGGCAATTGCTTTTGAATGGGTGTCCATCACATTGATTCAGGGATCGGAGGTTCTATTACTTCGTGATAATTTCTAAAGTACCCCTATTTTTAAATAAATCGTGGGAGACAAAATAGCCTTTAGTTTCTTTACCATTTACTTGGATAGTGGTCAAGGTTTGGCCCCGGCGGGGCTTCTTGATTGTGAGTAATTTCCCGTATAGGTTCCCTCGGTTACCTTATCGAGCAGGGGAGCCATAACAGTGTATTCGGCATCGGTAGCCGAGAAAGGATACAAACTAAGCGCACAAAGCATATACTAGGAAGACAGTTCATCAGCATCAACCATACTACACAGAGCCAGCTCCTCAGCAGAGATCCGATTTTTTATAGACGATATATTCATCAACAGCCCAGGTCTTTGTAACTATATATTTTTACACGTATATACATGATCGTTAAATAGTCTGATTATAAATAGATAAATAAATAGAGTGATTATAAATTGCCCCAAGTATGTAGATTTTATACCCCACTGTTAACTTTACTGCTTGACGCATATTTAACTCAGGGTGCATTAAAGACATATCTGAAGCTTCTTGCCTATTCGATTCTTACTTGTAAATCAGTGCTTTTATAAGTAAGTATATATTGTTGCTGGTAGTAGATACGGGCAAGTAAAAATACTGGCAGCGCTTTTGCCAACTTGTTCATTAAATCACTTAGTCTTCCCGACAACACAAAGCCTGTCCGCTTAAAGCAGCCAGTTTGTTTTACGCCTACGCTTCTTCACCTATGTTGAGCACGTCAATCGCTTCCACCACCAATAGGTCGACTCTACAGTCTGTAACGCTATGGCGGAAGTATTGTCTGACGGGTTGGAGCCGTCAAATACTCGTTCAATTGACGGTGCTCCTGGTAGGTTTGTTTTACTCCTGTGCTGCGTTAGAGGTCGATCTAGGCGAGACCGGTGACAGTTTTGGCGATGTGTATGACGCCTATGTAGCCAGCGCGCCGGTTCAAACGCCTAAACCATCAACGAGTGTTTACCGAAAGGTTTCAACTACCAAGTCGGTTATTTCCCCCTGCAAGCATCCGATACCTTTATCGATAAACGGCTCGTTTACTGGTATTTTATTTACAGTTACTTTGTATAAATATAGCCTCCTTAAACGTAGGCGGCTGCAAGCGATATATGCCATCTGGCGGCTATAAGCCGATCTTCTTTTCTTGTTCCTGCTGCTCTCTACTCCTGGGTCCAGTTAATTAATCGTACTATCCTGTCGGCCTAACGGAACGGAACCGCTCTGATCTAGAAGCTATTGGTTGTGGCGTTAAAATCGATTGGATCGGACTAGGACATCTCTTCTCATGACGCTGTTCCACTGAAAACTGTTGGACCCAGCGGTACTATCCGCTTATTTCTCACTAGCTATTACCGTAAACCTCTTTTCTTATGGCTACTACTGCTCATCCAATCGATGCTTCTATTAAAATTCCTGGCTTCAACAAGCCAGTCCAGTTAAACACTATTGTTCGTTTACAAGGGTTTGGCAACTACACTTGGCTTTACCGAGACGCGCTGAAACCGTTGCTGGTCGCTAAAAGCCTGAACTGGTTCGAGCAGCTTTTACCTGACTTTGTGCGGGTTCACAAATCTGATTTGATTAATCCCAGTTTTGTTCAGACAATTGATTCCCTCAATGCCCGGACCTTAGAGCTGAGTCTATACAACCGGCAAATTATTAAAGTGTCTCGTCGCCGGATTGAGCCGGTTACGACCAAACTGAAGCAGCATCGACATTTTTCGCCTAACTAAACTACCCTTATTGGATTCGATTATGAAAAATTACAGCCTAACTTTAAGTGTCATCCTGGCCAGTTTACTGATGACAGTTGGCTTCGGCTGGATCGTGTTTGACTATTTTCAGGATATGAAGGCAGGCCGCTATAAACAGGAGCCTTTGGTCTGGGTAGTTGAGCTAGGGGTTATGTTGGGTTATTGTTATCTCGTCTATCGTCTATTTCAGCATCGGTTCATTCAGGTCAAACAAGCCAAGATACAACCCGCTGTCAACACCAGGAGGTCAGTAAGATAGCAAGACTCGCTCTTAGAAGCATTCATATAGCCTTACTTGTCAACCAATATCCGCACTTTTAGTAGAAGTAGCAGTCTTTAGTCAACTAGATCGTTTATTTTTTATCTGTTGCGCGTGCAAACCACCATTCACGATAAGCTTGGCGCTAAGGAGGCATCCGGCGCCAAGCTAAACCTATAGTTTTTGCTTTGATGATCAAGGCTATAATGATAGTAAATACGTAAGCATTAGGACCATTTTTACTTAATTAAAACAACCAATGCAAACGAGCTCATCGCTAGACTTTCGCTACTACCGATACTGATTGTAGCGCAACCCAGTTTTGACCAGGCGGCTCAGGCATCCAAGGCAAAGAAAAAAGAATAGAAATCCCCGAATAAAAATCTGGTCGACCAGCCCGGTTGAAATCAACAGCCTCACACCCTTATATAGCTATTCATTGATTAATTACTAAATTGACTAAGTCACTTTCCAGAAATCGGTTCGTAAAATCCACTCCGGTTTGGGTAGGGGAGTGGCTCTGCGACTGGTTGCGGTTCGTCATAAGACAGAAAATCCTTATTTGGATTAGCTAGATCAATAGCGTACCGCAATAGGTTCTTACTTGCAACTATTACTCTTTCAAGCAATTGATTCATAGAAAATTGTATTTTTAAAACGAATCAAATTTTTGGCAGTAGGATCTAAAATGCAGCATAGATCGGTCCGATATCGGTACTTAACGGCTGATCGTATCCGCTCCGACTCTGCTTCTGGTTCGATACGTAGATTGTTGTATCGAGTAACGCCTTTTGTGAACAGAATGGGCAAAAACGTTGGAACAGAAAACAAACAGCAAGTATACAGGACTTGCTTATTCTTCCTCATGAAAGTAGAGCTTGGTCAATTCATCAAGTAAGCGCTGAGCGAGTCCAGAAAATTCTTGACCAGGTATTCGCTAGTTCTGGTTAGGTTAGTTTTAGTTGGCAAACCAGAGGATATGAATAAAGATCTGAGGAAATTAGCGGTCTGCTGACGTCAGAGTCTCCCTCAACGGATCTTTACTGCTCCTTAGAATACAGACGAGGTTGAATTCGTACACTGACGCCCACCACAATTGGGTGAATAACTAACTGTTGCTGTTCGTTCGTCAATCGGGTCAGGCCGTACTCAGTCGTCAAGCCAGCCTGTAGCTCATGCCGTCGGCTCACAGGTAGTCGTCGGCTGGCTCCTCCCCGCAGACTAGCCAAGGTCTGTCCGCCCATTGGTGAATACGCAACCTGGCTACCCAGTTCAACTACGTAACGGCCCTGTCCCAGTAAGCGGTACTGGCTTAGACCAACGCCAACCATCGGCAGCGCGACATTTTCGGCTACTACGTGCTTTTCCCGAACCAGTTGATACGAATTTGTTGGGCCGGATTCCATGCGGTACCGGTTTTCGTTGACTGTATAATAGGCCCAGCGCCGAAGCTGTCCTATGGATAGATAAGCCTGCCAGCGCTGCCAGCGTAATCCCCCGTTAATCTGGTAACCCCAGGTAGCTGGCGAAAAAGCCGCCGGGGCGTTGACTTGTGTGAGATAAGCGGTTGACGAAGATGAACTAGTCATCCATTGAAAACTACTCAGCGGTACCGCTTCGACAAACCACTGTTTGTGCCGGTTAACGCGGTTTTCGGCAGCATCAGCCGGGTGACCCACGAATTCATAGGCAGGAATTTGGCCGGGTAGCGCACGCAGCGAGGAGGGTAACGCAGAGAGTTTCGGGATTTCAAGCTGCGCAAACACGACGGGCCAAGCAGTGGTTGCTGACAGACTATTCAATACGTGATCCTCAGCAATGGGATCGCTAGCGCCCTTTCCTATCTTATCCAAATCTTCCGCAGAAACCTCTACCCACTCGCGTTTATTGACTTTGACCGAAGGGGACGACGTAATGGGAAAGCGGGTGTTTAAGAAATGGGGCGATTTGTCCAAGGGGCGACCGGGGTGATAAGATTCTACCAGCGGCATGTTCGATTCCTTGCGTAGACGAAGTCGAGTAGTTAGCTGCATGGAGCGTCTGGATGAACCTTCCACAATGCCAATCTTTGTATTGGATATAATTGCTTCACGATCTGTTTGCTGCGGTCTGGTTATGGACCCGTTAACCCGTAAACCGATTTCGGATTGCTCTGCTAATGTAGTAGGCTTGACCGGAATCGCAGGCTGACGAACGGTAACCCGTCCAGACTGTGTAGAAGGAGCAAGCTGAACATTGGTAATACGGCTCTGAGGTGACGCGGGGCGGTTACTTCGGTGAATCGTGTAAACCAGGATGGTGCTGATCAGCAACAAGAGTGCCCCCCCCGCCAGCAAAACCGGCAGTTTGAGGTGGTTACGAGCCGTTACCTGGCCGAGTACGCGCCGACGCAATGAAGTCCGGGACTGAACCTCAAAATCAGCGAACGTCTGCTGCCAGCGCTGGCGCAGCAGCTCGTCGGGATCTTCATCCCAAGAATTCATGTTGGAGGCCATGTTGATTAATGAGTGTCAAGAGTAGTTGGCGAGCCCGGCTGAAACGGGAACGGGCTGTAGCTTCGGGAACGTTGGTGAGCTGCGCAATTTCAGCGTGCGTATAGCCTTCGATCAGGTATAGATTGACGACTAGCCGGTACGCATCGGGCAGGCGGGCCAGCAACCCCAAGATGGCTTCCTGATCGTAACCGGCCAGAAGCCGCAGGTGATCATCACTGGAAGGCGACTCGCTGAGAGCCTCGTAGCTCGTTAAATTTTCCTGGGGGCGGGTGACGCGGTGGTAATAATTGATCGCCGTGCGTACCACGACCGCCTTTACCCAACTGTCAGCTGATTCGGGTTTGACTAGTTCGTCGATGTGGGCAAACACTTTAACGAACGCTTCCTGAAAGATGTCTTCGGCTTCTGCCACCGTACGGGCGTACCGCACGCAGACCCCCAGCATCCGCGCCTGGTAGCGTTCGTAAAACGCCCGCTGCGCCCGCGGTTGCCCTTGCTGACAGCCCACGACCAGTTCGGTAAGGGTTCGGTAAGACTTGTGGCCGAATAGCGGCATGTACGGAGACGGGTCAGAGGTGAGGGCTTCTGTCTATTGATGTGTTGATTGTCAGTAGCTGATTGTCATAAAGGATCGGCTGATAAGTTGACCATTTTCTGAAAATAATAATAGCCAGCCCTGTTTCTCTTTTACCAGACTCACTCGATACGTATTCAGCGAGCCGTAGGTATGACGGGTGGTATAACCGTACAATGCCCCAGCCCGACTCAGATCAAATCCGGCCAGTTCGGGTCGTCGCAGATAAGCCTGAATAGCCGATGGTAATTGATCGATCTGCTGAATAGGCGGCTCTGCCTGAGGGCTGATGGCGGCCATCAATTGCCCTGCGTCATTGTACGTGAGTTCCCAAATCTGGTTCTGCTGGTTGACCCACACCGTATACTGCTGTTTATTAAAGCCCTCAACGGAGATCGTTGCATACGTGAACGTTAGCTTCTGGTCGCGTAAGGATGATTGTATTGATTCCGGTAGGTCAGTCAGAGCATCCGTTTCGTAGCTGGCCTGCTGAAACGGTAGTAGTTCAGCATAATAGAATGGCACGCCGGAGTTTGACCGGACAATATACCAGCGTGCTGTGTAAGGCTGTTGCTGCCAGGTGTAATCAGCGTATACGTACGAGGGCGGTCCGCTCACGAAAGGAGTTGTGTACCACCCGGTATACTGGCGAAAACGCGGATTGCTGAACGTGCCTCCCCAGACCGCCGTTGACCTTAGAATACGCGTGAGTGAATCAGGAAGTGAGCCCTCAACCAACTGATCAACAGTCCTCAGTCGTGTGGGGCTGACCAGCGCCTGGTAGCGCTGTCGCTGCTGGGTAAAGGTAGCCTGCCAGAGCTGATTAGCAACGAGGGTTGTAAATAGGGTATTCTGAGCCTGAGGGTACTGCTGAATAAGCGCCTGGGCAGTGCCTGCCGTAGGGCCAGTGTCGGGGGTTGGCTGCTGATCAGTATAGCGATTACAGCTACTGATCCAACCGAGCAGCAAGCCAATCCAGACGTATCGTTTGACATGATCCATAGGTGAAAATCGTACCAGCGCATTCGGGTTTGACGGATACTGACCCTTGCACGGCTACAGACACAAAAAGTACACCCGACTGTTGCAGTACTCGTCGTTTTTTTTGCGGATAAAATTGCGTCCATTGACCGCGTAAAAATAAATCGGTGGCGTGCAACACTTTATCAAACCCGGCGTGTCTATGGCCTCGACAAACAGCCGACAGTGCCTACCGGTGGGCGTGGCTTTTAGTCGATATTTCTTTAGTTTCTCGGTTCAACATTTAACACGCTAAACGTTATGCGCCTAATCACTATTCCTGCCTGTCTAAGCACCGTGCTCGCTTTTACGCTCCTGGCTTGTCAATCGCCTGAGCAAGTTGATGAGCTGATTGAAACGGCCAAGATAGCTACTGTCAACCAGACGAGTTCCTATCTGTTTACCGGTGCACCGGGTGTCCGCAACACCACGCTCGATGACATCACCGGCACGATGGTTGGTTCAATTGATGGGCAACCCATTGCGTTCGGACCCGACAAAGCGTACCCGTTGGAGGCTTTTACCGCCTTTAGTCCGTATGGGAATAAAGCGTCTGTCATCAACCTCCAAGCCCGTAGTACGCAGTACAGCGTCAGTATGTACTTCAACGGCCCATTCGAGGCCGGTCGCGACTACAAGGTGTATGACCCTTCGGTCGATAATGGTGAACTCAGGTTCGACCCCTACATTGTTACGCCTTTTATCCGTGTTCCGGAAGGTCTGACTGGCCGGGACATTCTCAACGTAGGCGACCCCAATAACCGGGTTCGGATCACTGCTATTACGCCTGAGTATGTGGATATCGAATTCTTTTTTACACTTAAAAACGGTGGGTCGACTCAGGAACGACTGAACATACGGATAAAAAATTTGCTCAATGAAAACATGAACTTACGGACGCAATCGGCAGGAGAGCCGTTCTGGGACTATACCAATGCCGCCCGGAAGATTGAAGCCTGGGGCTTTACTCCCCGGCCGGCGGGCAGCCAGAGTAGCTATCCATCACCCCCAACGGTGACGCGGGTACAGATCAATCAATCCTCTCTTGCTACGCCCGGCAGCGACTTCACGTACGAGGGTAAAACCAAGTCTGTTGACTGGCAGGCAATTTCGCTGTACCGGACCCGGCCACCCCAGGAGCAGACCTACGTTGAATACGGCGCTGGCACTAACTATTCGGATGCGGGGTGGAATCAGACAACCATAGTCTGGCCGAACTTTACAGGGGTAGGCGTCTACACAGGCGATCAGGTCAAAATTACGTTTGCCAATGCGCTCAACAACCAGCCAAATGGCGATTACTGGAGCATTAAGCCTTACTTACTAGCCAGCACAACGACGAAATGGCAGGTTAATGTACAGCGCGTCACTCCCGACTTGATCGAAGGAACTTACACCATCGTTGACGCACCGTTGTATGAGAAAAGAGGGACGACCCTGCCGGCATCGGCGAGTGCGAGCGGCCGTTTCAAAGTGATTTATCCACGTTGATTACGAAGCCAGAACCGTTCAAGAGTAGCCTCGCGTGACGTGACGTTTGCTACCTATGTCGAGTGTTCGCTAAGCCTATGACTAGTGGAAGTTGATTGTACTTCTGCTTTTAGCGTTCTTCTGAAATGGCGACAGTTCTTTCAGTTGGCGATTGATGTTGAGGTATTTCACAAGCTACTAAGGGAGTGTTCAGAGTAGTCATCCTGCTCAAAAACTCGTTGATTGGCTCATTTTCTGAATGCCTAAGCAGCACCTAGCCAGGTAAGGATGGCTGGTCCCCAGTAGTAGCGGGTAAAATAATAAGTACCTACCCCCAGGAAAACTGTTGCCAATAATAGTAGACTGGAGGTCAATAATTTTAGGGTGGTCGAGGCCCGGTAGGCCCCAGCCCGGCTAACAGCCTCGACTACCAGCAGATTAGGAATGTAAAAGAAAAAGGCCATTACCTGGTCAAAAGGGCCACTAAAGGTGCGGGTATGCCCTAACCCGTCGGTTAGTAATAGCCAAAAACCGTAATCCATGCGATAAAGCCAAGAGCCGATAGCCAGCGCATACAGTCTGAGAGCCCAAATGCGGTGCTGCTCAAGTTGTCGTCGAATGGCATGTCGATAGGTTTCCAAAGCTGACCAGCCCATTAACAGACCGTACAGCCCAAACCCGATGCTCATTACCGGCCCGCCAATGGTGCCTTTAAGAGCAATAAACACCAATCCCCCCACAGCAGCCAGCAGGCAAGCTCCGATGTATAACCGACCAACCCATCGGTGTAGCGCCGGGAAACGAATTCGAACCGAGTCAAGTAGTTGGATGCTGCCCAAAATAAGGATAATGCCCCCGGCGGCAAAATGAAGACCAATGCCCGTAGTAGCCGTTGCTGTTTTCGATTCATACAAACGAGGTAACACGCCGTTCCAGCGCTGCATGTCTCCTTGGTATAGGGCTGCGGCATAGAAAGCCAGTATGTAGAAGCCGAATAGGAAAGCACTGACCCAAACGGTAATGACTAGAATGCGGCTTGACCAACGCAGCAGAGTTCTACTCAGTTTGGAAAGGTCTAACCCGCGGGTAGGCTGAGGAAGATCATTACTGCTGATCATATTCGTAGTCAAGTTGATTTGTTCGTAGTCAAAAGAAAGCAAAGGCGACTTTTTTACCTGAAAAAGAAAGCAATCAAAAATAAGTTGGACGGTAATTACTAAGTCTTATTATTAATCAAACGGCACGACCTTATCTGTTTGACATTCAGCGTAAGCGAATCACTATAGTTTCTACCAATACCTCAGTACTCGATGCCTCGAAATACGTGCACAGCCACAGATCCAGCTGAACTACCAATTTCGAACACCTGATCGATCGCAGTTAGTACAAAACGTTCGATAATCGGACTTACCTTTCTGATGCGCTTTCAGCTCAGCTTTGAACGGGTAAGTATTGAAGACGCTAGCCCCGTATAGTAGCGGATACTGAGGAGCCCTCAACCGATTCAGAATGGCGTTAAAGCGGAGAATAGAAGCAAACTTTTTGGGTGTAGTGCCGACCTGTTTCCGAAATCGTTTTTCCGGCGAACGCGCCAATCGTTAGTTAAGATCTTTGATCCGAATTATGTCCTTAGACTGGTGGATCAGTTTGCAAGCATTGCACCGAAAACAGTAGTTTCCTCCAAGGCTTGCACAACCGTGCAGAAAGAACGGACTACAAGATGCTGTTAAAATAGTCTTCGTCGGTTTTTTTGCGCACGTAAATTAACGTCGTTTCAAAGTTTTTGTGCCGCAGATGCCGCTGAACATGGACTGCGTCTACCCCTTCATCCAACAAACGCTGGGCCGCTGTATGCCGCAAACTATGCGCCGACAGACGAGCGCGTTTTAAACCGCTCACTTGCATATACTTCTGTACGCGGTACCGAATCGAGCGCGTCGTCAATTGATCGAACAGCGAGTCTGACGAGTTTTGTTTGCCGACCCCAAACTGCTTTAGGTAGTCCTGGAGCAAAGAAAAGCAGATCGCCGGTAACTGAACGTCCCGTTTTGTATGCATCCCCTTACCCAACACCCAGATCCGACGGCGTTCCACATCAATATCGTTGAACTGAAGCCGGACCACTTCAATAGTACGTAGTCCACCCCAGGCCATCAGCGCCACCATCAAGCGTTCATCCGGTTTTTCAATACTCATCAGCAACTGTTCCCGTTCGGTTCCCGTCAGGCTGTCTTTATGATAGTCCCGCTCGATCCGGTTCCCTTTCAAGCGGGTAATCGATTGCAGGTCTTTCAATTGGTTTGTAGTTAACTGATGACGCTCCTGTGTCTTGATGACCCACTCGGCCAGTTGTTTCAAGCACGATAGATATAAATTATACGTAAAAGCCGACAGGCGCTTGGTGTTCAAGTACTTATCGACAGTTTGTGCACTGAAGCTAGCCAGTTCGCCCATGGCCCGTTGAGAGACAATGTAATCGAAGAAGCCGTTCAAAACCCGCAGGTAGGTTACCCGCGAGCTTGGGGAAATGCGGACTTCGGGATCAGCCATAAATCCCAGTAATAAGCCATCGGCAGCGGGAATACTTTTTGGCTGTTTGGGTAGATCGGCAATGATGGATGGTTGCCCCTGCATCTGATACCAGAGGATAAATTTGCGAATAGGGGAGATGCGGTTGGATGCTTTTCCTCCTGCATACAGGCTAAGGCTAAACTTATCGAAGGTATAGTTGTGGGCGATGCAGTAGGTAAGGTAGGCTTTAACGATCCGGGGGTAGTTGCCGGGTTTGTCCAGACTAGCCGCAAAGTATTGAGTAGCCTGGGTGACGGTTAGAGTAGTCAATGATTGACCAAGGCTATTACTTTGATGAGTTGAGCGAGCTAGTGCTTTCATTAGGAACAGATTTTACAAAGGTTTGCCTATACCGGGCAGCCGTAAAGATAGAAGAACACTATAGAATTATTATCAAGTTGCAAAAGTTTACGGCGTTCGTTAAATTAAAGATAAATCATTGATATTCAATGATATGAAGGTGAATTTTTATGGGAATTATTACTATTTGTAAACACCGAATGTAGTTTTGACTCAATTAAAAATAAAGAAGGTTGAGCAAGAGAAGGAAGTTTTTGTAATCTCGAATTAGGTACTATTTTAACTGTAGGCCAAAATTAGAATACTTAAGCTATATTCATTAGGCCATTCTTTGAATCGCTCAATCGAGATCTTAACTCAACTCTAGTAACAGCGTATTGAGTTATTACTTGTGAACGGCAGGACAAAAGAGAGCCGATGAATAGCTAAAAGATTATGAATATATTATTACGCTCATCTATTAAATTGAAAAATTCAACATTGAGTGCCTTTGAGGTGATGAAAAAACTCTCTCTCTAAATAGCAAACTGATCTGCTTTCTGATGAGTGTTTTAATTAGTAGCTCCTTAACTATTCAATTAAAATAAACGCCCGAATCTATGATGATCCGGGCGTTTTCGGTTGGAGGGTGTGTATAGAAATAGTTAAGGACGTAGTAGTTTGATTTGCTGACGCTGGTTGGCGGTGCTCACATTCAGTAAAAGGATACCTTGGGCTGTACCTAGCGGCAGGATTACACGCTCCGTTGAGCTAACCTCTTTGATGCTATGCTCGAAAACTGACTTACCTTGTAAGTCGACTAGCCGGATTTGTACCGACTGACCAGACACTCCGCTAATCTCCACCTCAGCGGAATGGCCGATAACAGGGTTGCCTAGGACGTTGACCTGAAGTATAGACTCTGCCTCCTTGGCAGCTACCCGCGTGTTGCCGCTACCAGCAGGTTCTGTACCGTAGAAGATCACCCCGTTCTGGTAAGCGGTGATACGAGGATTTAGCGTGAATGTACTATTGTTGATATACGAGTAATCATCCAACTGGTTGAGCACCGCATAATTCTGCTGGTAAGCCTGTACTTCTAGTGGACCCGAATCACCCATCGGTGCCAGGCTACCTGCTGCCGAGTTGAAGCTGTATTCGATGTAGCCCGTTGCTCCCTGACGAGGACTCGCCAGCGGAACATAGCGCAAGTTGAGGTTGTTTTGGCCAATGGCTACATAGTTTTTCTGAAAGATCAGATTCATATTAGGTTCAGTCGTCAGCCAATAGCGCACGGTGATTGAGCCATACGAAATAGGCGTTGTACCTACGTTTTGCAAAAGCAGATAAGGCTTGATCGTATTGCTGTTCTGTTGACCGTTGTCAGGATCGCGAGACAAGACTCTAAGCGTTGGTAAAACCACGGTTACTGTTGCTGTAGCAGCAGGACTCGTACAACCATTTTGGGTACAGGTAGCGGTAAAGTTCTGTGTACCTGTGTTCGCTGTCGAGACGGCCAATGTAGCTGCATTCCCACCATTCCAGTTAATCGTACCATTTGCACAGCCAGACACAGTTAAAATTACATCACCTGTATTTTGCGAAATAGTCAAGCTGGACACCCCCGCCGGATAAGGGCCACCGGTCTGGGTTACCAGGCGCGGGGCTGTTGGCGTTTCGGTGACAGTAACGATTTGGGTCGCCGTATTCGAACAGCCACCAGCGTTCGTATAGCTGTAGACAACTGTGTGCTGACCGATTGTCAGGCTGGTAGGGTCGAAGCTAGTAGCCGGATTACCGTCAATCGTGAAAACGCCCCCCGATGGTTCTCCCTTCAAGGGTTGGCTACCCGCGTCCTGACAATAAGCCGTTGCTAAGCCCACAATCGAAGGCGTCGGCAAGGGCGTGACCGTCACGGGTGTAAACGTAGTCGTCAGGCTGGCACAGCTCGAGGTAACAACGATTTGGTAGTTGGCGCTTTGCGTAACGTTGCGAGGAAAGATAATGGTTGATCCATACGAGCCCGTCGTTTGCCCATCTTGGACATTATTGCGGAAGAGCGTCACCGTATAGAATTCTATTGGATCTGGTGTAACCTGGAAATTTACTTGACCCCCCGGTGCGCATAGGCTAGTTGCGGATTGACTGCCTCTGATGTTCGTAAGGGTGCTTTTAACGGTTACACTTACAAAAGCTGTGGTTACCTGACCATTGTTGGCGCTTACCGTAAGCGTGAAGTTCTGGGTACCTGAGTTGGTTGATACCACCGACTGATTAAACGCCGGATTGCTACTGGTGCCCGTTGTGGTGCTAACACCATTTGTCAGTGTATACGTATAAGCCCCCGTTACGTTGCCTACTGTGGCCGTAAATGTGACTGGACTACTCACACATACCGATGGGGTAGTAGCCGTAAAGCCGCTAATAGTAGGGAGTGGTGCGTAAATGATGGTATATGGATCGGACTCGACGTTACCATTACCCGCTACATCGCTTGCCACGCTACGCGCCAAACTCACGGAAACTGCTCCGCTGGTGGTAGGCGTTACGGTGAAACTGTACTGGCTGCTGCTAATGGCACTAAAGCCCGTTACGGAACCATTACCCACCGTTATATCGGAGGCTACAAAATTGGCTACGTTCTCTGAAAAGGTAGCGTTGTAGACAAAGGGCGAACTGTTGTAGGAACTGCCGTTGGGAGCCGTCGCGGAGGTTAAGCTGACCGTGGGGGCCGTCACATCAATGATAAAGGTGTTCGTGTTCGAGTTGGCGCTGGTTGGGCTGGTCGTTCCATTGATCGTTACCGTAGCCGTGGCGTATACAGTATGGCTTCCCTCGTTCAGTGATGAGGGCTGAACAACGGTGAAGTTGCCCGCATTATCGACCGTTGGGGTGGCATTAAGCAGGGTGCCATCTACATACACTTGTACCGTGCTGCCCACTTGAGTTGTACCCGTGTAAATGGGTGTGCCGGTGGCAACATAGGTACCGTTGGTGGGCGTGTTCAGTTGCGGGCTTCCAGGCGTAGTAACGAACGTAACTGTGCTGCCAAAACCAGTACCGACGCTGTTGATGGCGTAGGCCCGCGCTGTATACTGAGTCCCCGATGTCAACCCGGTCAGGGTAGCTGAAAAGCCCCCCACTCCTGTACCGCTGGCTACTTTGGAATCACTGGCGTTTGGCGCATTCGCGCCAGCTTTGTATATGATACCTCGCTCGGTAACACTGGCTCCTCCGTCGTTCGTCACGTTACCTCCCAGGCTGGCGCTAGAGGTGGTTACGTTACTAGCCGACGAATTGGTTGTCACGGTCGGTGCTGTCAGTTGCGTGCCCGTTAGCTGTATATTGTCGAAAGCCAGTTCTGCCGAGATGTCGTCCGACATCAGCACCACCAGGAAATCGACTACTTGTCCTGATACGGAAGCAGGCAGTTGAGCGGTAAAGGTGTTCAGGGCCGGCGTTAAAGTCGTACCGTTCGGTATGCCTGTCGTGGCGCTGGGGTCAGCATCCTGTTGCAAGTTACCCTGTGCAGATTGCGTCGCCGTGTTTCCCCGGAACGAAAGGATAGGCACTTGGGCACCGCCCGCTACCCGGTAGTAAACCTTAAAGTAATCGGTGTTCTGCCAGCGCGCATTCGCACCCGACGAGGCTCCAATGCGTATCGAGAAAGTTAAGTTCGTGTAACCTGCGGTGTTGATTTGCAGCGTCTGTAAGGTGCCCATGCGGGTAGCACTGTTCGCCAAGGAGTTGGTATTGTTGCCGTACCAGTAAGCGGAACCGCTGATGTTGCTGAATGTGGTGGGGTTTGGCGAAGGCGGGTTCGTCTGATAGGGATTCGCGGTTGTCCGTAACCAGGCCGCCCCAGTGCCATTTCGCGCAACAAACGTATTCGAACTGTAGCGCGTACCTTCCTTATCCACTTCAAAATCTTCCTGGTAAGGCAATGTCGTAGCCGCATCCAGGGAGGCCGTCACCGTCACATTACGCGACACTTGGTTGCTGCTGGTGGTGCCATTGTACACCACAAAATCCAGGGTGCGTGTGCCCATTGGTGCGTTGATTGCATCCGAATTCCGAAAGGCTACCGATCGTAAAGCCGCCTGATAATCCTCCGTCGGTGCAGTACCATTCAGTTCAAGTACTCCCGTCGATGAATTATATGATCCTGATATAAGGTTAGTGTTAGTAAATACCAGTTGATCGCCCGCACCCCGACCGCTGCTGATACTGACGGTAGCCCGACTCAGCGTCGATCCTCCCGGATTGACCACGGTTATAGTGTTGGTAACCTTTGTAGCGCCCTGGCCTTCGGCATACGGTAAGGGATCGTTTTCAAGATTACTGAGCGTCGGCGGAGACACGGTATTGGCCACGCCCGTTACCCGGATATTGTCGAAAGCTAACTCTTCGCTGCCCCCGCGCTGGTCGACCTGCACCCGTACGAGTAACGAGGACGGTGAGCCCGGAATATTGAACGAGAAATCACGCATATTAATGTCTAGCGTGTTGGTCGCTGTCTGCGCTCCATCGGCAGTGCCGTCCAGGTCTGCGTCAAGTTGCATAAAACCTTGTCCAGACGGATTATTACCTACAAACTGCGCCAGTGTATTATAGGTCGTTCCGCCATTAGTCGAATACTGTAGGCGAATAAAGTCGTTAGAATCGTATTGGGGGTTCAATTCGCCCCCATTTTTGGTGAGAGTAGGACTACTGGGGCCGCGAGCATCGGCAAGGGCTACCACTAGTTTTAATGAGCCATAGGTGCTGGCGTTAATGGCGTTGAGCGTGACAACCCCCGGAGCGCGGTCATCATCCGCTGGGCTGGTTGCCGTGCTCCGGACGGCCTCAGATGACCAGAAAACCGCGCCGTCTACCCCACCAATGGTAACGGGGTATTTATTAGTCCCAAAGCACACATTGGACGGATTGAACGGATTGAGCAGGGGATTGGTCAGCGCCCGCGTGAAGTAAGGCAGCGAAGAACTAGCCGAGCGCGAATCAAACTCGTTCGAGGTGTAGCGCGTATTCCGACCGTCGGTCTCGAAGCTTTCCTGCACCAGGGTTATAGTCTGCGCCTGGACAGAATAAACGGTTAGTAATGAACCGAGAAGTAAAAGTAAATTTTTCATGAAGTTGGATGAACGACAAATGGGTATGGGTAGTAGAATAAAGACTAAGTGTATGCGCTGGTTAGAGAGCCAACGCCCCCGCTGGTTGCGGTAGAAGAAATTAATGAGTAGTAGTCGCAGTATACAGTTGATTAGCTGATCGTACCCCTTATCGCTAACCCGATAGAACAGCGTCTGCCTGAAAAGATGTGAGTACCTCACCCACCTGCAAGCCGAGACCGGCTAGTTGAGTCCCCGAGAAGTAGCCTTCTGGCAACGAAACCATATCCAGTTGCACGATCTGCCCCTGACCGCAGGCAACGCCTAGGCCCTGCTGAGGAGTTGCCCAAACGATTGTGCCTGGTAAAGCTGGTGTTGTTTCAGGCCTAGGCGTCACACCCAGTAGTCGTAGGCATTGGCCACGAAACGTAGTTAATGCACCCCGGTTCCAGGGATTAACGGCCTTTACAAGTTGGTCGATTCGCACAGCTGTTTCCTCCCAGTCTACGCATACGTCGGCAAGACCAGCACGGGGCCAGTAGCGGGCAGACATATCATCTTGCGCGTCAAATTCCAGGGGTATTTCACTCCAAAGTCTGGTGAGCAGCTGGTGAGCAGCAACGACGGCATATTGAGCGAGTTTTGCCCGGTGTAGCCCATGCGTATCTTTGGGGTCAATGGGGACCGGCACGGTTAATAGGACAGGGCCTGTATCAAAATTGGCATCCATCCGGTGAATAGTTACAGCCCCGGCTGTTTCGCCATTACGCAAGAGCCAAAACAACGGCTCCGGGCCCCGATAGGCTGGTAAAGGCGCCAGATGAACGTTCAGAAACCCCTGGCGCGGGATGGACAACACCGTTGCCGGAATGCGCCAGGGTAACGTAAAAACAAGGACGGCGTCAAGCGGGTCAGGGCCTAACCACGCTAGTAGATCGGTGCGAAGCGTTTGACGGTGTAACCACGTCAGCGGTACGCCCAGCGTAGAAACAGCCTGAGCGATCTGAATGGATTCGTCCGGATGGGAGGGTGTATGGGGTACTGCTACGCGGGCTGTGACACCTTGCGCCACCAGTTCGTAAAGAAGCGGCAGGCCCAGCAAACTACTTATGATTACACCCAGTTTCATAGCGTACCCCTCAAACTTGTTAACTATGCGGAGGAAAAATACCTTGTATGGCAATGCAGTAATTCAGCGCCATAACTGGCTGGCGGTTTTCGTGCGGTAGCCCTGTGCCAGCGGTACTTGTCTGCCCTGTTATAGCAGCCATAGTGGTGTTGGCCCCCCCGGACGCATACTGGGTAACGTTAGTAGGAGCCGGATAAGCCCCACTAGGATCCTGTCCATCGGCTTCCGAAGCGGTCTGAATGGAGCCTGCTACCGAATGGTTATGAGCAGCCAGCTGCGCGGTAGTTAACGGTATACCCTCCGAACCTCCCCTCTCGCCTTGGCTGTATCCTTGTATACCCGAGCCCTGACCGAAGCTTAGAACTACCCGGCCGCGCAAATCGGGTAGAGCGAAATTAGTTACGCCATTCCCCCCGTACATGGTGCCTAACAGGGAGAATAAGGCTTGGTTTTGATTAATAGGTAACAGTTGACCCTGACAAGGTGCCCAATATTTGGGGTTGAAGCCAAAACTCATCAGGCGAATTTCGCCCATAAAAGGATCCATACAGATTAGTGATTAAGGGTAGTCGATAGGTGTAGAAGCGCTCAGGCTACTGCTGTGTGGGATAGATTCCATCCGTAGCAATGATGTAATTAATCACCAAATAAGGCTGAAGGTTGGTATGTGGTTGTCCCCCCCCGCTGCTGCTCGTCTGACCAATAACGGCGTCGGTAGCCAGCGTTGCTGAACCCGCCGTCGATTGATACGCAGCCTCCCCCTGATCGCCGAAATAGGCTCCGTTGGGAGATACCTGGGCGGGTGCGCCTACATGCGCTTGCGTGCTAACCTGTACTGCGTGCTGATGAACAGGCATCTGGTTGGCTGTTACCGTTACCGCTTCCTGGCCCGCCTGTTGTCCCAGCACGTACGTACTTAAACCTTGGCCAGCGCCCTGACCAACCACGGCACGGCCTTGCAGATTGGGTAGGGCAAACTTCGTTTGTCCATCACCCCCATAAGTCGTACCGATCAATTGAAAAAGTGCTTGGTAGTCGCTTATGTTGACGGATTGTCCATTACAATATAGCCAGCCAACCGGAGCAAAGTTGCCAGGGAAAATGCGAATCTCACCAATGTAGGGTTCCATAAATGCGAAGAATGAATGGGTTAGGTTAGGGGCGTTGAGGAAACACACCTTGTAACGCAATGATGTAATTCAGCGCTAGGTAAGGCATGTGATTGTCATGAGAGGCTCCTTCACCTATGAACGAGGCCGTTCCGCTCAGAGAACCAGCGGCCATCTGGCCGCTCGTGCTGCTCCCGTAGTGTGCTTTGTCGGTCTGGGCCAGAACATTTTTAGCTGGTGAGCTGGAGTTAGGGCTGTTCTCACTAACCGGGACCCGAATGGCATCCAGTGAGTGCGTATGCTGAGGATTCTGCTCTGGCGTGAGTGTTACGGTGTCCTGCCCACCGGTTTGCCCCTGATAGTATGGACTTGAGCCCGGTGCCTGACCCGAATTGACAATAACCCTGCCCCGCAGATCGGGCAGGGCAAAGTTAACTCGCCCATCGCCCCCATAAGTAATGCCTAAAATGGAGTACAACGCGGTATTTTGCGCAATAGATAACAATTGCCCTTGGCAAAAGGCCCAGCCATATGGGGCATAATTAAAGCCAACAGCACGAATTTCACCGAGAAAAGGGTCCATATAATTTCATCTAGCAAGCGTAAAAGAAATGAGTGATCCGGTTTTGTGGTCAATCAATAGTCAAGATGGTGTGAATAGAAGATGGTGCGGATAGTAGGTAATATCGGTTTGATTCGTTGTTCGACTTAATGAGTGCATAGCGTAACTGTTCTAACGGTTTGATCGATTCAGGCACATCTTATGATCACTTTGTTGATGAGTGCCCGCTATTCCATCATTAATCCCGCTCAGGCAACAGGTCATTGTCTACACGCTTGTTGCATTCAGATAATAGACATATGTCTAAAAATTTCTCCAAAGAAACACTGAATCGAACGGTTGAATACAGGCATAAATACCTGTATTCAAAATCAGGCAAAAATTGTTTTTGAGTTTGGCGGTATGAAAATTTGCTATTGTACCCTACCAATAGCTGATGACTCTAGTAATAGTCTGATAATCAGTTGATAAGAGGGGGGCTGGTTACTGCGTGTAGGGACAATCAAGTTCTGGGTACCCGTTATTATTGGCTTCTACTCTGTACATGCCGCACTAAACCAGACTCTTTCTGGTAGGGTTTAGACTGCTCCTAGAGGAAAACTAATGGAGTAGCGCCGGGTCAAAGGAGTGAAGCAGGGTCCAGTAAGTGGTTCTTGACGGCGAAGATAACCAGGCCAGCCGTGTTGCGAGCGCCGGTTTTCTCCAGCAAATTGTTTCGGTGACCATCGACAGTACGGGTGCTGATGCTGAGCCGATCCGCAATTTCCTGAGCGGTTAGTTGCCGACATATGAGTCCAAGTACTTCCAATTCTCTGGGGGTTAAACTAGAGGCAAGATCAACGGTTAATAATTGACGAGGTTTTTTGATAGACATCCGGTTTTTCATGGCCGTCAAAAAGATGTCGTTCACGTAAAAATCTTTCTCAACCACAGTACGAATCGCTCGTTCTACCTCCAGTGGCTCGACATTTTTAAATAAAAACCCATTGACACCCAGATCGATCATGTGGATGACAAACCGGTCTTCGCCATAAACTGATAAGATTATTATTTTAAGGGCAGGATACGCACTATTCAGTCGCTTCGTGACCTCGACTCCATTCAGTTCCGGCATTGATAGATCCAACAGGACCACATCCGGAAAAGAGGTAGCTGTTTCAAGTCCTTCCAGCAAAGCTCGACCATTCTCGGCTTCCAGGGTAACTTGTATACCCTCAAAACCATTGATAATAGACAACAAGCCTTTCCGAAACAGCACTTGGTCATCAGCGATAGCAACGTTGATAGTCTTCATAGGTTATTTAGCAAAGGAACCCCAATAGTAACTTGTAATCCTTGGCCCGATTGGGTTTTGAAGTCAACAGAGCCGCCTAGCATTTGTGTGCGCGTTTCGATGTTCTTCAGCCCCAAACTCTTTTTATGGTACGCTTCCTCCAGATTAAACCCGATGCCATTGTCGCTATATAGCAACAGAAACTGGTCGGTAGAAACTGTAATTTGCAGTTCAATACTGGTCGCATGGGCGTATTTGCTGGCATTGATTAGTAGTTCCTGAACGAGTCGGTATACGGTCAAGTTGAAGCGGGCGTTAAAATTGACCGTGCCCTGAACCAGTAACTGGATATCATTTTCGGTTACTGCCATAATATCTTCACATAGTCCTTCCAGTGCGTACACCAAACCGAGTTCGGTAAGCCCTTGCGGTAAGAGATCGTTAGAGATCCGTCGGATTGTATCCAGCGTATGATCAATCTGCGCCTTGAGCTTAGTTCCTGCGGGGTCAACAACAGGATTGGATTGCACCAGTTGGCTAACCAACAAGCGCATGACGGATAGGGAAGCTCCTACTTCGTCATGAAGATCCCGTGCTACCCGATGACGCTCGTCTTCGACCGCATCCAGCGTACGATAAATTACATCGCGTTGGTAGTTGAGCTCGATTTGTTTCATCGCTAACTCTTGCCGGGCCAGCCGCTTCTGGTATAACAAAAGAAATGTTATCAGGCCAGCTACTAGCAATAAGATAGCGATCGAACCACCAAATAGTAAAACGTACAGATCTATCGAAGATTGGGGCTGAGCCATAAACCGAGACCAAAAGCAAGATGCATTAAGACAAACAGACAGGAATGTAAGCCCCAGGACATCAAACTTAATGACTGATTGGGTTGCGCTATGGCAACATTGGCTAATATAAACAAGATGAGGCTTCCTGCGAAATAAATCAAAAATCCCGTATTTATCCAAAATACGGGATTCGTTTCAGGACGCTTGATATCGAGTTCGGTAAGCATCTTGTAAAAGCACAAGATTGAAAGCCCAATAACCATCAGGCTTTCCAAGCCCCGTGCATACGTGTTGAAAACGGTCAGCGGCTGAAGGAAAAGAGTATTGAAGACGGCGAAACTATTGAACACCGTCAACAATACAATTATTAACCACTTAGGATAGAAGTTCGAAAAAAAGCGTCGATAAAATAAAGCAATAATATTAAATTCAATCAGCGTGTAGATATGCAAAAGGAAAAGGTTGGGTATGTGCAACTTAGAGAGAATGAGCGATACGACCTCACCCACTAGACTAAGTAGCAAAAAATCAACGATATACCTTAGCTCAGCCTGTAAAAACCTACGGCGTACAACAGCGACGCCCAGGGAAATGATCATCACATAAGACCCATTCAAAAGCATCCAATGCAAAAAACGACCGATCATATAATCAAGACTGGCTAACGTATCATATAACTAACAATCACACGGCTGATCGCTAGCAATAAATAATGGACTTTCTTCGTCGCACTGCGGGGGACAGACATGGGTGAAATCGAATACATTGTAATTCGGTTTCGATAGATCAGCCGGGTTGGTATCATTGATGTCCATGTGTCCAATCAGATCAATAACGGTATCCGGGTCCTTTCCGCTATCTGGGTCGATATCTCGACGATAAGCTGCCGATACCAGCAACAAGCAGGGGCGAGTACGCTTACCACCCGTTGTCGGTTCTTCAATGGGCTTTTTGCCAATATACATACGGATAAATTCGGTATCCAGTTGATTCAGGAGTTCAACAATTTCGGCTCGTCTGACCAAAAAAGCGCGCATTGCAGTAGGGGGAGTCGAGTCTGATTGATCTTCCCCTTTAGGATCAATCCAGTTTGTAACCCAATCCTGAGCGGTTAAAAGTGGAACAGCGTAGGGCACTAAATCTAAGTTGTCTTGATTCTCCATTGATTTGTATAGCGCTTTTTTGTTGTGCTTGGCAAAGAAAGAGTTTAGTACGCGCGCTTATACCCGTAAAAATACCTGTTCTGATAATTTGATATAAATATCCTCGGTTTGATACCGCATACTATTAACCAAATTTGACATATATTATGCCCTCTATTCAGGACAGCCAAAGAGAAGTAAGAAGCTACCAGTTCATTGTAAAAAGTGATAATAGTTGCTTTTATCGCTGGCTGATTCGCTCCAGCAGCAATAGTCGTTCGGTAGTTGCCAAACTTAACCGTATCGAATTCAGACCATTTACTACTTTAAACGGACGAGCACCGTTGAGAACAAGCGATGGCTGTTCTAATTGCCTTACCAGAAGGGGTTAATTCCCAAGGTAGGAGCGCGTATCTATCGTTTGATGCTGGTGCATGGAAATTCAGATCATAACGATGACTACATCTACACATCACACCTGAAGGCCGAACTGTTGGGTAGGCTATATGGATGCTTTGCTAATGGGACACAGGCTTTTGTCCTACATCAAAAATTAAGCACGCTGCTCATCGATTGCGGGTCGCAGCAAGGAAGTAGGTTGAAAAGCTAGTAATTGCTTGTTGATCTTGAGTAAGGCACCTATTTGGGTTGAAATTATCAAACTGAACTATCCTGTTGAGTTTGTTGCCTCAGCTATTTATCGAAGTAAAGTACCAGACTTTTAGGCCGATTTCCTTTTAAAGAAGTAAAGTTAGAACGTGATAAACAGTTCCTTCCGTAACATGTTAGTTAATAGCAACTAACTTATATAAGGCCATTTGATAGGTCAGTTACCTTAATGGCTAAATGCTTATGAAGGCTACTAACAATGGTCTACGTCCGATTGACAGTGGCTATGGTCACAATGAAGCCTATCTGGGAGGCAGATAGGCTTCATTGTGACCATAGCTCAGCGGGCTACTTAAGAGCCAGCTTACGGGCAATCTCGGCTGTGTGTCGACCCTGGAAACGAGCCCCTTCCAACTCGTTGGCGCTGGGCTGGCGTTCGCCCTGGCCGCCCGCTACCGTGCTTGCTCCATATGGCGTGCCACCGGTTACCTCTGTGTGTCCCATCTGGCCCTGCCAAGCGTAGGGCAAACCCACAATCACAAAGCCGTGGTGCAGCAACTCGGTATGGAAGGCGCGAATAGTTTCCTCTTGGCCCCCGTGCTGGGTAGCCGTGCTTACAAACGCCCCGCCTACCTTGCCCACAAGCGCTCCTGTGGCCCACAGACTACCCGTACTGTCCATAAAGGCTTGCATTTGGCCGCAGAGGTTACCATAACGCGTTGGTGTGCCAAACAGGATGGCGTCATATTCAACTAGTTCGGCGGGTGTGACGATGGGTACATGAGCGAAAGCCTTTTGAGCATCCGTAGCCCCTATTTTATCAAGTATTTCGGTAGGTAGTGTTTCGGGTACGCGTTTGACAACTACCTCATTGTTCTCAATTTGGCTAGCCCCTTCGGCAACAGCCTCGGCCAATGTCCATACATGACCATAGGTAGAATAAAATACGACGAGCGTTTTCATAATGCAAAGTAATGTGTCGAATATAAGATAACGAGAAATGTCAACGTATCACTGAACGGCTTTGTTTAAGAAAAAGCCCAAAGAGGTCACTAACCCATGTAGCTACATGGGTTAGTGACCTCTTTGGGCACAGTCTGTTTGGTGGACTTTTCTTATTGGCATGTTGACCAAAACAAGCTCGGATTAATGACTACTAACTCTAATAGCACATGAGTATTGATTAGAGAAAAAACCTATGTAACCCGTAAGCAAAGAATGTAGCACTGGAAAAGCTCAGATCCATTTACCTTACTGACTCACTAATTGTGTTTTCACCGCTGCCTGGTCGCTAATGTCATCGCTGGCGGTTTTCAGCAGAATGTCGCCTGGCTTCAGGTCGCCAAAAACCTGCGTCTGGCCAGCAGTGTCGTCTCCTTTTTGTACCGTTACTCGAACGGCTTTGCCATCCTCTATCTTCTGTACGAATGTACGGTCCAGCGTACTGATAATGGCTGATTTAGGTACGTATAAGCTGCCTTCGCCTGACGAACTGACCGGTAGCCGGACCGAGGCAAACATACCCGGTTTTAGCATGCCCCCTTTGTTGGGAAAATCAATTTCGATCATTTCCGAGCGCGTTTCGGGGCGCACACTGTTGGAAACACGGTTGATCCGTCCCGTAAATGTTTGATTGCGAAAGCTACGCACCGAAAACTGAACCGGATTGCCCCGGCGAATATCGCCTAAGTAGGCTTCTGGAACGGCGATGCGTAACCGGAGCCGGTCGAGCTGTTTGATTTTTAGCATAGGTACACCGTTCTGCCCACCCGGTCCTACGAACGCACCGGGCGACAGTCGACGGTCGGTGATAACGCCGGTAAAGGGCGCCGTTATTTTGAGGTAGCTCACGAGCTGCTGTACGGAATTATAGTGAGCGTTAGCCGCGACCACAGCTAAACTATCCGAAATAGCTTTCGTACGCGAGGTTTCCAGGTCAACGGGCGAGATAGCGCCCAACGTGCGGCTGGTTCGTAGCACACGCAGAAACGTACCTTTGCTAGCCCCGTAAACCGCTTCTGCGGCCTTTACTTTCGAATAAGCTTCGGTCAGATTCGCCGTCAGCTCGGGGGCTTCCAGTTCCGCCAGCACCTGGCCTTTACGTACCTGATCGCCAATATCGACGTGTAGCGCCTTCACGTAGCTGCTCACGCGGGGATACAGGTCGGTCTCGTAATAGCTTTCCAACTCGCCCGGCAGGCTCAGTTCTGAAGTGGGGCGGGAAGCCGTAACCCGGATGGTTTCGTACCGAATTTCTTCATCGACCGGCGTTTCGGCCATCGCGTTTTTTTCGGCAGATGAGTTGCCGCACTGGCTCAGCAGAAATCCCGTACCGGTGATGAGCGCTACGTGCAAACAAGGGCGCAGAACAGAATATATATTCATGGTCGGTCGATGATTAATAGGTGATAGTCGATTCGGACGGTTCGGCGACAGCATGCCCGTCGTAGACCGTACTGGTTGGGTCGTCGGGGTCGAGCGAGGGCGAATCGAACTCGGTTTTACGCTGGATGGCCGCAAAAACGACGGGTAGAATCAGCAGGGCCGCTACGGTCGAAAAAAGCAATCCGCCAATCACAGCCCGGCCCAGTGGCGCGGTTTGTTCACCCGATTCACCCAGCCCGCTCGCCATCGGAATCATCCCGGCAATCATAGCCAGCGCCGTCATCAGGATCGGTCGTAGTCGAGCCGCACCCGCCACCCGCGCGGCCGCCCGGGCATCACGGTAGCGGAGTCGCAACGATTCGGCGTTGGTCACCAGCAGCAGCGCATTCGCCACCGATACACCCACCGACATGATAATGCCCATGTACGATTGTAGATTTAGGGTTTGCCCCGTGATGAGCAGCAGCGTGAGCGATCCCGCCAGTACGGCCGGGATGCTGACTAGCACCACACTGGCCACCTTGAACGATTGATAATTGGCCGCTAGCAACAGAAAGACCACCACAATCGCCAGACCCAGGCCAAATTGCAGACTGCTGAGCGTCTCCTGAAGCAGTTGTGCCAGTCCGCGTAGTTCAACCACGGAGCCTTTCGGTGGGTCACCAGCCGCTGCGATAGCCGCCTGTACATCCCGCGTTGCTGTTCCCAAATCTTTGTTATTAATGTTGGCCGATACAGTAATGATCCGTCGGGGACCGATGCGGTCGTATTCACCTGGTACGGTCGTGGGGGTAATAGTCGCTATGTCGCCAAGCGTGGGTCGCAGCTGCCCTTTCACCAGCGGAATCGCCTGAATGTCGGCCACGGACTTCATCTGATCCTGCTCCAGCTGAATCTGCACCTGATACGCAAATCCTTTCGACTGGTCGAGCCACAGGTTTTTGGCCGTGAACCGACTCGATGCGGTAGCGGCTACCAGCGATTTAGAAATCTCGTCGGTGCTCAGGCCCAGTTGAGCCGCCCGTTCGCGGTCTATTTCAATCGATACCGTCGGGTAACTCAGCGGTTGATTGATGCGTAAATCGCGCAGGTACGGAATCTCGCGCAGGCGGGTCAACAGGCGTTTGGCGTAGTGCTGTCCTTCAGTGAGGTCTTTACCCCCCACCAGAATTTCGATGGGTGTTTGCGCGCCCTGGCTCATGATTTTATCGGTCAGGTCGATGGGTTCGAATGACAGCCGGACGTTTGGCATTTTTTGCCGGACCCGTTGCCGAATCTGCTCTTTCAGCGCATCCAGCGACTCAACCGGGTATTCGTTGGATAGATTGATCTGGAGAACGGCTTCATGCGGTCCGACGTTGAATACATACAGAGCGCTGGTGCCGTAACTGGACGGTGTCATCCCCACGAAAGCCGACGAAATGGCTACGTTTTTGGGACCAACCAAATCGTTAATCTGCTTGATAACTCGTTTGGTTAATTCCTCAGTGCGTTCAATGCGTAATCCCTGTGGCCCGACAATACGCAGTTGGAACTGGTGCGCGTGATTTTGGCGGGGCATCATATCCTGACCAATTTGAGTAAAGCCAACGCCAATCAACAGCGCACAAACCAGTCCATAAACACTAATAACGAGTACCCGGCGGGCCATCAGACTGTCCAGCAGCCGGAGGTAACCTAATTTGAATCGCTCAAAACCAGTTACGTTTTCAGGATGCTTTTCTTCGAGTAGTTCTTGCTGAGCCTCTGACTGTTTGGCCAGATCAGGTAATACGCTTAATTGGTGCGGACGGGCATGGTCATGCTGTTTCAACCACCAGTTGGCCACAACCGGCACAAACACCTGCGAGAGGATGTAGGACGCGATAATTGAAAATCCAACCGACAGCGAAAGGGGTAGGAACATTCCACGCGGTACGCCATTCATGAGAAAAGCCGGGGCAAAAACTGCCAGAATGCACAACGTGATGAGCAGCAACGGAAATGACATTTCCTGACAAGCATCCAGAATAGCACGAGCCTTGGCTTTTCCCATTTCCAGATGCTGGTGAATGTTCTCGATGACCACTGTTGCCTGATCGACCAGAATCCCGATTGCCAGCGCCAGCCCCGACAGGGTCATGATGTTGATGGTTTGTCCCGTCAGGTTTAAGAGCAAAATTGCACTCAGTATTGAAACCGGAATGGTCAGAATTACAATCAGCGAACTGCGCCAGTCGCCAAGGAAGAGCAGTACCATCAGACCCGTCAGAATTGCGCCTAATCCGCCTTCCACGGCCAGACTATGCACCGCCTGCGTGACGTAGACCGACTGGTCAAATTCGTACGTAAGCTGTACATCATCCGGCAGCAGTGCCTTCATTTCGGGCAATCTGGCTTTCAGCGCATTCACGACGCTCATCGTTGATGCATCTGCACTTTTCGTCACAGGAATGTAGACCGATCGTTTACCATTGACCAGCGCATACCCCACGGTGATGTCGGTCGCATCTTCCACCGTGGCAACATCACGCAGAAATACGGTAGGGCCAACCCCTTTTCGTAGGGGGATATTCATGAACTCACCTACCTTCTCGAGCACTGTATTGCTGGGTGTCATCACCGTATAATCACCCATTTGTACACTGCCGGCGGGAGAAATCTGGTTATTTTTTACGACCGCCTGCACAATCTCGTCGGGCGTCAGCTCGTAGCTGCGCATTCGCTCAGGATTCACTTTTACGACGACAGTACGTTCATTTCCCCCGAATGGAGGAGGAGCGGAAGCCCCCGGAATTTGAGAAAATAAGGGTCTGATGCGGGTAGAAGCCAAATCCTGCATCTCGCCCAGCGATGCCCGGCGACTGCTAAACACCAACTGACCAACGGGTAAGCTCGACGCATCAAATCGGACAACGGTGGGTGGCACGGTACCGGGTGGCAGATAGTTCATCACCCGGCTAACCTGATTGGCCACTTCGCCCGATACCTGCGCCATGTTGACATCTTCGTAGAAGGTACACTTGACCAGACAGAGCCCCTGAATATTCTTTACTTCAACATTTTTAATCCCCGATACGTACAGCAACTGGTTCTGGTAGCGGGTCGCAATAAAGCCTTCCATCTGGGCTGGCGTCATGCCGCCGTAGGGCTGGGCAATATAAATCGTGGGAAGGTTCAGCCGGGGGAAAATGTCGACCGGGATCTGGAGTAGCGCCAACACCGCAAACAGAACGATGCCCGCCAGCGCGACAATAACAGTAATGGGTTTGGCTAAGGCGGCTTTGATCATGTTAGTTAGCGGGGAAGTTGTTGGAGAAAGGAATCTAAATCACCAGCGGTAGCAGCCCGTAAGAGCAGAGCACGCCAGACACTATTCGTGACCAAAGCTTGATCGACCTCAGCCCGATTGAGTAGTGCACTCGTTTGGGTTAGAGCCTGGATGTTGTCCAGTCCGGATTCGTACCGAGCCTGCGACTGAATGTAGGCCTGGTTGGCGGCATCCAGTTGAAGCGGAGCCTGTTGCGCACGAGCCTGGGCCAGTTGTAACTGCAAAACTGCATTCTGACTAGCCGCCTGAATGCCTAGCGCCTGTTGCTCATACGCCTGTTGACTGGCATTGACCCGTTCCCGCTGGCCCGATACGACATATTTTGTTCGCCATAAATCGGTTGGTCGCCAGATGGCCGTCACACCCACGATATAATTGTAGGACCGTAGCGGCAGACCTGCTCCCAACGACGGGTCGATGCGGAACGTACCGTCAGCCTGGGTTGCTTCGCTAATTCCCGAACCGCGTCCTTGGAGCGAACCCAGTACCGAAATGGATGGTAAGGCTGATGCTTTTAAGAGGGCTTCGTTCGCCCGCCCCAGGTCAATCGTCTTTTGATAAACCCGTAATTGTGGATGCAGTGCCGGATTGCTACCGGGCGTTAGCGGCAATTGTGGAAGCTGGTTGTAAAAGACCATCGAATCCAACTGGACAGTAGGATTCGGCTGACCAATCAACTCGGTGAGTCGAAGTACCTGCTGCTGAGCTAACTGCTGACTTTCCAGTACCTGTAACTGTGCGCGGGCCACTTCGGTATTGGCTACGGCGCTGTCGATACCGGGTCTGAGGCCCCCTTCCGTACTGGCGCGAATAATTCGTTGTAATTCCTGCGACCGCCGAAGGTTAGTGGTTTGTAAGGCTACCGATTTTTGCGCATTGAGCGCCAACAGATAGGCATCGCAGACCCGTACTTGATGCGTAAATAATTCACCCTCATAGTCGGCCTGGGCTTGCTCAACTGCCAGCTGAGCCTGAGTCCTCCGGGCCTGCCGACGGCCAAACGTGATGGCTTCCCAGTCGATCACCATCGAAAGCCCACTTGTCCATGCCGCTTGGTTTCTGAACCCATCGGTTCGCACGCCTGAAATGGGTAAGAGGAGTCCACCATTGGATACATAGGCACCCCGAACTTGATTCGATGTAGCGTTCAGCGTCTGTGCCTGAACCCCCGCCTGTGGCAACAAAGATAGATTTAACGCTTGCGCATCGGATTCAGCCGCCCGGATGTTGGCCAGTTTTCCCCGCAAACTAGGGTAATTGGTGCGAGCCAGTTCCAGCGCCTTAGATAAGGTAAGTGGGTTGGCGGCTGTCGATAACGGAGCACCTAGTTGCGCTAAACTCTGTCCGCCCCAGCCACTGACCAGTGCGATAAAAAGCCCGATATATCGTTTTTTCAGCCTGTGCATGTTGATTAACCTAATGGATAATCCCAAAGCTACGGGCCGGATATTAGAGCCAAATTAGAGCCAAATTAGTTTGTATTAGAACGGGTCAAGCATTCTGTAAAGGCAGAGTAACCTCCGTGATGGTCCCGACTTCGGGCCTGGGGCGTAGCTGGAGCCGCCCCTGATGCAAGCTTATAATGCGGTGTGCCAACGTCAATCCGATGCCAAAGCCACCGATGGATTGCACGTTCGAACCCCGTACTAGAGGCAGTAAAACCTGCTCTTCTTCACCCGGAGCAAGGCCAATACCCTGGTCTTCAATTCGGATACGCGCACGTTCTTCGGTATCCATTTCCAGACACATTGTAACAGGTTGACCATTTGAATACTTCACTGCGTTGTCCAGCAGATTTAATAAAGCCGTTCTAAGGAGGTGCGCATTGCCCAGAACCATAACAGGCGTGGGTTGTTCAAGAACACCATCACTAAGCTGAACAGACAGCGATTGCCCCGCCCGTTGCTGACCGAGCGTATCGGCGGCATCGAGGACAATCTCAACCAGTTCGAGAGGCTGACGATCAAGCTGAGCATCAACGCCATCAATGCGAGCTAGTTGTAACAGCCCATTGGCCAAAGCCGTCAGCTTATCCAGTTCGATAACGGCCTGGGTCATGCCCCGCTTAAGGTTTTCGGCATCGGTATCGTAGAGCAGCGACGTTTCCAGCCAGCCTTTGATGGTCGTCAGGGGGGTCCGAAGCTCGTGGGATGCTTGAGCGATAAATGAGCGTTGGTTCTCAACTAGCCGTTCCTGTCGGGTAAGTAAGTCGTTGAACGCCTGCGCCAGTACGCCTACCTCGTCGTGGACGTTGTCAGGCCGCAGTCGGAAGGGCAACGTACTGGCCGCCGGGGTGTTGATCTGATCAATCAGCTTGTTGAGGGGTTTGAGTGCCTGTCGGGAAAAAAAGTAACCCAGTAAACTAACCAGACTGATGGCCACGACATTGCCGACAACAAACAGGTCGCGCAGATTCTTTTGCCGTTGGTAGCCATCCTGATCGTAGGCGGTTGCAATAGCTACATACTCTCGTCCATCTGGCGAAGGCGAAACACCCGCATAGGTCAGCGCAACACCATCTTTGGGGTACATATGGTCGGAACTTTCGTACTGAAACCGAACAAGTCGCTCCCGCCGTACCTGTTGCCGAAAAGCGGAATCAGCGACGAAATCGTTGGTGGCTTGACTGGCGTAAATTAGACTGTCGGCGGGTGAATACACAAACTCAACCTGTTCGGGCATCGACGTAATAACGCTACCCGCTACCGATCCTCTGAGCGTTAGTAGCTGCTCCGTTACGCGTGCTTTCCGTTCCAGCCGATCTTCAATAGACCGCTGCCGGAAGCTGGCATAGGTGCTGTAGACATAGATCGAGAAAAGGAGCAGAATACTCGCTACCAGCGACGAAAACCACAGGATCAGCTTGTGTTTTATCTGCATCGTTAATTTCGTAACACGTAGCCCATGCCTATAACCGTATGCAAGAGTTTAGGGCTAAAATCCTTATCTATCTTTTTGCGTAGGTAATTAATGTAGACATCAATCACATTGGTATTTGTGTCAAAGTGCAGATCCCACACTTTCTCGGCAATATCGACCCGGCTGACGGTCCGCCCCTGATTGATCATCAGGTATTCCAGAAGCGCATATTCACGGGCGGTCAATTCTATTCGTTGTCCAGCGCGCTTAACCGAGTGGGCTTCGGTATCCAATTCGAGATCGGCTACGCGTAGCACCGTTTTTAGTCCTGAAAAAGCGTGGTTTCGCCGAGCCAACGCTTTAATCCGTAGCATCAATTCGCGAAACTCGAAGGGCTTAACTAAATAATCGTCGGCTCCCGCGCCAAAGCCACTTTCTTTATCAGGTAAACTATCCAGCGCGGTCAATAACAGCACGGGTAGCCGGGGGGAGTTCTGCTTGATGTGCCGACAAAGCGTGAAGCCATTTACGTGAGGCAGGTTAACGTCCAGAACGATAACGTCGTAACTGTTATTGTCAGCCAAGTGCTGGCCCACCAAGCCATCGTAAGCCACATCAATTTCGTAACCTTCACTCTCAATACCTTTGCGAATGAACGAAGCCAGACTTACTTCGTCTTCAACCAGCAATACTTTCATACTTAAATAAAGAAGTGAGATACACCCGTATACTCCGTATAGATTGAACCAAGAAAGCTTCCAAACAACAATTCAAACGGATTGACAAACCACTTCTTTTCTCAAGTGAGAGCCGGCGAAGGAATACCGTGTTTTGCACGATAAAAACCGCTTTCTGCGGTAGCAGCTTCTCATCGTTTGCGTCGTTTTTCTAAGACACAAAATCGCTACCAGGAATCGGCGCCCCGGTAGCGATTGTACATAAGATATAGTCAACTATGAAAAAAGGCTTTACTGATCAACCGTATCAGTTTCCGGAGCGGCAATCTTTGCCAGGTCCTTATTCTCCGGGAAGAACACCAGCCCTTTTTGAAGCCATTCATTTCGGGCATTAGCATCTTTAGTAACCAGTTCGTTATAGGAAATCAGGTACTTAAACGCCAGAATCAGATCTTTCTTGTAGCGATTTCTCTCCTCTTGTTTGTCGGCTACCATGTTGATAAATTCTTCAAAATATGGTTTCGCCTTACCATTCCGAACGGCTTCTTCCGGTGCATAAGCATAGTAGTTGGCTTTAGCCCGGTACAACACAGTAGGTGCATACTCAGGTGAGGCTTTCTGCGCCAAAGCTAGCGCCGAGTCGGCCAGCGCAAAGCGGGCCGTATCCCGAACGAGTTTGCCCAGACTATCCCGCTGAAATCCAAGTGTATAATTGCTCATGCCGTAGCGGAACAAATCCTGTACGTCGGCTTTGAACCCGTGCTTAGCGGCTGAATCGAGTGCTGCAACGGCCTGCGGATGCTTCTTAGCCCGGTAATAATACTTGGCAATGTCGCTGTACAGATTCTCCGTTGTATCGAAGGGAGCGGCTTTGGCCAAGTTCATTATGCCCAGCGAATCATTGATTACTTTGAGCGAATCACTACCCGGATTTTCAATGCCTAAGTAAGCGTTGCCCAAATATTTGTAATCGTCAGGCATGGCTTTATCCGGTGCTTTTTCCAGAAACGTATTTATGTTCTGGATTGCTTTCTGTGGTTGCTTAAGCGACGAATACGCCCAACCTTCAATGCGATACACGATTGGGTTCTGCGCCAGTGCCGTGCGGTTGCTGTCAATCAGGTTGACAGTACGTTGGTAATCTTTGGCCAGAAAGTGAAACTGCGCCTGTCGCAGGAGCGTTTCCTGCCGCTTGTCTTTCGATACGTTTACATATTGATCGATGTAGCTGGCTGCTTCTTTATAGCGGTTTACCAGGAAGTACAATTCCGCTAGTTGGTTGTAGGCGGGGGAATAGCTCGGATTAGCGTCGATGGCTTTTCGGTAGTTTTCGACGGCTAAATTCAGGTTTCTACCCTGCCAGTAGATGTCACCGATTCGTTGGTATACGCGCGACGCATTCATGCCCAATTCAAGAGCACTTTCGTAACGCGACACAGCGGTTCCCGCATCCCGATTCAGATAATACGCATCGCCCAGCGCTAGTTGAATAGATGCATTTTTTTTGTCGCGATCAGCAGCCCGGTTCAGGAAATCGATGGCTTTGGCAGCATCCACGACTTTTGGATAAACAGGCTTGATTGAGCCGTTACCCGCAGACAGATAACCGGTATAGGCTTCACCGATTCGGAAAAGAATCTCGGCGTTTTTGCCTTTGCTCTTACTGACAACTTCCTCAAGCTTAGGGCCTGCATTTGCCAGATCATTTTTGACCAGGTACGTAATTGCCGTCCCCGTCTGATTCAACGGAACACGCTTTTCGTCCAGCGAGAGTCCTTTCTCAAACCAAACGCGGGCCGAGTCAGGCTGGCCCGCGCGCAGGTATCCATAACCAGCATCGAAGTAGGTTTGCATGGAAGGATTTTGCTGAGCATTCCGGCTGAGAAGCGTTTTCGCTTCGTCGAACTGGCCTAGATTCATCAGCGTATTAGCATCGGGCGTTGGCGTCTGCGCTAACGTAGTAACAGCCAATCCCGAAAGGAATAAAGTTATGTACGTCTTCATGGTAAGTTGGGTTTATGCTCCTCTCTACCGCACCAGGCTGTGTGAGGAGTTTCTGCAAACTACCGCTTAGACTTAAGAGAAAGCTTAAAGACTACTTAGAATTGGCTTAGAAGTAAACTATATGTTTGACAGGATTAACAGGATTTTAAAAATTTATTTTGTAAAACATCTAATTCAGCGAATCCTGGAAATCCTGTTAATCCTGTCAAAAAAGAATCTATCCTAGACTTGTCCGGCGTGTGTCAAACAAGCTTCCTAAACGTGTAAAATTTCACTGTAGCGGCCTCCTTATTTCTCGGTCGTAAGAATGGTTTGACCGGCTGGATACAGGATCTCCGCGTTGTCTTCGGCAGTAATAAAAACGGCCTCGGGTTTTACTACTGCCGTCGCGTTTAAGGTTGCCGAGAGGTCTTTGCCGGACGGACTTATCTGACCTAGTTTTTTTGATCAGCCAGATAAGTCAGCTACGATTAGATGTTTAGGTCTGCACGAAACGAGCGGGTAAGCAAAGGCGCAATAGGCTTGAGATTGGTTAGAGTAAAAAGGGAACCCTTATACATTGGATGATTGTTCAAAACTATCCTTCCGTTAACAGAAATATGATCATGTTTTAGCCGGAAATGTGCATATTTCGCTCAACGAGTTAAATCTTTGCTGTTCTATATCAAAGAAAAACAAAAAATTATTTGTTTCTTACTATAAATTAGAGCAAACAAGTGGGTGATTCCATGATATGCTTATGGACGGTCTTGTCCTTGGCAGACAATAGAAAGAATAGCTATCAAAACCTGATTAGTTTGGTTTGACTCGATCACCGTGCTGTCCTATCTGGCTTAGCCATTTGCTATCAGCGGAGAAAAGCCCGATTCATTTATGCAGGCAAAAGGGAGGGTAGGAAAACAGCATAATCTCATACTTGAAGTACATAGTAAACGAATGGCCTACCTTACGTTGCCAACCTATCAACAGCATCAAATAGTAAAGCATATCTATTGGCAATCAATCAGCCTGATCGTTATGTTGCTGCTTGGCTGCTGCTCATTGGCCGGAGGGCAGCATTTCGGAGCGTTTGTTCAACGCTATGGCCCCGAGCAGGGTCTGGCTCATCGTGAAGTGAACGCTATCCTTCAGGATCGCCAAGATTTTATGTGGTTTGGTACCCGGTTTGGGCTTAACCGCTTCGACGGGACAACGTTTACGACTTATACCCGAGGAAAAAACGGGCTTGGTTTTGACGATATTCAATCCATCGCTCAGGACGCCGACGGACTGCTATGGCTCTTAGGTCCTGAGGGTAAATCGGCCATTACCATTTTTAATCCCCTGACAGGCGTAGCGACCTCCTTCGAGAAACGCTTCAACCAGACCCGACGCAATCATCCCCCGGTATTGCCGCAGATACGGCTCCTGAATAGCCCTGACGGAACAATCTTTTTCATCGATTATCAGCCCGCCAAATTAAATGTCTACCATCCAAAGTCGGGTTTAAAGACTGTGCCGTTACCACAGTACACAACCCTGATGCTGGCGGCTGTTACCACCCGAAATACCGTTTGGGCGATTGCCAACAGGAGCCAATTAGTGGAACTAACACCGGACGGACGCGTGCTGCATGCATACGTACACTCCGGACCAATTCATACCTGTTTAGGTCAGCGCCATGCTGGTACCGAATTCTTTTACTGGGTTGAAGAAGACGAAAAGTATCCGTACAAAGGACAACTGTACAAAATCGATGAATCGGGGCGTCGGCAGGAGCAATCCCGTACTATTCTCCAACCGAATAAACTGCAACAACGGGTTGCTTACGCCTTTGATCAAAGCGGACGGATTTGGAATGGGTACCAGTTGCATGATTCGGCCGACCGGATTGCCCTCGATGTCAGTGATCAACTAGCCAGTGGTCTTCTTGATGACCGAAGTTTTTTTCGCGACCGAAACGGAAGTTTTTGGTTAGGAACCAGCTTTGGTCTCTACCAGATGCGGCTCAACCAGCACTATTTCGAGCGTTTGTTCTATCAGTCTGGTACCGGAAAACAACCCGCCGTTCGGGGCATTACCGCCGTGGGCGACACGCTCTACACGAATCTGGAGAACGGCATAGGTTTATTCGCCAGCAACCGTTCGGGGGCATCGGCCCACCTACTGCTGGATAGGCCCCGGTCGCTGGTTAGTTTGAGCGGAAACCTGGATGGTAAACTTTATTTGTGCGAGGGTTACACGCTGATCGCCTACGATTACCGAACCACGAAACGCACTGTGACCCCAATACCCGGTCCGGGAACCATCTGGACCATTCACCCCTTTTCGAACAATCCCCGCCGGTTGCTGGCCGGTGGCGAACCCGGTTTGTGGGTAGTTGACCCGACCACAAACCAGGTTACTGCCTTCCGGGATTA
The DNA here is from genome assembly GCF_021233055.1 of Spirosoma oryzicola. NCBI lineage: Bacteria > Pseudomonadati > Bacteroidota > Cytophagia > Cytophagales > Cytophagaceae > Spirosoma > Spirosoma oryzicola. The sequence continues at coordinate 194,908 of NZ_CP089539.1, read as the reverse complement.
CAATCAGTTTCCTGAATTAGCGCAGGCCTATGTACTCCACATCAATACCGATCGGCAAGGCACCCTTTGGCTGTGTGCTAGCACAGGGCTCTACACGGTCGATCCCCGAAAGGGCGTTACGGCCCGCTACTGGAGTGGGGGCAAAGGCTCTTTTAAACTACCCGCCGACAGCTATCAGCACTTTTACCAGGACCCACTCGGGCTATTCTGGCTGGCAACGGCCAATGCCGGATTGATTCGCTGGGATCGCTCCCAAAGCCGCTATCGCCAGTTCAGACGGGCCGATGGGCTGAACAACGATAATATCTACGCCGTGTATGCCGACAGGCGAGGCCATCTTTGGCTTAGTAGCGACAACGGTATCATGCAGTTCGATCCGGTTCGGCTCACTACCCGGACTTACACAGAGCAGGAAGGCATCACTCACAACGAATTTAACCGCATTGCCCATTATCAGGATGCGCAGGGACGGCTTTACTTCGGGGGACTCAACGGGGTGACTGCCTTCAATCCCCGTGATTTTGACGCCGAGCCCGCCCTACCCGCCTTACCCTTGCGTATGGTCTCCTTTCGTCAGTTCGATGCCAGTCGCAACACGCTGGTCGACAAAACCGAAGAACTCCTCAAAACCAGGCAAATCACGCTGCAACCCAATGACCGGAGCAGTATTCTTCACTTTGCACTACTTAATTACACCGACGCTCAGAAAAACAAGTATGCCTACCAGTTTAGCGGGTTAGCTGATACCTGGCACTACCAGGCCGAACCCTACCTGCGGCTGGGTAATCTTCCCTACGGCGACTACAAATTGCTGATAAAGGGGCAGGCCGCCGACGGTCGGATGTCGGTGGTCCCGCTGTCTTTCAAGGTACGCGTACTGCGGCCGTTTTACTTGCGCGGCTGGTTTCTCTTTTCGATGGTGTTTCTAATGCTGGGTGGTGTTTGGGGATGGGGACGGTGGCGGAACAGGCAATACCACAAAGCACAGATTAGGCTTCAAACCCGAATCGATGAGGCTACCCGAACTATTGCCCGGCAGGCTCAGGATCTAAAGCAGCTCGACGAAGCCAAATCCCATTTTTTCGCCAACATTTCTCACGAGTTCCGTACCCCCCTAACCATCATCTTGGGCATGGCCGACAGACTTCACCAGCAGGCAGATCCTCAGTTGAAGCAATCGGCCAGCATGATTGAGCGTAATGGCCAGAGTCTGTTGAGGCTGGTCAACCAAATTCTGGATCTGACAAAATTGGAAGCCGGGGCCATGTCGTTGCAACCCGTCCGGGCCGATCTGGTTGGCTTCATCCAGTACGTCGCCGAGTCGTTCCAGACCATGGCCACTACCAAAGGCATTCAACTGCATTTTCAGGCCGACCAGTCCGAACTTGATACCGACTTTGATAAGGGTAAACTAGGCGATATCCTGTCCAATTTATTCACCAACGCCCTTAAATTTACTCCCGCCGGTGGACTCGTTTCCTGTACATTGGCCATCTATCCGATATATCCTTCCCTGACAAACGATTACTACGAAGCCGTCGTACCGACACAGCCCGGCGAAGGGCCCTGGATTTCAATTCATGTTCGCAATACTGGTCCCGGTATCAGCGCGCAGGACCTCCCGCACATTTTCGACCGGTTCTACCAGCGATCCGCACCGATGAATCCGACGCAGCCAGTTTCCGGAACGGGTATTGGACTCTCGCTGGTGCGGGAATTATTGGTACTCATGAACGGCGGACTAGCCGTGCGAAGCCAGCCTGGCGAGGGAGCTGAGTTTGCTATCCGGTTACGCCAGATCCGACAGAATACAGTGCCCCTGACGCTTAGTGCTGAGCCGATTGTCCCGTATCCGACCACGCCGGACAAAGTCGAACTTATGGCCAATGCTGGCGCGGACAAGCCGGTGTTACTGCTGGTGGAAGATAATGACGATGTGGCCCGCTACATTGTTTCCTGTATCCAGACTGATTACCAAGTCCTTTGTGCCCCAAACGGGCAGGCAGGTATTGATCTGGCTCTTGAGAAAATACCTGACCTGATTATCAGCGATGTGATGATGCCGCTCAAGGACGGCTTCGAACTCTGCGGTACGCTGAAGAGTGACGAACGCACCAGCCACATTCCTATTGTACTGCTCACGGCCCGGGCTGCTACAGACGATCGACTTACAGGCTTACGGCGGGGGGGCGATGCGTATCTGGTTAAGCCATTCCAACGGGAAGAGTTACTCTTGGTGCTGAGTAATTTGCTACAGACCCAACGGCGGTTACAGCGCTATTACAGTCAGCGGGCGCTGGGTGATTTGCAGCCCGGTCCAGTTTCGCTTGGAGAAACCGATGCGAAGGAAGACCAGTTCTTGGCGAAACTGCGAAGAACTCTGGAAGATCATTTGGATAACGTAGCGCTTGATAACGACATGATCTGTCAGTTAATGGGCATGAGCCGGAACTCGTTGTATCGCAAGCTGATGGCGCTGACGGGTATGTCAACAACGCCTTACCTGAGGACCCTTCGTGTGCAAAAAGCCGAAGAATTATTGAAGTATTCCACGTTGAGCATTACCGAAGTAGCCTGTGTGGTGGGCTTTGGCAGCACCCGGCACTTTAGGCGAGTTTTTATGGAAGAAAATGGGGTTTCTCCTACTGCTTTTAGAACTATGAAACAACCGATGGATAGCTAACCTATTTTGAATAAATTGGTCACAGCTCAAACTAGAATGGAACAAAGGGGGAGACCTACAACTGTAGATATGGGCAATAGGCTGCTTCACGAGTTCCCGAAATTTTGGGAAGGAATGAACGGAGAACATTTCCTATAATGCCGGAAAAGTAGTCAATGAAAAAGCCTAATTAAGTGCCCTGCGAACTGAAGGCAGCAATAGAAAGCTTAAAATGACTAGGCTCATCAACGCATCAACCACTTGATAAAGAGTACAAAATCCAACCACCATCACCAATGCCATTGTCCATAGGAACAGTAGCGTTGCTAAACCCATTGCAGCAGCCCAGGCCCAATGATCGCCACTATCACTCAAGAAGGATTCGGCCAAAGGCCACTTCAACCGTACTTGAATGGCATAGGCTAAAAAGAGAGGAGTAAAGCCAAAAAAGACAAACACAAAGAGGCCAGGCAGGAAAAAATCGGTGATTAACCAGGCGAACCGATTAGGCGAAACAGCCAGCCACTGCCCCGAAGGATCATTCATAAGATGCCATCCCCCCTGCATCCCACCCACTGAAAGAACCCCTAGTAGAGCAAGTAGCCCATATAATGATTGAGATCTTGTTGCCTTCCCTGACTCGTTGGTTCCGTCCATTACTGGTAAAAAGCTTGTTTGACCTAGTGAGTGGTATGAGTCAACTGACCAGCCGTCCTGATTGTTCACTAAATTTAGTGTTAAGCGAATAATGCCCAATTAATTCAGCGAATCAGCGTAACCATACCAGACGCCATCCGTTTCGGGTTAGTACGGCGATATTTACCTGATCATCGCATTAAGCTAATTTGCGAAATCATCTAGTGCCCAGACTGCACGTGATGGTTGCTTTCTTCGCTTTCCTGTTGCTGCTTGTAGTGCAATAGCGCCTTGAGCTTGAGCAGTAAATCCCAATCGTTCAATCGGGTGGCTTGGTTGCTCACGATTTGAATTAGCTGCTCTAATTCCTGAACTGTCGGCAAGTAGCTGGCCTGAATCGTTCGTTGTTGACGGTACTCCTCCAGACACATTCGTTCGATATGCTGACGCTCAAACGTCAAACTGACCGAAGGACTTTCGTTTTCTTTTATGGTATCGGTTGCCCGAAAGAGGTTGATGCGAACGATAGTTGTTGTTGGTTGAATAAGTCCCAGGCGGAACAACTCATCATAAAAGCCATTCCAACTTGTGAATTGCGCGGGCAATTTCACTTGGTAGGTAAAGTTCTGACTTCCGTAATCAGGCTCTCGTTTATTCATTCAATGAAATGCTGCACTACCTGTTTATACCGCACAGGATTAAGCTTATCTCGTAAAACTTTTTGATTTATACCGGAAAACGCTACCAGACTGAATTTTTAGTAGGCGTATTCTACTGAGTATCTATGCTATAGACATCATTATGGATTGGGGGTTTAATGCACTAGCTCAGAATGTTGTCATTTACTCCTTGATGCGGCTCCTTCCTCGTAGTGATGAGGGTTAGACTAAACCTTCTGTCTTAAGTTGGGCATTTTAAAATTCCCGCCCGAAACGGCTTACCCGTCTGTGGTAGTACCCGACACATTTAGCGGATTCGTTGAGTAGGTTTGCCTAAACTACGCTTACTGTAGAAACACTGATTCTTACCGAGGCAATCTGCTATGAACGGAAGACGCAAACCCTTGTTGCCAGTTGTAACGTTTGTCATTTTATCAGGATTACAAACAGGTGGCCTTACCGCCTTTGCCCAAGGCCCAGGTCCGGGACAACGACTACCACTCCCTCCCATACCCATAAAAGAGGATACGACACATACCTTATCCAAACACTTCACAAGGGCCTCTGCCGCAAAAAAGTCACCTGATGCAAAAGGATTTATTCAACGTTGGCTCGTGCTGGAACCGGTAAAAAAAGATATCGTCAGGAATAATATTTTCACCGACAACTACCTGCGAACCACTTTTGCGACCGACAATTTTTCTGGCGATTACAACACGATTCCCCAGGATGGCGAAACGGTAAAAGTAGGAAACCAGAAGTTGAAGTGGTATGCACTGGACAGCAAGACTTTCAACGTCAATTTATACCATTTTACCTACGCCATCAACAAGCCAAAATACGGCATACTTGTCTGGCTTGTGACGATCATCGATTGCCCCGAAGAAATTCAAAACGTCAGGATGGCTGCCGGATGCAATTCTGGCAGTATGTGGTGGTTGAATGGACAGGAAGCCTTAATGCTTTCCGGCGACCGGGATATGATTGCCGATAATGGTACCTCTGCTCGTTTAACGCTTAAAAAGGGGAAGAACATCGTCCGTGGGGCCGTCATAAATGGACCGGGTATGGCTAATTTCTGCGTTCGTTTTTTAGATGAAAAAGGATCGCCTGTCAAAAACCTCCGTATTGGTTACGAATAAGCGTTGGCCGTCTGTTTACGCTAATTAAGACAAATAATCTATGAAACGAATGAACGTATCCAGCCTGACAACTTTACTTATTTTATTGATAACACAGACTGTAATAGCCCAGATCGGTAGACCCTTCATTCATGACCCTTCGACCATCGCTGAATGCGACGGCAAGTACTACACATTTGGCACAGGCGGTGGCGGATTGATTTCTGAAGATGGCTGGACATGGCACGGAGGTGGAGTGAGGCCCGGTGGCGGAGCGGCTCCCGACGTTATTAAAATCGGAGATCGGTATCTTGTCATCTATGGCGCAACTGGTGGTTCTCCCAGCCATAAGGGTGCAATTCTGACCATGTGGAATAAGACATTAGATCCAAAATCGCCCGATTTCAAGTATTCTGAACCAGTTGTCGTAGCTACCTCGGATGGCTACGAGGAAAACGACGCTATTGACCCCGGTGTCATGCTGGACCCTACCACCGGACGGCTTTGGTTAACCTACGGAACCTACTTTGGCTTCACCCGCCTGATCGAATTAGACCCTAAAACAGGAAAGCTCAAAGCTGGTAATAAACCTGTTAATGTAGCCATCGTCTGTGAAGCCAGCACGTTGGTCTATCGCGACGGCTGGTATTACCTGCTGGCTACGCATGGAAGTTGTTGCGATGGTGCCAACTCAACCTATAATGTGGTGGTAGGTCGATCCAAAAAAATAACAGGCCCTTACCTCGATAATGTAGGCAGAAGCATGCTAGAAGGGGGCGGCAAAATGGTGGTTGCTACCCGCGGAGGATTAATTGGTCCTGGGCATTTTGGGCACATCAGACTTGAGGACGGCGTTGAAAAAATGTCTATCCATTACGAAGCCGATTTAGAGCAAAGTGGTCGAAGCGTTTTGGGCATACTGCCGGTAGTTTGGAAAGATGGATGGCCAGTTGCCGGAGAAAAGTTTAAAGAAGGGACGTATGAAATTGAATCTGTACGAAGAGGCTATGCGTTAGAGCTGGCCGTTGATTTTACAAGAATGGCTGTTGGACCACGAGGGTTTGGCCAGCCCAGCAATGACCCCATCAAGCCCGTTCCGGCTCAGCAATTAGCCGATGTCGTAAAAACCTGGCCAACCGGTACTGTTCCGCTACGAATAGGCGACTACATGTCCCGCCCCCATCAAAATTGGACAATTACGGATGCTCCTGATACCACCGGCTATTTGGGTGGCCCCTATTACAAAATTGTCTTGGCCGGAACAGATCGAGCCCTGGCTGCCACTACCGAAGCAGAGGTTGTAACCGTACCCGCGTTTACCGGCGCACCCGAACAGTTATGGCGCATCGATCAGTTGACGGATGGTAGTTACAGAATAATGCCCAAGGAAGTACCGAACTCAGCAAAGAAATTAGCACTGGTATCTTCGGGAGATAGCACACCAACACTGGCAGAATTTGATTTCAGCAGCGATAACTCCAAATGGAATTTCAGGACTCCTTAGGCGTACTCTTTACACCTGTTGATGCTGTGAGAATCATTTTTCTTTGTTAATGCGTCTATAGTAACGCTTAAAGAGAGTTTGATTGAACAAAAAACCTGCTCATTTGTGAGCAGGTTTTTTGTTCAATCAAACACGTTCGTCAAAAAGGCAGAATCCCTGATTTGAACCGATTAAATGGTGCGCTCTATTTGGTAGCATAGGTCAGATAACCACCATCGGCAAGCAGTTCGGTGCCGGTAATGAAGCTGGCATCATCACTGGCTAGAAACAGTACCGTTTTGGCAATTTCCTCTGGTCTGCCCATACGTTGCAGGGCCGTAACCGATGAAAAAGCTTCTTTGGGCATGCCAAGGGTAGCTTTGTCAAAACCGGGGGTTTCTACCGGACCGGGGCTAAGCAGATTCACCCGTATCTTTCGGTCAGCCAGTTCGTTGGCAGCTATCTGGGCTATTTTGTTCACCGCACCTTTGGTCGCCGAGTATATGCTAGCTCCCGAATTGGCAGCGGTAGCAACCGTCGAAGAAGTGAAAATAACCGACGCTCCTTCTTTCAGGTGTGGAATCATCTTCTGCAAGGTAAAGTAATACCCTTTTACATTCGTATTGAATTGGGCATCAAAGTCAGTCTCTGTAGCGGATGCTATGGGAGCAAACACAGCGATACCAGCGTTCAAAAAAAGAACATCTACCTTATCCCCACTTTCGGCAACGGCCTTTTCCAAAACCGCAATCCCTGCTACAATAGCCGTATCCGAAACGATTGTATGTAGATTGGGATTATCAATGGTTGCTGCTGCTGTTTCTAGATTTTCGGCACTTCGGCTAGTGATCCAAACTTTAGCCCCTGCGTCGATAAATGCTTTGGCGGTGGCAAAGCCAATTCCCGTACTTCCACCGGTGATCACTACATTTTTGTTTGTGAAATCCATTTTTGCGTTCATTTTTCTTCGGGACAAATGTAGTTTAGCAAAGTTGCTTTTTGTAACTTTGTAACTAAAAGTAACAGTAACTTTTGCGTAACCAGGTAACTTATGACAGACAGTCACTGTGCAGTTAGCACGACGAAGAAAAAGCAAATCATGGCCGTTCACGATGCGATGGATGTACTGAACGGGAAATGGAAAATTTCAATTATCTCGTCCATCTGTTACAACAATCAGCGACGATTTTCCGACATCTTGCATGATATACAGGGTATTTCAAACAAAATGTTGAGCAAAGAACTGAAGGAGTTGGAAACTAACAAACTGGTGAAACGCACCGTATTAGATACGCAGCCAGTAACGGTTCTGTATCAACTTACGGCCTACGGAAAAACACTACAAACCGTCATTGACAAGCTGGCCGAGTGGGGTACTGAGCATCGAAAAGTAATAATTGGGAAATAGTCGTTTTGCTTTATTGAATCCTCTCTACACATCCCCATATGTGTTAGCTAAGAGGGTAAAAATGAGCGGTTGTGAACTAGCAGTAAAAACGTTGACAAACAGCGCTGTAATTACTTTTAACAAGAAGGATCGTACCCACTCTATAAACTATTTCACCGTCCGTTTTGCCAGCACAGTGTGAACCAGTAATTTATTTTTGATCTATCCGTCGGTACGCTGGAACGATTGTTCGACCGTAAGCAAATAGTGTTGAAAGACTTTTTATCAACTACATAAGCCTTGTCGATCTTATGAAATCTACTCGTAAAACCCCCAAGCCGTTTGTGAAAATGCAATAGGCTGGAGCTTATGGTAGGTCAGTTGAGTATATCTCGTGTAAACTATTATTTGGACTACTTCTAAATAATGACGTACCTTTGCGTCGACCAGCCGTACCTTCTTTGTCTGTTTCTTCGTCATATACACCCAACTCGGCCGTTTTCGCCCAGATCTACGACCGCTATTGGAAGCGGATGTACAATCTGGCGTTTCACTATACGCAGGATAATGAGCTGGCGAAGGAAATAGTACAGACGGTGTTCGAATCGCTCTGGAAACGTTGGGAAACGTTCACTGTTGAAGAATGGCTCGAAGCCTATTTGCTCAAAGCGATCCGGCTTCAAGTGGCGGCTCATTATCGAAAACAGGCCGCCCGTCAACAGCACCTTGAACAAATAAGACTAACTGGTACACCGTCTGACCACACGACCGACAATCAAATTGTTTTTAGTGAATTAACGCAGCGCGTGACTCAGTTGGTCGAACAATTGCCGGGACAGCGTCGACGTGTGTTTGAACTAAGCCGGTGGCAGGGGCTGACTAACCGCGAAATTGCTGCTGAACTGACACTTGCCGAAAAAACGGTGGAAAATCACCTGACCCACGCCTTGCAATACCTTCGTAAGCGGCTTACCGACTATCTCTAATCCCGCCTTGTACAACACTTTTGCTGACAAGCAAAAAAAGTAGCCAATTGATTGGGGGTAAGGGACGACTTACGCAATTAACGGGTAGATCCAGCGACAAATGACAATCACGCCTGACTTACTGATGCGCTACTTCCAGGACACGGTCACGCCCGCTGAACGGCAGGCCGTAGTCGATTGGCTGGCGCAGTCCGGTTCGGAAGAAGGTATCCCCTATGCCTGGGCTAACCAGGTCCACTGCCCACCTCAATCCGAGCAGGCGGTGCGTGACGAGATTTGGCGGGCCATTGACCGGTCACAATCGAATACGCTGGAAAGATTTCTAGCGGGTCGGGTAAACTGGCCTGCTACGTCAGGCCGTTTGGCGACCACATTGACGGCTGCCTGTCTGACGCTCTGGTTGGGCTGCGGCTGGCTGGGCGGACTAGTCCAGACTAGCGTAATCGATACGAGTCATCGGGCCACGGCGCAGACCCTACGAGTAAATCACCTGCGGCTGATCGTGCAGCCTGGCAGCCGCTGTACGGTAACGACCTCGCCATTCGATTTCAAAACGAACGTGCAGTTTCAGGGCGCAGTCGCCATAACGCCGGAACGGGACGACTATGACCCGGAGACGCTGACGGTCGAATGCACCGATTCACATAAAAAAGACGGATTGCGGCTATTGCCGGGGCAGACGTTCCTGGCAATGACTGATGATGTATACCAACTGATTACGGCGACCACCGACGAATTAAACGATGATATACCGCGCCCGTTCAGTGCCCGGCTGGTTGACCGGTTTCGCTTATAATAAAGAAGGGCCGCGTAGTTGACGCTACACGACCCCGGATTACCCCTGCTGGAAACAGGGCGCTTTTACCGTTTGGCAACAAGTAAACGCAATGCAAGTTAGACAATTCTTGCTGGTGGGGATGCTCTGTGCCCTATCTTATTTCGGATGGGCACAATCAGCGCCGACCGGCACCATCACCGGCACCGTCCGGGCGGCCGCTGGTGGGGCTCTTCCCGGCATTCACATCCGGCTGGACTCACTGACCAAAGCAACCGTCACGGACGCCGATGGCCGGTTCCGGTTTTCGAATCTGACGCCGGGTACGTACGTGCTGACTGGATCGGGCGTAAGCTTCATAACGAATCGGCAGACGGTGTCGGTGCGGGCGGGCGAAACCAGTACCTGCGTGTTGGTGCTGAACGAAGCCGTGCAGACGGTGGACGAAGTCGCCGTGACAGGGCAGGCCACGACACAGGACATTCGCAAGCGGGCGTTCGCTGTCGAAGCCATCGATGCGCTGCCGCTTCAAAACCGCAACGTCGACATGAACCGGCTACTCGACCGGACGATGGGCGTGCAGGTGCGCGAAACGGGCGGGATGGGGTCCGATTTTACCTATTCCATTCAGGGACTGTCGGGGAAAGCCGTCAAATTTTTCATCGACGGCGTGCCGATGGAAAGTTTTGGTAGTTCGTACCGTATCAATAACGTTCCCATCAATCTGGTCGATCGGATCGAGGTCTACAAAGGAGTTGTGCCGGTCGAACTGGCGGGTGACGCGCTGGGCGGAGCCGTTAATCTGATCACCCGGCGCGACGTGGCTAGCTACCTCGACGCTTCCTACAGCATCGGCTCGTTTGGCACACACCGGGCGGCTTTCAGCGGACGCTGGCGGCAGGCCAAAACGGGCTTTACCACCAACGCACACCTATTCTACAACGCGTCAAAAAACAACTATCCGGTCTGGGGTCGAACCATCGAAATTGCCGGGCCCGACGGACGACCTCTACCCGACGTGGGGCGGCTCCGGCGCTTCAACGACGATTATCAATCAGCCAACGCCCGCCTGGAGGTGGGATTCACCAATGTGCGCTGGGCCGACCGCCTGTTGCTGGCCCTAACAGTGACCGACCTGGAACGGGGTATTCAGACGGGCCGAACAATGGCCTTTGTCTACGGTGAAGTACGGTACCGCGAGCGGCTGCTGATGCCGAGCCTGACGTTTGCCAAGAAAGATCTGTTTATCCGTGGGCTGAACGTTGATGCGTTTGCATCATTGAACAGCCTGCAAGGTACGACCGTCGATACCAGTTCGCGCAAGTACAACTGGCGGGGCGAGGTGATTGCCAGTAACGTGCGGGGGGAACTGGGCGGTATCCGGGCGCAGCGCTCGCTGTACACCTTCGACGACCGAACAGCGTTGGCCGGGGTTAACCTCGCTTATCAGCCAGCCGATGGTCACCGTTTTATCCTTAACGCACTCCACAACCAGACCCGCCGGACCGGTAGTGACGCGCTGGCCATCGCTGACTGGACGATACCGTTTCGGTTACCGCAGCAGCTTAGCAAGCAGATCATGGGATTGTCGTACGAACAGAATTTGCTCGACGCCCGCCTGACCAATACCGTTTTCGTCAAATACTACCGCTATGCCGCGCAGGCCAACGCGTATGACTACAACGGGGGCGCACAGCGTGAATTGCTGATAAACCGGCAGCAGCAGGGCGTTTGGGGATTTGGTCTGGCATCGACGTATCAACTGCATCCCCGCACGCGGCTCAAACTGTCGGCTGAATCGGCTACGCGCCTACCCGATGCTTTGGAACTGCTGGGTGACGGCAACACAATTCTGAACGCACCCGGTCTACAACCTGAACAGAGTATGAACGCCAATGCCAGCGTGCAGTACCGCCTGAGCCGGACTAATAGTAGCTGGAACATAGCCTCCGGTTTGTTTTTTCGCCATACCAACAACCTGATCTGGCTGGGCGAAGCGGACCTTTTTGGCACCGCCCGCTATGAAAACCTGAACCGCATTCAGACGCTGGGCGTAGAAACTGAAGTGCAGTACCGCTACCGAAACTGGCTGCGCCTAACCGCCAACGCGACCTACCAGGACATCCGCAATAAACTGCGCTACACCACTGCCGGAGCTCCCAACCACGTCTTCAACGACCGACTGCGGAACACACCTTACCTGCTGGCCAATGCCGAGATCAGCCTGACCAAAGCCGACCTGTTCTGGAAAGGGGCTCTTGCATCATGCTACGTCGGTACTCACTATGTTCCCGAGTATTTTTTGGGCTGGCCGAGTTTGGGGGCAAAGGCTACCAAGCGGGTCATTCCGACCCAGTTCTTGCAGGACATCGGGGCGGAGTTTACAGCACCCAACCGGCGCTACGTGGTTGGCGTCGACTGCCGCAACCTGCTCGATCAGCAAGTATACGATAACTACCTGCTCCAGAAACCGGGGCGGTTCATCAGTCTTAAAGTGCGTTATTTTTTATCTCAATCCAGTTCGTCAAATGTCAAGTAGCCTATTTCCCGTATCCCGAATGAAGTCGCTCACCGCCCTTGCTTTGCTATCGGCAGGGCTGCTAAGCGGTATCACATCCTGTAAAAATGATTCCGAGAATACTGTACCGGCCGGTCCACAGCATTTTACCGTTGCCAGCTGGACTCAGGACCTGCAATACGTAGCGGCCACGTCCTCGCTGACAGAAGGTTCACTGACTTTTAAAGGCAAAGGGCTGGAAGCCAATGGGTCACGTTACATCTGGCATAAAGAATACGTGTACCTGATGAACCTACCCGAAAAGCGGTTTGTGCAGTACAAAATGGGGGTCGACGGGTCGTTGGTACAGAACGCCTACATCCTGACTGACGGTGTCGTGCCTAACTATTTCCAGTCGATCAACGTCGTCGATGACAATACATTGCTGGTGCTGGGGGCTAACGATTCGGGCAATAACGGTTCTATTGGCTGGGCGCGGCTGAGCGTGCCTGATCTGAAAGTAGTTGCGAAAGGAACGTTGACGGTGCCTTATAATGCCGCAAAACCTGGCCTGGAGTTTTACCCCGGCAAAGGATATGTCGACAACGGTAAGTTTATCCTGGGCGGCTATTTCTACAACACCGCCACCCGCGCTTACGAAGTCGATGGCGTGAAAGCGCTGGTATACGATTACCCGGCCATGACGAACCTGAACGTAGCGCAGAGCAACGCGACGGCGGGCGGTATTGGCTACGATTACCTGTCGAGCCTGACCACCGACGAAGAGGGCAATCATTATTTCGTTGCCAGTGCGGGTAAATACTGGACCGGTTTAGGTGGTAAGTCGGGGGTATTGCGCATCAAAAAAGGTGCGACCGAGTTCGACAAAGACTATTTCTTCGACGTAACAAGCCAGGTGGGTCGGCAGGGTTGCCTGATGGGTATGAACTATGTGAGTAACGGCATCGCGTTTGGCACGGTACAGTACGAAGAGCTAATGACCTCTGTACGCGACCGACTGAAAAACGTGGGTCAAGTGGTGAAACTAGACCTACGCAATCAGAAAGCGACACTGATGAATGTCCCCCTAAGCCCGGTGTCGATGGTGCGCTCTCCACTGGTATTCAACGGTAAATACTATACGGGTATCGCTCCGGTCGATCAGCCTGCGTTCATCTACGAGTTCGATCCGGCGGGTGATGCGAACGGGTTCAAAAAAGGCCTCAGCCTCGATGGGGGTGGTTCGGTGCAGGTGCAGCTCATTGCCCCGCACCCGACTAAATAATTAACGCGATTAATGGATTAATAATCAGTTAATTATTAATGGATTTGACGCCATTTTTTGTCATGCTGACGAAGGAAGCATCTTTGGCCGTAGTCTTTCGAAGATACTTCCTTCGTCAGCATGACAAAAACGCCAGTTTGAAATATTCTAGACTATTTGTGATTGAGTACTTACCCCATGAATACTAGCATTGAATCTCTCGAAGAAGTATCGACTCGGCGTCGAAAAAAGTCGTCCTTTCAAAAGGTGAATAACTGGCTTCATTTGTGGCTGGGACTTGCTTCGGGTATCATCGTATTTATTGTATGCATCACAGCGGCTGTCTGGGTGTTCAGTGAAGAAATTATTTACCTGACCGAGCCGTCGATTCGCGCCCAGATCCGCCAGGAGCCGGTGGTTGTTCCGTCCAAAGTGCTTGCCATCACGCAGCAGCATTATCCCGGAAAGTCCGCTTCTTATGCTTATTATCAACAGGGAACGGCTATCCGAGTAGGCGTAGGCACGGAACGCGACCCCGAACGGCACCTACTGTTTCTAAATCCTTATACCGGGCAAATTCAAGGCAGTAAAACCTACGAGCAAAACGAAAAAGAGTTCTTCGAATGGGTCCTGCTGGGGCATCAACATCTGTGGCTTCCGAAAGAAATTGGTCAGCCATTGGTCAACTATGGAACGCTGGTATTTACCATCCTGCTGATTACTGGTCTGTTTTGGTGGTATCCCGCCAAATGGACACGCGCTTCCCGCCAAAAGAGCTTTACGATAAAGAGAAAGGCTGGCTGGAAGCGAATCAACCTCGATCTGCACAATGTGCTGGGCTTCTATGCGTTGCTGGTGCTGTTGGCACTGGCCTTGTCGGGCATGGTCTTCGGGCTTCCGTTGTACAGTAAAGGATTGTACTGGATAACTTCCGGCGGGGAGTCGGAACCCGAATGGAAGCGTGTTAGTTCGGACCCTTCTCAGCAGCACAAACAGTATACATACAACCAGGCCATCGATGGGGCGTGGGTACGCATGATAACCGACTATCCTTCGGCAGGTGGTTTTTTTTACGCGTTCCCCAATTCCTCCCAGGCGAAGTCGACCATCAGCATACGAACCTACCCCGCCCCCGGCCGATTCTACGATGTAGCCCGACACACCTTCGATCGGCACACCTTACAGCGATTAGACTTTTATGCCGTCTTCGACAAAAGCTTTGACGAGTCATCAACCGGCGCGAAAGTACGCCGGATGAATTATGATATTCACATTGGCACGATACTGGGCATGCCCGGCAAGATTCTGGCGTTTTTAGGTTCACTTATTGGTGCTTCGCTACCCGTAACCGGATTTATGGTTTGGTGGAACCGGAAAGGATTTGGTAAAAAGAGACGGTAGCCAGACCGTTTCAGATGGTCAGCCGCAGTCGTAAGTCTGCCACAGAAAATTTTCATAATCTTCAAGTCATTTGAATCAGCCGCATATAAGAATTGAGGATTGACCAAGCCGCTTAATTTTGTAATCTTCTTCTAAGAGTATGTTTTGGATAGTCTAAAAATGAGAGTCCGTCTTATCTTGTAGTTACCAAGCTTCAAGATCATGAATCAATCGTTTCAAGCACTAACGGACTCTCCGTGGCAAGTTATTCAACAAATTCTGGATGACAAACGCCAACGCTGGCATTCACTGCGTGAGATCATCGACGCTATTTTATGGCTTAACTATACCGGAGTGCAGTGGCGGGAACTAGCTAAAAAGACGGGTGATGAACTGCCTTGGCAGACAGTCTATTACCATTTTCGGCGATTCAAACTACGGGGCGTCTGGGAGCAATTGTTAGATAGTTTAGTCATCAAGGAACGAAAACGACAAAGGCGAGCGGAAACGCCAAGTTTATTAGCCATTGATAGTCAGTCGGTTCAAGTTATGCAGTTCATCAATGAAGAGACTGGGTTAGATGCCAACAAAAAAATCAACGGCCGCAAGCGTAGTATTGCCGTTGCTCGCCTGGGTCTGCCCTGGTCATTGGCCGTGACAGGCGCCAACGTATCGGATAACGAAGCGGGGCGCCTAGTAGTAGATCGGCTCAAAGGCAAAGTGGCTCGCTTAGAAGTGATTGCGGCTGATCATGGCTACAAGGTCAGTTTTATGGAGTACGTAAAAACGGGTTGCGGCTGGCAGGTGGACGTTGCACAAAAACCAGAAAGTGCTCGCGGTTTTGTGCCTGAGAAGAACCGTTGGCCCGTCGAGCGCAGCTTTGGTTGGCTCAATTTTAGACGTCGTTTGTTTGGCGATGTAGACAAAACCATAGAAAGTTCGGAGGCTATGCTCCGAATTGGCTTCATTTCTATTTTGATCAACCGACTGTCCAAATAATCATCCAAAACATACTCTTAGATAGATCAGACATTTCAAAGAAGAGCTGATTTGGCATAGGTAACTGCGTTTTGGGGAATATTACACTGGAATAATCATCGTAGCATAAAAGTCTTCGACGCGTGAGCAATTGCTGTTTGCAGCTGTAATAAAAGCACCTATACCAGCTCTATCCCCAGGCAATTTCCCGAAGAGCCTATTTATGGTTTGAAGATGTATGCGTCCAGGCTATAGTCACCGGCTCCCAACAACAGGCTGGTGATGTAACCGACTAGCAACAGAAAGCCCGCCGAGCCGTCGCCCACAATATCTCCTCCATGGGCTATAAACACAATGACTAAGGCTGTGATAATTAGTGGGATTAGTACCAGGCGGGTCAGCAGACCCAGCATCAGCAACATCGAACAAAAAAACTCGGCCCCGATGGCTAGTGCCAGCGAAATGGTGCTTCCCAGACCGAACAGGTTGAGAAAATCGGCCTGCTGCTCGTTGAAGTGCATCAGTTTTTCGTAGCCGTGGGGAATCATCGCGACGCCCAGTCCCAAACGTAACCACAGACAGACACTGTTCATCGTCCATAAGGTGTATCCCGGTTTCAAAATGCGCCCGGAAGGTGTCCGACTGCGAGCCGTTTTGCTGACGGAAGGGGTATGTAAACGGATTGTTGACCCCTAGAATAAGGCTTGCTTTTTTATCCCAGAACTCCTTCCGTACGGCCAGACTGTAATCGTGCCAAGCGGAATTTTTACCTTGCAAAAGTATCCATCCCGTGCTGTAGAGACCGTTCGCCTGCACCGAATAGTTACGTGGTAGCTGGTAGGCCATGTTGAGCGTTGCCTGCCAGAGCCAGCCCGCGTTTTGCACTCTTAGCGACGGGCTGTTAAAGTGGGCGTAGTAGAACTCGCCCCCGCCATTCAGCTTCCAGTTGCGCCCTAGTTGTCCAGAGGCATTGAAGTTCAATCCGGTCCGTTCGTTGCGGGCTACATTTTGCCGGATAGTTAGCGAGACACCCGACGTATCGACGGTGCGCACGTCTTCGATGGAATTGGCGGTTTGTCGCCGGTAGAGGTTCAGGTTG
Organism: Spirosoma oryzicola; assembly: GCF_021233055.1. Lineage (NCBI taxonomy): Bacteria > Pseudomonadati > Bacteroidota > Cytophagia > Cytophagales > Cytophagaceae > Spirosoma > Spirosoma oryzicola. Next base: position 177,981 of record NZ_CP089539.1, on the reverse strand, counting down.
AGATAGGCCCCGTTTTTGGTCGTCAGGCTGGACGCCAGTTCGGCTAGATGGGCTATTTCCGGCCGCAGTTGCGGATTACCCGCCATCAGGTTCTTGGGATCGCTGGCGTTGACGTAAGGGTTCAGATCCCAGATCATGGGTCGCGAAATCCGCTGGGTGTACGACGCCTTAATCGAGTGCTGCTCGCTCAGTTGTTTAGACAAAACAATACTGGGTACCAGGTTAATGAAGTGCACGTCAAACGGCGAAATCGTGCTTTTGAATTGCCCGGCCATCGTCGTATTTTCCAGCCGGGTGCCCAGTTGCAGCGTCCACAACGTTTTGCTGGTCAGCTTAAGGGAGGCATATCCCGCCATGACCTGCTGGTTGTAGGTGAACGTGTTGGATCGGTCGTCGCTCAGGACGAGCCGGTTCACATCATCCGGCTGGCTGACGTAAACGCCGTACACACTACGTACATTCCGCTGCACCATTTTCGCCCCCACTTCGAATAAATGCCGACCACTCTTCGAAAAGGGATGGATGTAGTCAATCTGCCAAGTCCACTGTGGATTATGACTTAGGTTGGTGCTCGTTTCCCGGTAAATGAGCTGGTTGGCCAGATCGAACTGGTTGCTGGCGTAACGGTTGTTATCGAAGGTATAGCTATACTGGCCGAGGACGCTGAGTTCTTGCTTGGGCTTGTGAAACGTTCGGGTATAGCCCAGGTTCCACTCAATATTGCCGAAAGGGTTTTTCTGATCGACGATCTGGTTGTACTCCTGGGTCGCCCGGTTGTCGGCGTTGCGGAAGCGGTTGTAGAGCGTGCTGGAATTGGGCCAGATGCCCCCCCAGCTACTGACCGATAGATTTACCCGGTTCAGCGTATCAAAGGCGTATTCCATGCTCAGGTCCCCAAACCAGCCGCGACTGACGTTATTTGCGTAGTTCCGCTGAAACAGCTCCCCGGCAGGCCGCCCATCAACCAGCGAGGTTCTGGTCATCTCAGCAAGGCTTTTTTCCCGTTCAGCGTTCGCGTTGCCCGAGAAGGTCAGGCCGAATTTTTCCCGCCGGAATCCGTAGCTACCTCCCAGCGACTGAACGTAGTTACCCGCCGTTGCGTCCAGGTTGCCATTCGAGCCTTTCAGTTGTTTTTTGGTGATGATGTTGATTACTCCACCGGCCCCTTCGGCATCGTAGCGGGCCGCCGGGCTGGTCATCACCTCAACAGCCAGAATGGTGTTGGCCGGAATCATCTTCAGGGCTTCGCTCAAGTTGCGGGCCAGCAGACCCGACGGGCGGCCATTGAGCAGCACCTTGATGCTTGCACTGCCCCGAATCTGGACATTCCCCGACACATCGACGGTGAGCATGGGCGCTTTACGGAGTACATCGACCGCCGTACCTCCTTTGTTGGTTATATCGCTGCCCGCGTTGTAGACCAGCCTGTCGGGTTTTTCTTCGATCAACGCTTTTTGCGCCGTTACCTGCACTTCGTTGAGCTGACGGCTTTCCGAACGGAATGGAATCGATCCCAGGTTCTGAATCGGCTGACTAGCGGTGAGCCTAACGCCAGTCAACGTTCGGAGCCGGTAGCCAACGTAAGTGATTTGCAGACCGTAGTTTCCCAGTGCGAGTTTGGTGAACGTAAAATGACCCGATTCAATTGTGGTCTGCCCCGTCAAGATTAAACCGTCTCCCGACAGCAGAGCAACCGTAGCAAAGGGCACCGGTTGGCGCGTGATAGAGTCGACAAGTATCCCTGTTATTTGTCCTGAAGTCGTTTGGCTGGTCAGCAGTTGTTGCCCGTTGGTCAGGATTGTCAGAAACAGCAAAGGAATGAGACAAAAACTTTTGGTGATTTCATGCGGATTAGTCAGCGATCCAGTAGGTGATCTAGCCACAAAATAGGCTTCGATCTTCGAGAAATATGACCTAAAAATGATAATCCCCGTTTTTTTGATGATCAATTCGGTTGGTCGTTTTCAATTGGAAATAGTGACTGCTTTCCGTTGCTTTGTTTGAAAATAAGTCGCGTTATGAGATGGCCCAACGGCAGAACCAAACCAAAAATCTGGATACAGGAAGTTCTGATTTTTGTGTTTCTTTTTATTTTTATTTTGATGTCGCTCAATGCCTGGAATCGGCTTACATCCTGGGATGAATTTGGGCGGGCGTTGCTGTTCTTTCTGATCTTGTACGGCCAGGCGCAGTTTCATCGGTTTGTGCTGTTCCCACTGTTGTTCAGGCAGCAGATAAGGCGGTATATTTTATGGACTGTTCCCGCTTTGATCCTGGGTAGCTGTCTGGTTTGGTGGGCTAATTACTGGCTTTATCCGGAACTATGTCCCGTGCAGGAGTGGCACGAAACAGGCCTTTTTTTGCTGGCAACCAATTTTGTAAGCCTGCTGGTGCTGGTGGCCATTTTTTTAATCCAGCGGTTTTACCAGCAGCAACAACGACGCCATGCTGACCAGTTACTCCAGCAGGACGAACAAATCCGGTTTTTGCATGCGCAACTAAATCCCCACTTCTTTTTTAATACCCTCAACAACTTGTACGGAATTAGTCTGCACGAGCCAGCCCGAATGCCCAATCTGCTGATGCAATTATCGAAACTAATGCGGTATCAGGTCGAAAGCAGTCGCCAGTCGTGGGTGTCACTGCAACAAGAGGTTGAATTCATTACCAGCTGCGTTACCTTGGAGCAGGAACGGTTGGGCAAACGCTGCCAGATCAGCTACCACTCCCCCCCGGACAATCGTCAATTGCAAGCCTATCAGCTGGCTCTGCTGATGCCTTTGGTCGAAAATGCCTTTAAACATGGTACGGGCGACCTTAAAGGCTGTTTTGTGCGTATCATGGTGCAATTAAGTAAGAACCAACTGCTGCTTCAGATTGAAAACTCTCTTTCGGTTCACAAACCAATAGGCGAATCGACGGGTGTTGGCCTACAAAATACCCGCAAACGCCTGGAACTCATCTATCCGCACCAACACGAGTTGGTCTTAACCCAACAGGAAGACCGATTTATTACCCAGTTAACCATTCAATTAGCCGCCCAACCCAATGCCAAGTCGATTGCAGCGTTTGATTATTGACGATGAGCAAGCTGCTCATTATGTGTTGCAGCATTACATCGGGCAGGTTGATCAGTTGGAACTGGTGGGCAACTGTTACGATGCTCTGGAAGCGATCAATTTCTTGCACCGACAACCAGTTGATTTGTTGTTTCTGGACATCAACATGCCCCAGATTACGGGCTTACAACTCCTGCAAACCCTGGCCCATCCTCCCCGCGTAATTCTCACCACCGCCTATTCGGAGTTCGCCCTTGAAAGTTATGAGTATGGCGTGGTCGATTATCTACTAAAACCCATTGAATTCGCTCGATTTCTAAAAGCGGTTGATAAAGTCGTTGCCACAAAACCGGAGGAAGAAACCCCACGAGCTAACTTGCCGACACCGGGCTCTTTGGTCATCAAAGTTGACGGTGACTGGGTGCGACTGGCCTACGGGAAACTTTTGTATGGCCAAAGCTGGGGAAATTATATCAAGCTATTTACGCCAGAACAGGTATACGTAACAGCGCTGACGATGAGCGAGTTGGAACAGCGCCTGCCCGTCGATAGGTTCATACGCATTCATAAATCCTACCTTGTTTCCCTGGACAAAGTCAGGCGTCTGAGTGGCAACGAAGTATTCATCGGTGAGACCGCCCTACCCGTGGGGCTTACTTACCGCCGGGAATTAGTGGATAGACTAAGGTAGAGAGAAACGCATCCTGGTGAAGATGTCCATTTGAACGAGATGGCTACCCTGCACTTGAGCCATACCCAAAATTTTGTGAGCTTTGAGTTCGCTGGCTTACAGTACAATCATCCCACCCAGCTACAGTACCGCTACCAACTTCAGGGGGTGGACGCGGGGTGGGTGTATGCCGGGGGGCAGCCGGTGGCCAACTATACTCAACTGGCCCCGGGTCACTATACATTCCTGGTCAACACCGCCAACGCAGCGGGACAGTGGAGTCCGCTAACGAAGCGTATTCAGGTTATCATTGATCCTCCCTGGTGGCGTACCCTCTGGGCGTACGGCTTGTATGTTCTACTGGCGATAGGGCTGATCCACACCTATGTTCGTTTTCGGCTTCAGCGTGAGCGGCTGCGCCTGGCGGTGGCCCTCAACCAGCAGGAAGCGCAGCAAATGCAGGCGCTCAATGAATTGCGAACCCGTTTTTTTGCGAACCTCACCCATGAGCTGCGAACACCCCTTACCCTGATCGTAGGACCCCTGGAGCGACTCAAAGGAACCGTGAGTGGACCCGAGAGGAGCTGGCTGACGTTGATCGAACAAAATGCGCGGACTTTATTGGGCTTGATCAACCAACTTCTGGATCTGATTAAATTAGACGCCGACCAGTTAGCCGTCCAGCCGGTTTGAGCTTCGCTGACGCTAACGGTTAGTCAGTTGCTGGAAACATTCGCCGAGTCAGCAGCTCAGCAAGGTATTCAGCTAAAGTGGCAGGATAAGCTGGGGCCACACCTGTACTCGTTCGACGTGGCTAAATTGGTTCAGATTAGCACCAACTTAGTAGCCAACGCCCTGAAATGGACCCCTCCGGGGGCGTTGTTAAGGTGACGGTCGGAAATCAGCGGCCTGAGACAGATGTAGCGTTCCATGGCGGGGTAGGTGAGCCGACCCCGCCATCCGGCATCTATTTGACCGTCAGCGATACCGGTATGGGCATACCTGCTGCTGCGCTTCCGTTTATTTTAATCGGTTCTATCAGGTAGCGCCCGAATCCGACGTGTCCCAGCTGAAGGGCGGGGCGGCCCATTCCGGTACAGGGATCGGTCTGGCCCTGGTTAAGGAATTAGTTGAACTACAGGGTGGCTGGGTGGCGGTGCGTAGCCGCCAACCCGAGCTAGCACCCTGGACTACCCAGTTTACGGTCTGGCTGCCTTATCAGCCGGACCCGATGTTCCCGTCCGTCGACGCTGCTGAGATTGGGAAAACCCTTGAAAATAGCCTGGCGGCTGAGCCGCCGACATGCGATCCGGGAGCAAGCAAACCCGCTTCTCAAGTGCTGATTGTGGAAGACCATGCCTAGCTGGCCCAGTTCATGGCCCAGTGTTTACCGGCCCACTACCATATCCGCCGGGCGGCCAACGGGCAGGAGGGATTGCGCTTGGTCGAAGAGCAGTTACCGGACCTGGTGATCACCGACGTGATGATGCCGGTGCTGGATGGCCTAAGTATGTGCGAGCAACTAAAAGCAAACGTTGCTACCAGTCACATTCCCGTCCTGGTAATGACGGCCAAAGCAGGTCAGGACCACCAACTGGCTGGCCTGGAACGGGGGGGCGACGACTACCTGATCAAACCCTTTCACCCGCAAGAGTTGCGCCTGCGCGTGGGTAATTTACTACTTCATCAGCAACGGCTGCGTCAGTGGCTCTACCAGCACTTCACTCAGGCAACTCCTCCCACAGAATCCATACCCGCCCCGATTGATCCTTTTCTGGCCCAGCTGGAGCAGGTGCTGGCGGGCATTCTTGTACAGCCTGATTACAGCGTCGAGCAACTGGCCCAGGCTATGGGCGTCAGCTACCATACGCTGCACCGCAAACTGACGGCTTTGACGGGGCTGACGGCGGGTGAGCTAATGCGGGCCTACCGGCTAAAAAAAGCCGTCGAGTGGTTGAGCCAGGGCCAGCCAGTAGGAGAGGTGGCCACCCGGGTAGGCTTCGAGACGCTGTCCTATTTTGCCAAGTGCTTCAAGGAACAGTTTGGCCAGTCGCCCTCGGCCTTTGGCGCCCAAAGAACATCCGCTTAGCAAGTAGGTAGAGACTGAGCCAGAAAAAATCGGGCTTTACCACTACTTTTTTGTGTTTTGGACGGCCTTGGCAGATTTGTGGTACAGAATGGCAGATTTGTGGTAGCACCCTACTCGCTCCAAGCCCGATTTTTGTCTGTCTGATCGGTTACCCCAGCCGATTGAGTCAGCCGATTGGCTTTAGGTTTGGCAAGGCTTTACGAATCACGTTTGGTATTGACAGCGGTAGTGTATGGACCTGAGGAGTCAATTTTACGTTCTTCCCAACGGGCTAGCGGCATGGGTCACTGGGTACTGCTGGTGCTGGTATGGCTCACCCTGAGTCTGAGCACTCAGGCGCAGAGCCGTCGTTATGTTAAGCCCACGGCCAGTGGCGACGGTAGTGGACGGTAGTGGGGTCAGTTAAGCCGATGCCAGTGGCGACTTGCAGGCCATGATCAATGCGCCAGGCGTCGAGCAGGTCTGGGTGGCAGCTGGTAGCTATACGCGCACCGGTGGCGGCTCCTTTTTCATGAAAAAGTGGGTATCTACGGAGGCTTTGCGGGCAGCGAGACCAGCCTGGCCAGTTGCCCCCCGGTCAACCCCGTGGCGGGACAGATCTCCTCGACCACCCTCACCGTCAGCGGTTCTGGCCGTGTTATCGACAACCCGTCAGGGCTAACGAATACGTCCGTCCTGGATGGGGTGATCGTTGCTGGCGGCAACGCTACAAATGGCGGAGGTATGTACAATTTTAGTAGCAGTCCCAGTCTGGTTAACTGTAGTTTCCAGGACAACTCCGCGCAATATGGCGGAGGCATGTACAATCTTAGCGGCCTTCCTAATCTGATCAACTGTAGCTTCCAATCCAATACCGCAGGCGATGGCGGGGGTATGTACAATCTTAGCAGTAATGCCAGTCTGATTAACTGTAGCTTTCAGGACAAATCCGCTTCTACGAGGGGTGGAGGAATGGTCGTTAATGGCTATAATCCCAGTCTGACTAACTGTAGCTTTCAGGGCAACACCGCGGACTCAGGCGGGGCGATCTATAACATTAGCGATAATCCTCTTTTAACGGACTGTGTGTTGTTCAACAACGGCGGAGCTAATACGCTGGTAAATATTAGTGGGGGTAGTGTGCAGGCCAGTTACAGTCTGTTCGATGACACGGTGACGGGTTTCACCGACGGGGGTAAAAACCTGCGCACTCGTGTTTCGCCCTTCCAGAACGCCACCGGTCCTCAACTGTCCATCTGCGCTCCCACCATCGACGCGGGTGACAATGCCGCTAACACCACCACCACCGATGTACTGGGCAACGCCCGCAAAGTCCGCACCATCGACATCGGAGCGGCTGAGTTCCAGGGAGCCGCCTATGTGGCCCCCGCCCTAAGTACTATTTCTCAATCGGCTACCGCTGTATGTGCCGGAACCTTTGTCTCTTTTACCCTCTATGCCGCTGGTGGCTCGCAGGGCATCAAGGCGGGCTCGTTGTACCGAGGCAACACCAACTTGGGCGATGCGGATGTGTCGGTGGCACCTGGTTCGGCGTTTGGGTTCACCCGGGTCTTTCCCCTGCACAGGAGTGGGACCTATCAAATCGTCCTTACCAGTCAGTACACCAGCCTGACGACCACCTTCGCTCCTATCACCGTCAATCCACTACCCACTCAATACGCCGTAACGGGTGGGGGAACCTACTGTCAGGGCAGTAAGGTACCAGCGGTCGGCCTGTCGGGTTCGCAAATGGATGTCACCTACCAACTCCTGCGAGGGACGACCCCGGTGGGTGATTCTGTAGCGGGTACGGGTAGTGCCATCAGCTTCGGCAACCAAACCGGAGAGGGCACTTTTACGGTACTGGCTACCAACGTCAGCACTTCGTGTCAGCGGACCATAAGCGGTTCGCAAAGTGTGACGGAGAAGCCCACGCCGGCGCCCCACACCCTGGTCACTCAATCGGGCGGTCTCTACCCAGCCGGGGTGTCGAGCCTGACTATCGCTCAGAATACGGGCGATGTTATCCTAATGGCTTCAGGTTGTCAGGACGGTACTATCAACTGGAACGGGGGTAGCAACAGCACCCTGGCGGTATCAACGGCTAACTTGGTACGCAAAGCTTTACCGCTACCTTTACCAGCAATCAGAATGGTTGCACCAGTTCTATCACCACAGCTACCATCACGGTGATCGCGCCAACGCTCAAAGTGCTCTCGCGAGCCCCTGACAATAACCAGCTCAGCAACAACACGATCAAGCCGTATCTCTTGTTGCAAAACGCGGGTACCACGCCAATTCCGTATAACACGATCACGCTGCGTTACTGGCTGACCACCGAGAACACCATCCCCCTGCTGTTCCAGAAAAACTACGTAGCTATCGGTCAGGGCAACCTTTACCTGCGCTACGTACCGCTGAGCCCCGCTCGTCAGGGCGCTACGGGCTACATCGAGTACAGCTTCAATGCTGGTGCTGGCAGTCTGGCCCCCAACGGCGATTCGGGTCCACTGGAGGTACAAACCAGTAAACAGGACTACAGTAATTTTGTGCAGAGCGACGACTACTCCTACATCAACAACAACAGCTACACATTGAACGCCCGCATTACGGCCTATCAGAATGGGGTGATATTCTACGGTACCGAACCGATGGCTAGCGGCAGCACGCGGGCAGCGGCCCCGGAAGCGGGCAGCCAACTAACTGTGAAGGTGCTGGGCAATCCCGTGGTGGGATCATCGGCGGAGATCGAGATTAGTGGCGTAATGGGACAGGTCGTGCAGGTAAAGCTAATCGACATGCAGGGCAAGACGGTATACGCACATTCTATCAAGGACGCTCGTTCCGTCGAGCGGGTGAACCTGCCTTTGGGCAACGCGCAGGGGTTGCTACTACTGGATGTAAGTACGACTACCCAGCGTCAACTGGTCAAGTTGCTACGCCCCTGATTAGTCCCTGTTTCTATCTATACCCGTCAACCGGTTAGCCTAGATCGGTGACGATCTGGGCTTTTGCTTTTGCATAGGATAAACAGGACTAGCAAACGAAGTAGGCTTTGCAATCATCAAGACTGATCGTCTCACAAATCACTTCTTTGTGGTAATACCTTTTAATCCTGCCACTAGACAAGCCATTAACGTCTATTTCTTTTCCTGGCGGGTCATTTCAAATTTGCGGTGAAACAATTTGAGGCCTTTGTAGACGGTTACCGTGATGGTGTTTGGCTTAACCATGGCTATCTCAACGTTTAAGGCAATTCCCGTCTTTGGATGAATTAAGCGTCCTTTTGACCACAACTCGCCATCATACTGAAGATTACGGATTAGAAGACTGTCTTTTACCAAACCAAAGTTTTGTTCGCCTGCTTGGTCGACCTCGGCCACCCGAGCAAAGTAAAGACCCGCTTGCCGGTATACATCAACGCTGGAGCCTTTAGATGGAAATTGCCACCGGCCAATAAGTTGATCAGCAGGTTGGTCCACTACAGCGCTCAGGAGAAACAGAACTATCAATAAAGACCAAGACCGGTATCGGCCTTCGACTTGATGCATGGGTTGCGAAAGCGATTTCAATAGCAAATAAGTTTTAATTAGGTTGTACTTCCCAGGCGGGCTAGTGGAGTCAAGAATCGATGCACTTAGTCAGCATGCTATCATAAATACTCATTGACAGCCATTATAGTTTAATATCTATGGTAAGCGTGATAGCCGTCCACAGTTCAGAGAAGCACTCACCTACGCTAGGTAGCACAAGGCCCGTCTGGTCATTGCTAAACTGGACCGTCTCAGCTGTAACACCAGCTTTATCTTCGCGTTGAAGGATTCGGGAGTTGACTTTGTGTGTGCTGGTATCCTCGATACCAATACGTTGACCATCGGTATATTTGCGTCGCTGGCTCAGCACTAGTGAGAACTCATCGGTGAACGAACCCGCAAGGCACTGGCCGCCAAAAAACGATAAGGCTTTCAACTCGGATCACCCCTGAATCTGACTACGCTGGCTAAACAGAAAGGTGTTGCCTCCATCGAGCGAAAAGTAGTTATGAATGAAAACAGTCACCGGGCGATACTGACGATCAGAGGCTATTTGAACCACGATAAGACCCTTCAACAGATTGTCGATGAAGTAAACGCAGCAGGCTTTCGTACAGCGAAGGGGTATTTGTTCCGACGAGTGAGGGTACACTGCTTGATGACTAAAATACACAAGAACTGTCTAAGGCCATTTAGCCCTTTTCAAGTTGTCTACTGAATACTCGAAACCCTTTAAGGTAATGTTCTTCAAACCGAGTTGACAGTAAAAGTAGCCCTTTGATGGTTATTAGCGTTGTATGGGGATGAAAACTTAAACAGCTCAGTTCCTACCTAGCCTTGCCGATCCTGATCGGTTAATTGAAATGGCCTGGGAGGATCGTACCCCCTTCGAGGCCATCCAAGCTCAGTTTGGCTTGTCCGAGTCGGCAGTTATCAAGGTGTTACGAGCGCATCTAAAACCGGGATCCTAGCGTCGATGGCGATCTCGGATGCAGGGCCGCGCGAGCAAGCACGCTACTTAGGCGGCTGGGATTGGTGATCGCTTCACATCTCCTCAGCAGCGCATGATTAGTCACAATCGAATTAGTAAGCGTTAGACCTATAATCAGAAAAAGTCATTTATGATAACTGTTAGACTGATTGGTATTAAGCAGACTAGCCTACTCGTGGCTTTAACTATAAACACAATTCTTGATTCATTCTTGCTTTCCTAATTCGACAGTAACAGTACCACATCCCATCCTGATTTGCAAAAAGCGGAACTGGATAGGTTTTTAACACATGTAACAGGAACTAGCCACTAATCAGCGAACTTGGTTGTCTTTCTCACTGGCACGAAGTATGATGCCTGACTGAATAATCTGTTTACGTTAAAAGGGGAGCCTGTTTTGGAAGACGGCTTACTGAACGGGCTATATGATTCGATAGGACCTGAATATTTTTGTCATATTTCCAGCTTCCTTCTACAGAAGGAGAGGGCATAGCTCATGCTTCCTTATATTTACTGCAACTGCTCATCACAAGGAACACAGTAGTTACTAGCAGGTATAAGCTCTTATTCATAATTAGGTGGATAGACGTATCGAAGTTGATTGGTAAGCGAACACAGCACTCAAGGAAAATCGATCATCCTTGTTAGCTAAAGGCGTTTATCGTCCAACAAGGGATGTAATGGTGAGAAAGCAAAGAATCAACTACTCAATTGTATCATTTCCAGTAGCGTACGATCCTTTATAAAGTGAAAAATTAATCCAGTGATATATTCTTTTTGTATTTGCATTCTAACAGTATTATCAATGAAACTTATTAGCAAAAGTTGTCTGGTTTTAATAACTCTTTTAGGAGGATGTACTAATAGCTATTACGATTTAGGTTTATACGGTTCGAGGGTTGATGCACAGAATAATGCGGTTGCTTACATTTTAAAAAACTACGATTCTCTTCCTTCGGACAAGCACTACAAGCTTGAATATACCTTTCCAAACCCTGATTCTTTAGCCCCCTTTACAAAAACAAAACATGCTCTTTGGTTCAGCAAAAGTGCGAACCAACTCGGCTTGGAGATAGACATCAATAGTGGCTTAATCTGCCGTTGGACGAATGTGACTAGATCTCTTCTAGAGCAAGCTAATAAGTCAAATAATAGTATGGCTATCATCGACTCACTAGGAAAGCCCAGTCAACCGATTGCTTATTATAGTCTGATGACGGCCGCAAGAAAGTAAAATAGACATAAGCAGAAATTTAATACTCAAAGGCATAGATTAATAGCCAAGCAATACACTTTCTAAAGAGTCGTATACTATTTACTATCTGTTCGACTTAATTTGTAGCCTACGGAACGGGCTAGTCAGAAAGCTTAGTCAGGAAATTGATAGCTACGGATAGGTTGTAGTTGGCGTTACTTATAAAAAGGTTTTACTAAGTAACGACCATTTTCATTTTGGACGCGCCCCGGCGGTAAATTGCACGGTGGTCCCGTTAGTAGTTCGGACGTAAGCACGAAAATTTTAACCTACAACCATTGATCAAACTAAAAACCTTCATTAAACAAAGCACCTGTTTTCAAGTCTTTCAACGAAAAGGAGTCGACGGTTCCGACGCCAGCAAACCGAATTTTAATTCCATAAATCTGGTGCAAGGGCTTTTTATAATGAGTTCTGTAAACCGGTCGATTGTTGATAAAGATAGTGGCCTGCCTGTCGATGACCCGCAGCATCAACGTACCCCCCTGGCGCAAATCGGCACCCATAAAACTTAGATCATCCCGCTGCCCACTTTTCTGAACATCGGAATTCTGTAGCAGAATCCAGTGAGCACAACCCGGCCTCATCACCTCAAACATGTGTTGCGACGACTCGCCCCAGACTGTAATGCCGACCTGCGAGCAGCGAACACCCGCTCTATCAGGAGAGGTTTTTAGGTGGGTCGTTAGCTCGAAATTATCCCCATCGACCTGGGTTGGATGGCTGTTGATAAACTCCATAAAGAATGTACGGTTAGTATCGACACCCGCGTGGGCAGCTTCGAGGGCACTAACGCTACGGCGTCCTCCGGTAAACAACCGCGCTACGTCGATGGGATACACTCGACTAGTATCGTGCATCATGTTAGCGGTAACAGTCCAGCCTTTTGTCCGTAGATAAACCGTCGAGGTATCGATGTTCGCGCCATCATGTTGCAAAATGGCAAAGTAGCGGCCCGGTCGTTCGTAATAGTGCGTGGCAAGGCTATCGTGGGAGGTAAGACGTTCCCGTTTTCCGTCGCCAAACAGAATCGAGTATGTACCTGAGGGAGCCGCAGAACCTGGGTACTTGAGCTGAAATACAGCAGAATGCGGGTTTTCGCCCACCGGATTCCGGCAGACGAGTTGGCTCGATTCGCTGCTTGCACTTTGCGAGTAGACTAATAGTAGAATGATAGCGAGCAGTACAGAGCTACCTATCAACAGCAGTAATCGACGGGTTTGTTTCGTTTCCTGCTGAGAAGAATGGGCTGGTGAGTTCGTTGGTGTTGATAGCAGTAGCGGGCTCTCTTCCCGGACGAGCACATCGGGCAACTGCTCAACCTGCCGGGCTGTCCATTTCTGGGTGTTGACAAAATGCTCCCAGTCTGAGTAACCGATGTAAACCGCCAGCGCATCCCGGGTTGCTCTCTGTGGGTAATAGCGGGCATCGGTTTTGATCTTGCCGAAGATTCGTTTCAGCGTGTTCGGACTGATTCGTACGTGCGTCTGCCTGAAAAGTATGTGACTTAAGCTCACGAAGTCACCATTCGTCCACGTGTCCCAGTCGGGCTTGCCATAGGATTCGCTAACCCGTCGACAGCCGATGTCTAAAAAAGCGAAACTTTCGGCTTTTTCGGGTTGTCCATTCTCGGTAATCATTCAAGGTAAATATCTAGTAGTCAGCGTATTGTCTTGTCCATAATTCTGATAAGCAAAATGGTCAGGCCAATCACGCACTCATTGTATAATGCAAAATTACCTTTGCATACTCTTATTTCAACAGGTACTGTACGGAGATAATCCATTTGTAATCTATAAATATCTGCATAATATGCGACAAAAGCGTTTACTGTATTACGTCGTTTTGGTCGGGTCTCTGTCGCCCGTGTTGACGCAGGGTCGGCAGATGCTTGATGAGGGTCCGGGTAAAACGCCGGAAAGTCTTTTGCCCGCCACTACGATCGTTATTTATGAGGAACAGGGTTGGGCCAAAACACTGCCTTTAGTAGCGACGACCAATCGCCAACAGGCGGATGACCAGCTTATCTCGGGGACCATCACCGACGAAAAAGGAGCCACACTACCGGGGGTAAGTGTTCTTCTTAAAGAAAGCAGTCGCGGTTCGGCGGGACCCGGTTCGACGAATCGTCAGCGCGGAGCGGTTACGGATGCTAACGGCAGGTTTCAGTTAGCCGTGCCAGATGGAGCGACGCTGGTTGTCAGCTTAGTGGGGTATCTGACCCAGGAAATCGCGGTTGGCAATCGGCAAACAATCAACGTTCAGCTCGTTCCCGATACGAAAGCCCTGGAAGAAGTGGTGGTTGTGGGTTACGGAACACAGCGAAAAGTAGAAACGACGGGGGCCATCGCATCGGTCAAAGCCGCCGATTTGCTGCAAACGCCCGTGGCGAACGTAGCGCAGGGATTACAGGCGCGGGTAGCAGGCGTACAGATCACGCAGAATTCAGGGGCTCCGGGTGGTAATGTCAGCGTTCGTATTCGAGGCACCAACTCGATTAATGGGAGTTCTGAACCCCTGTACGTGATCGATGGTATTCAGATTGCCAACACAGGTAATATAACGGATGTAAGTCCGCTCTCGCAGATCAACCCAAACGACATCGAGTCGATTGACGTGCTGAAAGATGCCTCATCAACGGCTATTTATGGCGCGCGGGCAGCTAACGGCGTTGTGCTGATCACCACCAAACGCGGCAAAGACGGCGCGACGCGCGTTAGCTACGATGGCTACGGCGGGGTGCAGCAAGTCAATAAAACGCTGAACGTACTAGACGCCCGCCAGTTTGCTCAACTCGAAAATGAAGTCTATAAACGATCGATTTATACTGACCCGTCGAGCCTGGGCGAAGGGACGAACTGGCAAAATCTAATCTTCCGCAAAGCGCCTATCCAGAGTCATCAACTTTCGGTTACGGGTGGTAATCAGAAAACCCAACTGGCGCTCTCGCTGAACTACTTCAACCAAGACGGGATCATCAAAAACTCCAGCTTCGAGCGCTACTCATTTCGATCCAACATCGACCACCGGCTGAGCGACCGGGTAAAGATCGGAACCAGTTTGTACTACGGGTATTCGGTCAATCGGGGGGTGAGCGTGGGCGGCACGGGTTCTGACGTAACCAGCAGCCGGGCGGGTGTGCTTGGGGCGGCCGTGGCGGCTCCGCCAACGCTGGTACCGTATCGGGCCGATGGTAGTGTCTACCCGTTTCAGGACCAGATGAATGGGCAGTATCAGGAAGTGACAAACCCGCTGAATTTCATCACGCCCATCAACCGGCAAACGAGCCAGCGGATCTTGGCCAACGTATACGTCGACTTTGCCCTGTTCAAAGGCTTTACGTATCGCCCTAGTTTCAATGTCGATCTGGGCAATACACTATCTGAATTTTACTCACCGTTGTCGCTTCTAAGCCAGTCACAGTTAGCGTCGGGTGGTGGTAATGCATCGAATGTTACGTCGTTTGGTCGGACGCTTCTGCACGAAAGTATTTTCACGTATCGCACCCGTCTGGCCGAGCATCATACGTTGGCCGCTACGGCGGTTCTGGCTACGCAGGCTAATGTCAACCAGAGCTATACGCAAACCGCATCCAACTTTCCGAACGACATCACCGAAAATAATTCCGTTGGCCTGGCAGTGAACCAGCGGCTGAGCAGCGACAAAAACAAATCCCGGCTGGACTCGTACCTAGGACGGATCAACTACGGCTACAAAGACCGATATTTCCTGGATCTGACGGCCCGGGCCGATGGGTCGAGCAAATTTGGCGAGAACAATAAATACGGCTTTTTCCCCGCTGTGGCTGGTGCTTGGCGCATTGTGGAAGAGCCATTTATGAAATCCATTCCGGTGGTTTCTGATTTGAAATTACGTGGAAGCTGGGGCATCACAGGAAACGCGGGAGCCATTGATCCGTATCAATCGCTGGCCACAGTTGTCGCATCGGGTTTGAATTACAATTACAACCACAATCCGGTTACAGGTATTAATCCCAACGCCATCCCGAACCCGGATCTGAAGTGGGAACGCTCCACGCAGGTCGATGTGGGGCTCGATGTCAGTCTGTTCAACAACCGCCTGTCTGTTGTGGCCGATTACTATAACAAACGTACCGATAACCTGCTGTTTCAGAAAGTGTTACCTATGTCTTCTGGTTATACGTTTATCACGGGCAATTTCGGGTCGATCCAGAACCGGGGCGTCGAACTGGCTATCAATGGCCGGATTTTACAGGGATCTAAACGAGGACTTCAATGGGATGCGTCAGCGAATGTGACGTTTAACAAAAACGAGGTGCTGGCGCTTGACGGTATTCTGGACGAACTCCCCCGGTCGGCGTTCGCACTGCTCAAGATCGGCTATCCGATGGGCCTGTATCGAACGTATATTTTTGACGGAATCAGCCAGACAGGTGAGGCCGTTTTGCCCGGCTACGACGGACGTGTTGGTGGTCATAAGGTGAAAGATATCAACGGCGATGGTACGATTACGGCGGCTGATCAGGTCATCGTGGGCAACTCGCAGCCGAAATACATCTTTGGGTTCTCGTCGTCATTTCGCTACCGGGGCTTCGATCTAAATCTGTTTGTGCAGGGCGTACAGGGCAACAAGCTCATGAACCTGTTCCGGTATACGTTCGAAACGGCGCTGGGGCAACAGAATGTACTGGCGGGGATGGCAAATCGCTGGTCGGCAACGAACCCCAATAATGAGTATGCCAGCGGATTTCAGGGCGGACGATTGCCCATTTCAGACCGCTACGTTGAAGATGCCTCATTTGTACGGCTGAAAAATGTGTCACTGGGCTATACGTTCCCGAAAATAAAAGGCATCAACCAGATTCGGATTTACGTAAGCGCCAATAATGCGCTGACACTCACGAATTATACGGGCTTCGATCCGGAGGTCAACAACTTTGGTAATGCCACGACACAATTTGTCGATAACGGTACGTACCCAATCGCCCGGTCGTTCCTAGGGGGCCTCCAAATCACACTGTAGATCATGAGCGAAAGACTGACACAACATCACTCATTTGCTCGTTCACTTGTTCTCCCATGAAGAAACACATCCTACTGCTGATGGCTTTGTCGGGCCTGACGGTTTCGTGCAGCAAACTCGATGAAACGGTGTATTCATCCATTTTTACGACCAATTTTTATAGAACAGCCTCTGATGCCGAAGCGGGCATTGCGGCTGCGGCTGGCTCACTGATCAACCTGTATGGCTTTCCATTGGTTGCTGTGTCCGATTTTGCGGCTGACCAGGCATACCCTCGAGCTGTGGTAGGCCGGAATACCATTACGTTGTTTTCGTACGATCCGTATTACACGGCCCAGCGCAACTCGGGCCGTCACGAGACCGAGGGGCCCCAGGGTGTCTGGCGGTTTAGTTACAAAGGAATTGAGAATGCCAACTGGGTCATCGAGAAAGTCCCGGCTATTCCAATGGACGCCCAGCGCCGAACGGAAATCGTGGCGGAAGCCTATGCGTTGCGGGCACTGTACCACTGGACGCTGACGAAAACGTTCAACGAAATCCCCGTCAAGACCCGAGCCAGCTCTAATGAAGCGGAGGCACTTGTTACCAAGAGTTCGCGAACCGACATCTACAAGCAAATTTACAGCGATTTGGATCAGGCCGTTGCCGGATTGCCCTCGTACTCCACCAGTCTGGTGAAGGGTCGGCCTTCAAAGGAAGCGATTCAAGGACTTTACGCCAAAATAGCCTTGTACAACGAAGACTGGGCAAAGGCATCGCAACTGGCCCAGGCGACGATCAGTTCGGGCAAATATGCGTTGATGCCGAGCGTATTGGATGTGTTCGACGTAGATAAGGAAGATGCGGCCCGTGTCGAGAATATGTGGGCCGTTGAAGCCGACCGCGTAACGCCTAGCCGCTGGTTGACCGTCATGGGGATTGCCGGCCCCCGTAACAGTTCCGGCCCTGACTACGCCAAAGTGTCCTACGGGTCTTGGTTTGCCTACCAGAATTTCTTTAACTCATTCTCACCCAGTGACAAACGACGCCAGCTGCTCGACACGACGTACCGGGATGTATCGGGAAAGATCGTGCCGCAGAAAGACATCACACCCGTTACGCCGAAAGGCGTGTTGATCCGCAAATACCGCGATCCGAACTCCATTGCCGAAGCCAACAACTGCAACTTCCCGATCATCCGGCTGGCTGATGTGTACCTGGTTGCCGCCGAAGCCGAAGCGCGTCAGAATGGAGCGACCGCTACCGCCTATGGGTACGTCAACACGGTTCGGAAACGGGCGGGACTGGGCGACCTGACGCCTGGCTTAGGGAAAGACGCATTTATTGCCGCCGTCCTGCAAGAGCGGTCTTGGGAACTGTTTGCCGAAGCCGACCGCTGGTTCGACCTGACGCGAACGAATACCTTCCTCACCGTTATCCCGAAAGCGGTAAACGACGTGTATCCAACCCGAACACCGCAGGCCAAACACCGGTATTACCCCATTCCGCTGGAAGAAATTCAGGCGAATCCGAAACTAACGCAGAATCCCGGCTGGGAGTAGATCGCCACCGGTAACTGTCTAACGATCAATTTATTTTAAACGCAATGAAGAAGTTTTTTCTTTCGGTTAGCCTGTTGGGCTGGCTGCTTATTCAGGAGACTATAACCATCGCTCAGTCCAGGAAGGTACCGTCTTACAGCGGGATTTATCCGCAGCTGGCTATGTACAACAAAGAAGGGGAATGTGGTACGGGGGCCGTGGTACCCTGGGCGGGCCGACTTTGGGTTGTTACGTACGGGCCACATTTGCCGCTTGGCTCGTCCGACAAGCTGTACGAAATAACGCCCGATTTAAAGCAGATCGTTCGGTCCGAAAGTATCGGTGGTACCCCTGCCAACCGGATGATTCATCCCGAAAGTAATCAGCTATTTATTGGTCCCTACGCTATCGACAGCAAAGCGCATGTCCGGGTCATACCCTATAAAACCATGCCTGGGCGTCATACCGGGAACGCCCGCCATCTGACTGATCCGAAAGGAAAAATCTATTACGGAACGATGGAGGAAGGGTTTTACGAAGTAGATGTTAATACTCTGGTGCCAACGATGCTATACGAGGATGGCAACATCAGTAGAAAAAAGGAATCGGACGAATCGAATAATCTGGAAAACACGTTGCTGCCCGGTGCGCATGGCAAAGGTGTATACTCGGGTCAGGGCGTTATGGTCTATTCGAACAACGGCGAACCTGGAGCTAAAGCGCTGGCGCAGTTCGATGTAGATGCGGGTTCCCTGTCGGAGTGGAATGGCAAAGACTGGAAAGTTGTTCGGCGAAATCAGTTTGTCGAAGTAACGGGACCGGGCGGTATCTACGGCAATAAACATCCGGAAACGGACCCCATCTGGGCCACCGGCTGGGATCATAAATCCGTCTTGCTGGGCGTGCGTGATAAGACGACCGGCTGGCACTTTTTTCGGCTTCCCAAAGCGAGTCATTCGTACGACGGTGCGCATGGCTGGAATACCGAATGGCCCCGCATTCGGGATGTGGGTACGACGCAGAAACCAGATTATCTAATGACGATGCACGGTATGTTCTGGCAGTTTCCGCAGGGGTTCACGGCATCGAATACCGCAGGAATCAGACCCCGCTCGGCATATCTGAAAGTGATTGGTGATTACGCCCGCTGGAATGATCGGCTGGTTTTCGGCTGTGACGATTCGGCTCAAAAAGAATTTCTGAACAAACGAAAAGTAAAGGGTAACCTCGAAGGACCCGGCCAATCCAATTCGAATCTGTGGTTTACCTCGCTGAACTTACCCGATCAATTGGGCCCGAATACCGCCGAAGGAGCCGTCTGGCTAAATGAAGCGGTTTCGGCAAATCAACCCTCCGAGCCGTTTTTGTTTGCCGGTTGGGCCAATCGCTCGGCCTGGGTTCAGAACAACAGCGACTCGGATGTCCAACTGACGTTCGAGGTGGATAAAAGCGGGACGGGTAGCTGGTCCAGACAGCAAACGGTAACTGTCGGCGCACACAAAGCCGCACACGTACCCTTTGCCGCCGTCGTAACTGGCGAGTGGATTCGGATCAAGTCGGACAAAGCCGCCAATTTATCGGCCCACTTCTCCTATTCGGCGAACGATACGCGTACTACAACCGCTAACCCACTGTTTGCTGGCCTTAGCACCGTCTCAACTACTGCTACGTCGGGTGGTTTGATGTACGGTCTGGGGGCTGATCGACGAGCGTTGGGACTGGCCGCTTCGACATACAACGGGGGACAATCTACCGATGTTGGGTATTACGAACTGAATGCTGATATGCAGCTCGTTCGGAAGGAGGATGCCGGTGTGTTAAACGTCATCAAAACGAAGTTTGCGATTCCTCAGAACGTAGTAACGATTGATGAATCGAGCGTTTTGATCGTAGATGATAAAGGACGACGCTGGCGGCTCCCCCTCGGCAACGATGCCTACACGACGTTGACCAATCAGGCCGCTCTTCGAATATGCCGGGAAGTAGCTACTGAACGCGACCTGCTCAATTGCCACGGGACATTCTACGAACTGCCCGCCGAAAACGCGGATGGATACGCCAAAATAAGACCCGTTTCGTCGCATAATCTGCGGATCAACGACTATGCCTCCTACCGGGGACTCTTGGTTATGACAGGCATCGATTTGAACGCGGCCAAAACGAATGAGCACATCATTGTCTCGGATGATAAGAAAGCCGCCGTTTGGGCGGGTGCTATCGATGATCTGTGGAAGCTGGGCAAACCAACCGGGCATGGTGGCCCCTGGAAAAACGCAGCGGTGAAAGCCGATGAAGCGTCAGATCCTTATCTGATCGGTTTTTACGACCAACGCAGTCTGCAACTGTCGCATAAAGCGACCCAGCCGGTCACCTTTACCATTGAAGCCGATCCGGTCGGTTCGGGCGTTTGGATGACCTATAAGTCATTCACTGTTGCGCCTGGAAAAACGATCGACTATACATTCCCGAAGGATTTTCAGGCTCGATGGATTCGGTTTAAAACAGACAAAACGTGTGAAGCCACGACTTACCTAAGCTACAAGTAAGGACGAACTTGAACCTAAGGATTTGCAGGAACACCCATGCTTTTCTGAGTTTGTTCCTGCAAATGCCATGCGTTAGCCATTTACCCTGTGAAGCGTAATGAACGGATCAAGGAATCGTCCAGTTCAAGGTGGTACTTCATTACTGCCGGGCTCCCTGGAAATGTTTCCCTTACTTCTACAGTTAGTATGGCCGATGCTCCCGCTTGCTGATAATCAATTGGTTTTGTCTGCATTTGATACGTTTCAGTCGCATGCTGTATCCATTTCCTGATTTCGGCTCTGCCTGAATAGGAATGTCCTTCATCGTAAACGGTGGCGTTGTCCGTAAAATAGTGCGTAAATGTGGTGCTGTCCTTCTCGTTTTGTGCTTTTATAAAGCCTTCGATATGGGTAGGTAGTTTCATCGATATATCTTTTGGGTTTGATGAATTAAAGTCGTTTGGTTGACTGTGTGATTATCCATTTCTAAATCGTTGGAATTGTCCCTCCGTCAATAACGAATTCTGTACCGCTCAGATAGTTCGCTCGTGGCGAGGCAAGGAACCCGACAAGTTCAGCGACCTCTTCGGGCTCTGCCGGTCGACCGGCCGGTATTCCACCCAAAGCATCCATAACGCTTTGGCGTGCCTGCTCAAGAGAACTAGTTGAATACTGAGCGATTCGTTCCAAAAATTTTATGGTATTCTCCGTATTGATCCATTCTGGAGAAACGGTCAGTACCCGTACACCTTTGGCAGTAACCTCTTTCGATAACCCCTTGCTGTAGTTGATCAGGCCAGCCTTGGCAGGGAAGCGTTGCCTCATATAAAGGTAGCCGCCCCTGGATGGACGCAATGTGGATAATCACGCCTTCACCGCGTTGAACCATGCCAGGTAAAAAACCACGATCCAGCCGCACGGGAGCCAACAGATTCGTTTGAATCGTTGATTCCCAATCGTTGTCAGACAGCACGGCAAACCCACCGCTTGGCGTTTCTGAACTTCCCATATTATTGATCAGGATATCCAAATGGCCAAACTGGTGGAGAATTCGGTCGACTATCTGTTGAGTTCCTTCCGGTTTGCTCAGATCGGCCGCCATAAAATGCATACGATCGATTGGCTCTTGCGGCTTGTTCCTAGCGGTAATGATCACGGTTGCTCCTGCTTTCAGCAGGCGATCGGCGATTGCTTTGCCTGCGCCTTTGGTGCCGCCCGTTACCAGCGCGATCTTACCGGTCAGTTCGTTTTCAAGAGTGAAGTCCATACTGTAGCTCGTTTGTTTAGGGCAAAATTGGGAAGTATGGTAGGCGCTGACAAGTACGGACTTACGATTCAGATAGGGATAAAATTGTCCCTGTTGAACCGGGCGATGCCTGTGGTTATATTTGCCGTATGTACGAACGAAAGACGATGCCCGACTTGCAGTGTGGTCTGGACCTAATTGGTGAGGTGCTATATGGAAAATGGAAGATTCGTCTTTTATGGTTTATCCACCAAGGCTTTCAACGCCCAAGCGAGCTACAGCGAAAAATTCCGGGTGCCTCCCGCCGGGTACTGAATGTGCAGTTGAAGGAGTTGGAAAACCACGAGTTGGTATCTAAGGTGATTTACCCGGTACTTCCGCCGAAAGTTGAATACTATCTTACCGATTTTGGCCAATCACTCATTCCCATTATTGGTGCGATTGGCCAGTGGGGCGATGAGCATGAGGAGCGACTCCGGACGCTTATTATAAAGACCATGCAGCCTTAGCGTTTACCCATAAATGCAAGGCTGAGAGGATGTGATCTTTCCCCAAAATCCATCTCACTAACCGCCGAATTATAGATACTCAAACTTCTCTCCGTCTCAGGCAGAAGCCATTTATGAGACGGCGTTAGTATCGATCACCTATAATAACTGACTCTTAATAGATAGTGAATGTGATACTCACTTCTATCTTATTTGCTATCATAGGCAAAAGGTGCTGATGTTTTACAAGGTTTCCAATCCGAAATAAATTCTGTGACATCTACGGAATATTAATACAGCAGTATAACATGAATAACCAATTGATTACCGAAAAGAGCATTGCCATCATTGATGAGGACCGGTGGGCCTGCTGATCGCTCGGCTATTACAAATGAGAGGGGTAAGCGTACAAGTCTACAAACGTGGTGCCGACTCAGAAACTCGCATTAGTGAGGAACGCTGGATATTCAACGATAGTGGCCAGATCGCTCTTAAAAAGCGGGGCTTCTAGGGGCTTATTTTGACACCGCATGCACTGTCATTGAGTGTCAGTTTGACCGGCGGGGTCACTTACTGGCTGAATAGATTCCTACCGAAAGAACCAAACGATTGCGCCCCAAATTGATCGAGAAGACTTACGCAAGATTATTCTAGACAAGCTATTACCGAGTACGGTGAACTGGAATAAGTAGCTAATCCGCGTTGAAAAAACAAAGGGTAGCTATCAACTTGCCTTTCAGGGTAGTTCTACAGCAAAGGTGGATTTATTAATCGGAGCATAGGGGCTCCGTTCCATAATTCGGCCACTTGTGACATACACCCCCCGAATCTATACGGGTAGTACGATCATTTAGGGCGACATTCCCCATCCAGATAAAGATTATCCCGGCATAATGACTATGACTCGGGGGACAATATGATGGCTACTGAAGGGGGTAAGGTCGTCTCTCTTCAATACCGGGCGATGGCTCACTGAACTACTATCTCTCCCTCAGACGGCCCGAAGACTGGTTCAGCAAGAGCGGATTAACGCTTAGTGACCAGGCTGGCATGATCGGTTTTTTGAGCCGAGAATTTACGGACTGGGCACTGGTTCACTATCAGCTATTTAGAGCCACTATTGAGTTTCAATTGCTGCTTATGTACGAACTGCCCGTCGAATCGCCCTGGACAACGTTTGATCACATTGCTTTGGATGGGATGCCACCTATGTGATGCCTCTCTTTGCCGGAGTATAAGTTAATATCGGGCTACTGGATGAACTGAACCTAGCCGACATTCTGACCGGAGGCATCTCTGCTAGCGTACCAGTCGCCATCGAAGCGTACACTTGAAATATGTTCGTCTATGCCGATAAGGCCCAAGCCCATACCCAGCAGGCAGAGTTCTATTTCCATAAACAACAGGATCATAGGAATGAATTAACGGCTTATCAATAAAGCATGCACATCCCGCCCGATTAGTCACTTTACGGCTACACATCATTCATTTTCACCCAATACAAGCTGATCATCTAAAAAAAAACAAGACGCTCAGCAGCTTCTGGATGCGGTTCTACGCATCGCCAGGGAGCAAAGCTAAGCCGTCACCATTTGCCAGATCGCGGAAGTGACGGTGGTCTACAGCCACTTTGCCAGTAAAGTGGCTGTATTGCAAGCGCTTTCAGACCGGGGATTCACCTAGTTGTACGAGCTGTTTTAGGGCGTCGGCCAGCGAGGAATCCGATCCATCCAGCTAGTTACTGAACTTGTCGATTGTAAACTGGGATTTTGCGCAGTTTACAATCGAGGCTCTACCAACTGATATTCAGCCTCAAGCTACCCTTCTCAACGACGGTTCGTCAGCCGATAATAACGCTCAAAGCCATCATTAAAAACTTGACCGGTCAGCCCGACCACGAACTAAATGATCTGGTGCTGAACTGGATATGTTTACGGCATGGCTGCATCAGCCCATTACTAGGTTTGGGCTTAAGTGAGAATCAAGGCCTATCTGTAGACGAGGCTAAAACCTTGTAGATTCAATTTGTTCGCCGGTTTATCGAGAGTATCAGGCCTCTCAACACCGATTAGGCGTATCTGAAGTTCATTGATTCTGGTTGGCGAGCGACGTAAGATTTGGTGCACGGGCATTAAACACACATGATAATGACAGCTAAACTAGCTGAATCCATTAGCTTACTCCTGGAGGCATTCTTGGGCGGAATGCAGGGGTGCCCAGACTAGACGTTGACTTGGCGTTTGAGCCCAACTTCGTGTGCCAAAACAACAGAACAGACAAATGAAGAAGAGAAGTGATCTCATAATAATTGGGATTAAATAAAGTGACAATTCAAAAGTTATACTTCGATATACTGCCCGTGTATACCGCTTTGAATTCGACACATATTAATCCTAAAAAAAGATTGATGAGTACCAGTGTTGTCACTCTAGATGTACTTCACAACCACTCAAAAACTACTCATGTAGTAAATTGGTATAATATTGTTCAATAATTAATTGAAAAAATTATACAATTATAGAATTGCTTTAGTAATTTAAAATTACATAATCTGCCTGGTCTTTATTGAATAAAGACCAGGCAGATTATGTAATTCAGGTTGTTGCCTATTCATTAATACATTCATACAACTAGTGACGTATGAAAGTGAAGGATACTTGACTTAGAAAACAGGACCTTGCCTATTACTTCTCCGTTTACCCCTTATATCGTTTGCTTTAACCTGGCTTCGGGCAAACCAACTAGTCGCCCCATAAAGAGTCATCCTGTTGAACATCCCGAGAATAAATGGTGGCCTCGATAACGGTTCGTTTTCGACCCTGTACACATTAATGTTATCAACTCTGGCAGATACGCTAGGCCGAACCAAAACCCTCATCACAAGCCCTCCTCGATTATGCCAAATGGAGTTGGGACAAAGCGCAGGTTCTTTTCTCGAAATCTGGGAATTGAGCGGCTCAGTAAACAATCCAAACTGGATTGAGACCAAGTTTAATAACAATTTCCTACTCAGTTTCACTACTTAGTCGGTTACATTAAACAACGCGCCAGTGCTAATAAGAAGCTACTACAGGCTGGCGATAAAGCGCCCAATTTCGCCTTAGTCGATGTGAGTGATTCGCTCATCACGCTTAGTCAGTACAAAGGTCAGGTGATTTACTTAAGTTTTTGGTTCGCGACCTGTGGTGCATGCATTCAGGAAATGCTCTATGAGAACAAACTCGTTGAGCAGTTTAAGGATAAACCCGTCAAAATTGTTAGTATCTGCATTGGCACACCAGGAACGGCCAATAATCAACAATTGCTGAAGTGGAAAGCGGCCTCGAAGCGGTTTGGTCTAAAGACCATTGATCTCTACGCTAATAGTGCCTGGACCAAAACGTTGAGTGAAAAATACATAGTGAGCACATATCCTCACTATGTGCTGATTGGTGCCGACGGAAACATTATCGAAAACTTTGCCGAGCGTCCCAGCCAAGGCATTGCCGCGAAGATTGAATGGGCCTTAGCCGCAGGACGTAACTAACCATTGGTGTCTGATGCTGAATAACGTTTATCGGTGGTAGGCCAGAGGGCCACTGAGTGGTAGTACGAAGTCAAGCGGCTGATGAATGCTCTAAGTTAAGAGCGGTCTGCTCAATAAACGACGACTACCAAGTAAATATCCAAGCTTAACTCTAGAACTCTCCGACCTACTTCGCCAAGCCGATGGTAGCGACAACCTATTGCTTTACTTTTACTTCGATAAAGTGGCCAGCAACTCCTCCAGGTTTTTCAGATTCATGGCCGTTCCTTCCTTAAAGCCCATGGCAAGCATCTTCTCCATGCGTACAAGCGATTCATTATAAATACGGATCCGTACCGTCGTCTTCCCCGTATGCTCGCTGAAACTTAAATCCCATTCTGAACCAGGCAACTCCGGGTTTTCATCTTTATCGGCAAACGCATTCCATAATGTAAAATTGGTTTTGGGACTAATGGAGGTGTAGCGTTGAATTGACCAATGCTCGTCTCCTTCGGGGCTGACCATGGCATAAAACCGGCGGCCACCCACGATAAAGTCCATAACTTTTGTTTTTGAGATCCAGGGTTTAGGTGCCCACCATTGATCTAAAAGTTCTGGCTTGGTGTAGGCATCCCATACCAAGGACAGCTCGGCATCAAACTCGCGGGAAAAGGTTACTGTTTTTGCGGTTTTGTCAACGGTGAAATCGTTCATTGTCCTTGTTTTTTAAGGGTTGCTAATACGTTGTCAAGTTGATGATAACGGGTTTCCCATAGTTCCCTAAATTGGTTCACCCACTGATCCACCTCTTTTAGTTTTTCCACTTCCAGGGAGTAATAGATCTCCCGGCCTTGGTGTTGAGGTTTGACCAATTGGCATTCGGTGAGGATGCGCAGGTGTTTGGAAACGGCTTGCCGGGTAGAGTTGAAGTGATCGGCAATGGCGTTGGGCGTCATGGCCTGCAGGGCGATCAGGGTGATGATTGCCCGTCGGGTGGGGTCAGCAATGGCCTGAAAAATATCTCGTCTCATCATGTTATATTTTGCTTTGCGAAACCATATGGTTGCAAATTTACGCGCAACCATATGGTTTCGCAAAAATTTTTGAAATAAAATAGCTACGCAAGTCTATGGTTACATTAGCAGACTTATATTAAGCATTCCTTGATGGACGCCAACACGACACGAAATACCTGACCGTCCCCGTGAGGGGGCTTTTTGCCCAACTACACCTAAGGTTTAGTCAAGCGCACGGTAAAGAGAACACCATAAGAGGTGCAGAAACTCGTTAGTAAAGCGCGACCAATAGCACACTACTTACTTTGCGGGTCATACACCGCTACGGCCACCCGACTGTCAGCACAGCCATAATACAGAAACCACTGACCCCGATGATAGACCAAGCCTTCTACAAATACGGTTCCAGCCGGGTATTGGCCACTTTTTTCGAACGGCTCAGTCGGCACAAAAAAGGGTTTGTCCAGGCGGGCTATAACCCGGGATGGATCATGCTGATCAAACAACACCTGGCCTGCGGCATAGGTGTTTGCTGTGTAAGCCGTATCTCGGCCCGGTCCCGGCTTGTTTTTACCGTTATAGAGAACCAGTATGCCTTTATCGGTCAAGATCGCAGGCGGGCCACATTCGGTCAGGTCGCTGTCGAAATAATGGAGTCGGGTGGTGAGCACGGCTTTCAATGCGCCCCCTTCATCCAGCATGGGTTCCCAATTCACCAAATCATCTGAGGTGGCGATGTTCATGAACTTTTCACCCCAGTACATCAGGTATTTGCCATTCACGCGGGTGATCACTTGCCGACCCTTTACCAGTCTGGTTACAATAGAGGCTGACTTGCTGGCTAGGTCTTTGAACCTGCCCCCATAGGCTTGGTAGAAGGCGGGACCATGTTTAGTCCAGGTGGTCAGGTTTTTAGATGTAGCCACAGCCAGCCTCGGCACCTGCCTGTTCCACTGGGTGTACAGCATAACATAGATGCCTTCCGGGGTTACTGCAATGCGAGGATCTTCGCAGCCACCCGGCCACTCGAACTCTTTCTGACTGTCATCGGCGGGATAGAATACAGGCAACGAACGGCGCTTCATGCGCAGGCCATTTTTACTAGTCGCCAGGCCCAACCGGGATGTGCGTTTGCCAATGCCCTGTCCCGACTTGTCTTCGGACCGATAGAGGACGTAGATCTTTTTTTTGCGAATGACCGCTGCTGGGTTGAACACATCACTAGCCTCCCAAGCAACGCGTTGGCCACTCATCGGATCTGGAAAGGTGCTTTTGGGGTTAGGGGAAATAACGGGATTTGCACCAGCCGGCCGAACGAAAGGGCCCAGGGTCCAGTCCTGCGCGGTTGCGGTTGAGCAAATCGTCAGCCATGCCAGGGCTAGGAGGATCCCCGTTGTAAATGCTTTACTGATTCTTTCGCGAATCATAGAGGTAAATTGGTCATAGTAGCCCGCTCTAAGTAGAGGGATAACACCATAAGACTAAACTGAGCCCTAGTTACCGGATCATACATTGCTTTTGCCGAGATTTATTTCGATTGACTAGCGGATTACTGTTCGCTCCGGATGAACTTGAGCGTGTCCTGATGGACACCGTAGGTCTGCCTCCTCTCCCTGTTCGATTAGTAGTGGCGAGCAGTAGTGGAAAATGGGAAAAGGTCAATTGGAAGATTGAGCCTAGCTGTAGCTTTATTACTTAGCTACTAAGCCGGCACGTAACTTGGATAAGGCCTTTAAGTCGACGGATTTTACCAGATACCCGTCAAAGCCGACAACTTGGGTACGCTGTTTGTCTTCGAATTGCCCATAGCCTGATTAGGCCGCAAGTATCCTCTGCCGACCCCAAAGAATTTCGTTTACAAATCAAAAGAAGGTTTAAAAGGAGATTCCAACGGAGAAATAATTTTCCACTTGCGGCTGTGGACACAGGGAATTGACCCTGCAGCTAGCACCCACTGCCAGTGATCCGCTTTTTAATCCTTTCCTCCCTTTGCCCAACGCCAGACCCGTTAGATGGCTAGTTTTAAGCCTCCTTTAAGCAACGATAAGGCGATGCCTTTACCAAAAGCTAAACCAGCCCAAGTGATTTTTCCACGTCTTTGCGGGCCAGGAGTGTAGTGTAAACAACCTGACTGAATGACGTTCTACTTAGCTCTTCTTACTACCTTATTATTACTGATAGGCATGACTTTCTTTGGCTGGCGTAAGCCCGCTTACTCGCATTGGCAACATACCATCAGCGAGCTTGGCGAAGTGGGTAGTCTGCTGTCCCCCCGGGTCAGTTATGGCTTGTTTTTACCCATAGGCTTACTGTTGGGACTATTGGCATGGTTAGCTGAGTCAACGCCAATCGCTGGTTTAGCGGGGTGTGTGGCAACGGGCTACATCGTAGCGGCTTTGTTTCCCTGTGATGCGGGCTCCCCCTTGTGGGGTAGTAGTCGCCAACAGATTCATAATCTAGGGGGAGCCGTTGAGTACATAGGCAGTGCTTATTATCTAACTCAACTTAGTGCTCAATCGCTGGGCATTGAGGGCAATCTCTATTCAATAGCAGCGGGTAGCTCATTGTTCGGTAGCCTTCTATTATCCAATCCGGGCTTGCCCCTTCGGGGTTTTGTTCAACGGATGATGGAAGGGATGCTCTTCGGCTCGTTAATGCTTGCTCTAGCTACGTAACAAAATAAGAAGTTGGGCAACGCTAAAAGATTAACACGACACGGCCACACTAGACCGCTAATTTACCGAGCATTTACTGAGAACAAGTAAAGTCGTAATTATAAATTACTATTTATGAACTGCTTAAAATCGCAACAGGCTAGCTGTCTCTACTAATGGAACAGGCCGAGAAAGTCGAATGGAGTCGGCTAACCATACAGCAAAAGTATAAATGAAGTCGAGCTAGGGCTTGGGTATGTAATGCGACCTGTTTTATGACCACTTCAATCCGATGTTGACTAGGATGATAATGGATTACTTCGGCAATTTACTGCATCCTGGCTTTGAAAAAGTCATCAACATCCACACTCGGTATGTTTTTACTAGTTACCATCCAAATAATTTTCCGTCTCTTATGCTCTTTAACTAGCTTTTACCAAAATATTAATTCCAGGCTTGGTATTGCTTTGATAATTTCCATTAACTACTGTAAGAATTTATGAAACTTATTGCTGATTTACTCATTGCACTCGTAGCCATTGAGCACCTCTATATTCTTTGGCTGGAAATGTTCGCCTGGACGACTAAAGGGCGGCAGACGTTTAAATCATTGCCGCCGAATTTGTTTGAGCCGACAAAATCGCTGGCCGCTAATCAAGGCTTATATAATGGATTTTTGGCTGCCGGTCTTATCTGGTCATTATTGATTAAAAATGATGTATGGGGCAAAAACGTTGCCCATTTCTTTCTGGGCTGCGTGATTGTAGCGGGAGTGTTTGGTGCGCTGACGGCTCAGAAATCAATCTTTTATGTGCAGGCTCTTCCGGCCATGGTAGCGCTGCTTTTCGTATTACTCTCGTAAGTAGAGAGGTGAAAAATAGGTAACCGCCCCCAAGCAGAAGCTGCTCCATGAGTACAACGGTAATGGCCTGACTGCATTGAATCAGGTATCTTTATGAATGGTAAGTTGCTGAATCGTACATACATTTTACGACTCGGCAACGACTGTTTTTGATTTTATAGTGCTTTTGACTAGGGAGATGAAATCAGATTTCACAAAGGACAAGGTGAAGCAGTTGAATACATTACGTATGACGGTAGTGCCCTGATATTATTCCAAAGTTGAATTTTCTGTTCTAGCTACCTTCGGTGACTCACAAATGTGAGCACCCCACTGCTTCGGCAAGCCCCACACAGCTGCCTTAAAGCGGATGTCAGGTAAGACCGCCTGGCGGGCCGGCTGGTAGATATAAGCCTCTGTTGGTTCGTTAAGCGCCAGATTTAACAGGGTGGCCTGGGCCATGCAAATGAGCGTATTTTGAGAAACGTGTATAATAATGGATTAAGATAGTTATTTTATTTGGGAAATCAGGTACCGCATTAATTAACATGGCCTTTTGATACTGAACTAAGGCCGTTAACGAACGAACACAAATGTCTAAAATCGTGCAAAGTACGTCAAGTTAATTGTGCCTATAAGCCTATTAGAGCAATCTTGACGATATAGTATATAACGTGCAGGTTAAAACGTGAAATAGTGCATAAAGTGGCTTTATTCTAACAACGTTTCAAGGTAACTACAATGATGAGATAGTTGATTATAACTTTATACATTTACTCACGCATCAATAAACCAGCCTCTATTTCTTTTCAAAATTCCGGGTTGCTTCAAACGGTGTATTTTGGTTTACATATCCTTTGGCATTTTTCACATAAGCTAAGGTGTTTTGAACGTTAACTTCGCCGTAATTAAAGTTGCTTATTTTTTTGCTGGACTGCCAATAATCAAGGATTTGGGTTAAACACCATGTTTTCCCGGACTAAAGTCCCAGGAACTACAATACTATTGTCGCCAATCTCGCAACCATCCGTTAAAATGGCTCCAATTACAATAAGGCAGTTTTTGCCGATTTTTGCTTCGTGAATGGCATCCCGGTGTGTTATCGACGTATTATCACCGATAATAACGGGGTGTTTTTCGCCAATATGAATCATGACAAAATCTTGGATATTGACACGCCAGCCTATTATAACTTCGTTTATCTCGGCCCGAATGACTGAATACGGCCACAAAGAGCTTTCCTCCGCAATGGATACCTGATCGTAAAACAAAGCCGTGGACGGCTATTCACAGCAGGCTGGTCAAAGTCCGTAAGATTCGGACCACCGATGTGGCTAAATTGCCTTTAACTGATTCAGATGGGGTCATTTCTAAGAAAGAATACAACGACGCCAAAAAATCTTGTCAAAAGACGCTGGATGCTCTCACTGTAGACATTAAACAAATCCAAATAGATATTGCTGCGGTTATTGCTAATGACTCTTACTTAAAAGAGATGCATGGCTATTTGCAATTGATTAAGGCGATTGGCCCGGTAATCGCTACAGAGTCAGAGTTTCTGATCATTACCGCATGGGCGGCCTCGCAATGAATTTAAGGCTAAGGCCATTACTGACCCAAAAAAACTAGCCTGTAATGCTGGCGTAGTTCTCTTTGAGTATTTGTCAGGTCAAAATAGGAGCAAAACCAAAACCAGTAACAAAGATGATAAGCCTTTGAAAGCCTTATTGCACAATGGAATTATGTCCGGCATACAGCACTCCCAACAACTGAAAACGTATTACATTCGTAAAACGGCCGAAGGAAAATGAAATGTTAGTCATTGATAACGTTGGTAATAAGCTGATCCATTGCGTTTTTGCCTGCGTACGGCAATAAGAAAAATATAAAGATTTTTATTCTCTCTCCGTAGACACTCTTAAATTCAGCACTAATTACTTCCGATAAGCTTTACTTATTGGACATAAAGTTTTTTAGTTATAGAATGGGTAATTATCCTAGAAATCAAACCGACGTTGTACGTAACCCATTCTTACGAAATACAGTCGGACTTAATCCTTTCTGTTTTCTGAAAAACTTGTTGAGATGACTTTCATCAGTGAAGCCTAGTTCTGCGGCAATTTCATTGATGCGCATAGTACTATGTAATAGCCGAGCTTCAATTAGCTTCGTTCGGTAGTTGGTAATGTATTGCTGAAGAGTTACACCCGTGTGTTTCTTGAAATATCGTCCAAGATAGGTTTCGGAGATGCCGAAATGTTGGCTAACTGCTTCCGCCCTGATTTTTTCGGGTTCGTAGATATGGTTCTGAATGTAATTTAGGATAGCTAAAGCCCGCTCATCCGTTTGGGCGTTCGTCTTTTCGGGCATGTAGCGCGCAATGTTACGGGCTACAATCACAATCAATGTATTCACTAACTGACCGATTAACTCCTGGTTGTACAGGTCACGATTGACATACTCACGAATAATAGCTTCTACTATCGGTCGTACCAACTGTTTATCTGGTAAGTTTTTCAAAACGCAGCCCGGTTGGTGGTTGGCGTTTTGGAGAATAAACTCAAGCCGTTGAATGTCTTCGGTGTGAAATGCTTTTGATTTTATATAGATATCCGTGAAGCGTAGGAAAAAGAACTCCGTTGTCGTTTCGATATCGAACGAATGACAATCGTCAGGCGTCAGTAAAAACATATGACCGGTTCGGTACGAAAACCGATTCTGGTTGATGCATTGAATCCCCGTACCCGAAATAACGTAGACCAGTTCAAAGAACAAATGCCGATGTTCCTCCTTTGAACACTCATCAAGCGTTTTATAAACGATCTCAAACGGCTGATGAAGACTTTCTCGTTTCATGGTTTAAAAGTACTGATTTAAAGAAAACTTATACTGTATATGCTATGATGATACGGTATAAGTTTGCACCTTTAATCAACTAATGACATGAGAGCAATCGTACTAAATGAATTTGGGGGTGTCGATCAACTTGTAATCACAGACGTGCCAAAGCCAACAATAAAGGAAGATGAAGTCCTTATCAAGGTAAAAGCAATTAGTATTAATCCTGTTGACGTAAAAACCAGAGCGGGCAAAGGCATTGCCGGACGGCTGCGGGATAACCGTCCGCTTATTATCGGTTGGGATATTTCCGGTACCATCACCGAGGTGGGCGAGCAGGTCACCGATTTTAAAATTGGCGATGACGTATTTGGCATGGTTAATTTTCCGGGGCATGGGAAAGCTTACGCTGAATACGTTGCTGCGCCAGCTTCCCAGTTAGCGGTGAAGCCCGCAACCGTTTCGCACCAGGAAGCAGCAGCAGCTACCCTGGCTGCTCTTACGGCTTACCAGGCGTTCATGCATAAAGCGCCGGTGCATCCCGGACAAAGGCTATTGATCCATGCCGCAGCGGGTGGGGTGGGGCATTTTGCGGTACAGCTTGCCAAACATCTGGGCGCTTACGTAATTGGTACTTCCTCAGCAGCTAACAAAGAGTTTGTGTTGAGTCTGGGTGCTGACGAGCATATCGATTATACAACGGAACGTTTTGAAGAAGCCGTCTCGGACATTGATCTGGTGCTGGATCTGGTAGGAGGGCAAAATATAGTCCGTTCGCTAGAAGTGATAAAATCGGGTGGTACGCTGATCAGCATTCCGACCGGCATCTCTGACGAGTTAGCTGCGCAGGCAAAAGCGAACGATGTGACGGCTTTCTTTTTCTTAGTGCAATCTAACGGAGCTGATATGCAGCAGATTGCGACTTTACTGGACCAGGGAGCGCTCAAATCCCACGTTTCGCAGACCTATTCATTCGATAACATGGAAAAGGCCCATTTACAGCAGGAGACGGGTAAAACAAAAGGCAAACTGGTCATTACGTTAGATTAAAACATGCGTTAAGCCATTAACGTTTAGATTTACTGCCGTATAATCGTTGCTCTTGACTATGGATAAAACCTTTCAGTGCCTGCTCGTTTCTTCGAATGAAACAGGTGGCTACGACACCACAATCTCTACGAAACAGGTAATCGATTTGCCTGCTGGAGATGTATTGATTCGGGTTCACTATTCTTCGTTGAATTACAAAGATGCCCTATCCGCTTCGGGCAACAAAGGTGTAACGAGAAGCTATCCACATACACCGGGAATAGACGCTGCGGGGGTTGTCGAGGCTTCCCATAGCACCGGCTGGCAACCAGGTGACGAAGTTATTGTTACCGGTTTCGATCTGGGAATGAATACAAGCGGAGGGTTCGCTCAGTACATTCGTGCACCAGCCAACTGGATTGTTAGACGGCCTGAATCGCTGACACTGCGGGAGAGTATGATCTACGGAACTGCTGGATTCACAGCCGGATTGAGTGTAGCCGCTCTGCTCAAAAACGGTTTAACTCCTGATCATGGAACCGTTTTGGTGACAGGCGCTACGGGTGGCGTAGGCTCGGTTGCGGTCGGTATTTTGCACCGACTGGGGTTTGCCGTAACAGCCATGAGCGGTAAGGCAACTGCCCACGACTTTTTGACTTCACTCGGAGCAACTGACA
The DNA here is from genome assembly GCF_021233055.1 of Spirosoma oryzicola. Lineage (NCBI taxonomy): Bacteria > Pseudomonadati > Bacteroidota > Cytophagia > Cytophagales > Cytophagaceae > Spirosoma > Spirosoma oryzicola. The sequence goes on along the minus strand of NZ_CP089539.1, from coordinate 143,062 downwards.
TTATTCCGCGTTCGGATATGGACGATACGTCTGGTAAAGCCCTGTTAAAATCTCGTTTTGCCGGAGCTATTGATACCGTCGGTGGCAATGTATTGGCTACGGTCATTAAGAGCACCGAATACGGTGGGACCGTAACCTGCTGCGGTAACGTCAACGGTGGGGATCTACCTCTTTCTGTCTTTCCTTTTATTTTACGGGGTGTTCAATTAGTAGGGATCGATTCCGTGCAATTTCCCATTGATCAGCGAGCGGCTGTTTGGGAACGCTTAGCTAACGACTGGAAACCCGCTGCCCTTGAATTGATGACGCATGAGATTGGCTTAGCTGCGCTTCCTGAAGCTATTCAGACGATTTTGAAAGGCCAGATGCAGGGACGCACTTTGGTCAGAATCGATTAAAACTTTATTTCAAACCCAAACTGGTGACCGGTAGTATTGATTCTTGTACGATGCAATCGGTCACCAGTTTGGGTTTTTTCCATTTACCGCAATAGCTCGTCTGAGTTATTCAGCACCTGGCGATCTACAGACTGCATGTATTGCCTTCGTAACCAGCGACTAAGACCATCTAACCCGGGGAAAAGAACCCGCTCGTTGATGTTAGCCTGATCAAGTTTATCCCGGATTTCCCATTTCAGTTCTTGTGCAACCCGAATTTTTCGGTACGTGTCGGGTCGTTCGTTTAACCAGCTTTCTAAACCGATCGTTGGGTTAGACATAACAGAAAACAGGGCGTATTGATTAACGATGCGATCATCAATTGATGGCGGTTCGAAAAACAACGCAAAAGTGTTATCGGCCTGAGCGTCAAAGTCCCGCAACGAAAGAATATCACTCAGCATGTCTATTGTAAACACGTCTGCTCCTTCTTCCGCCAGCAAATGACTCAGGGCTTTTGGCAGTTCTTGATGCACTTTTTTATAATCCAGGCACCAAATAACGCCGTCTCGGTCGTAGAGTTCTACGTCCGCCGTAACAAAATGGAGAGCCACATAAGGCGAAAATGTCCAATCCATCAGGCGCGTTGGTAATCCATGATGTTGTGCGACCGAAAGCCAGTACCAGAAGGAGTCTCGTTCAGTTACATTATGAAGCGCATATTTCTTAAAGTTGCGTAACAAATGGCCTTCAATTTGATCGCAGTTTTCGCTCATCCGCATCAACGATGTGTTCAGCGTATACGACTCGTCAGGTAATCCCCGAAAGGCAAAAGGCGGCCGAAAACGTTGGATGGTTGGCATCCAGGCGTCTTCGTATAGATACTCCATGAGCTGATTCCAGGATGTGGCGCGTACTTGATTCATAACAGAGGAAAGTAGAATAGGTAAACGGCCCGGAGCTAGGACAAGTAACGACCACGTCTTAACTTTTAGGTTGCAGCGATGGTAATACGTGTTGACCGAAATCAGCAATAAATTGCTCGTGTTCCAGATTGACGTTGTGCAGAATCAGCTGTTCGAAACCCATGTTCAAGTCATCCTGTAGCCAAGCCATGTGTTGCTGAACATCGGCAGAGATACGTACCATCTTATCAACCTCTTGCAGATTTACCATCTCCCCCGCCATATCAAACTGATCAGGCGTCCGCAATTCCGTTAGCATCGCGTTGGGGAAAATGTTGGACCGCCACTGGTCGTAAGCTCCCTGCTGAGCGGCTTCTTTTGTTGCTGCGTAAGATAGCTGAACTTTCAGATGCATCGGTTTGCCCTCACCACCACCGCGCCGGAAAGCGTCAACAACCTCTTGCAACTTTTCTTTCGGTTGCGAGATTGTCAGCAGCCCATCGGCCCAGCTACCAACCCATTCGGCTGTTTTACTAGTTACCGCTGCGCCAAACAGTAGCGGTTTTATGTCCGGACGGGTGTAGAGTTTAGCTTCTTCAACCGTAACAAGGCCCTTATGGGAGACCGTTTCACCCGCCCACAGCGCTCGCATAATGTCGACGCATTCTTTTAAGCGGGCGTTACGATCGGCTTTAGACGGCCATTTGTCGCCAGTTATGTGTTCATTGAGCGACTGGCCTGTTCCTACCGCAATCCAAAAACGCTCGGGAAACATTTCTGCCAGCGTAGCGGCCGCCTGAGCGATAATAGCGGGATGGTATCGTTGTCCGGGCGCATTCACCACGCCAAAGCTTAGCGAGGTAGCCTGCAAAGCGGCTCCCAGCCATGACCAGGCAAAGCCACTCTCGCCCTGGCGATTGCTCCAGGGGTTGAAATGATCGGACGAGGACGATGCCGTAAATCCTGCCTGTTCGGCCCGTTTTACGTAGTCTAATAAAACACTAGGTTTAAATTGCTCGTGCGAAGCGTGATAGCCAATCTTAATCATGTACTGTCGATGAAATAAGTTGCGTACTGTATTTTATTCTAAAAGCGGTTATAGATCTCCGTCCACTCTCGTAGCTGTTCTTCAGTTTGAGCGGTAATCTGGCCGGGTACTAATCGCCAGGTCCAGTTGTTGTCTGCCGAAGCTGGGTTGTTGATACGGGCGGACTCATCTAATCCTAGTACATCCTGAATGGGCAGAATGGCCGTTTGAGCGACCGATGCGTAGGCCATCCGAGACAAAATCTGATGGACGTTGTCGGCTGTTACGGAAAGGCCAACGTAACGCTCCAACTGCTTCTGTTGCGTCTTCTTATTATCCTGCCGGAACCATCCCCGACTTGTATTATTGTCGTGCGTTCCGGTGTACGCAATTACATTTGGAATGTGATTGTGCAGGTTATTGACCGACTTAGGCATGTCCTCACCGTAGGCAAACTGGAGTACTGCCATTCCTGGTAATCCAAACGCGTCGCGCAAGTCATAAACCGCCTGATCGATCTTGCCTAAGTCTTCGGCTACAAACGGTAGTTCGCCCAGTTCGTCGCGGAGGACCGTGAATAGTTCAGCTCCCGGACCGGGCTGCCAGGTCCCATTGATGGCTGTCTTTTCGTCGGCGGGTACTTCCCAGTAGTCAGCGAAGGCGCGGAAGTGGTCTAGCCGCAACAGGTCGTACCGTTCCATGTTTTTACAGAGCCGATCAATCCACCACCTGTAGCCTTGCTTTTTCAGAACATCCCACCGGAAAGTAGGCATGCCCCAAAGCTGACCATTGGCATTAAAATAGTCAGGCGGAACCCCCGCCACACGGGTCATGTTCCCCTCGCCGTCAATACTGAACAGGTCTGGATGCGCCCATACGTCTACCGAATCGTAGCTAACGTAGAAAGGCAGGTCACCAAACAGCTCAATGCCCAAACTGTTGCAATAGGATTTCAACTGATTCCACTGGCTGGCAAAAACAAATTGAAGCCATTTAACCTTCATTAATGAATCTTCATTCTGCTTCGTAAAAGCGTCGAGCGCCTTTTTCCGTCGGAGTTTGTATTCCTCTTGCCACGTATACCATGGCTGGTTATTATGCTGCTGCTTTAAGACAAAATACAAGGCGAAGTCATCCAGCCAGGCCGATTCGTTCTGACAGAACTGACTGAATTGCTTTGTTTGAGCGGAGGTCTGTCGATGTTTAAAGGTCTGATAGGCTTTGTCAAACAGCTGTTCTTTTACCCGCTGAACGTCGGCAAAGTCAGCCCGACTAGTTGATGGCAAAACTGCTGTTTTTAGGTCTTCCTGAGTCAACAATCCTTCTTTAACCAGCAAATCAGGGCTGATCAGTAACGGGTTTCCGGCCATACTTGAGTTGGTACTGTAGGGCGAAAAACCTTGTCCGGGATCGATGGGGTTGAGGGGTAATACCTGCCAGTAACGTTGGCGACTGCGGCTGAGAAAATCGGCAAACGACGAGGCTTCGGGACCAAAATCACCGACGCCATAAGGCGATGGTAATGATGTGATCGGTAATAATATGCCAGCGCTACGCGTACAACTTGGCTGGTTGAGCTTAATAACGGCCAGTGGTATAAAGTCAAACACGTTTGAAACCGCGATGCCTTTTTCGATTTTACCCGTTCGCTTTACTAACTGATGCTGCCATTCAGTAGGTGCTTCATCCGGTAAGACTATTCGAGTGTTTGCCCAATCAAGAGAAACCGCATCGGTCTGCTGTTCACGGCACAATTGCGCTAATCCCAGCGGAACGGCTACTACACACCAGCTTTGTCCATAACGCCGGGCAAAGGCCAGTACGTGTTGCTTGTAGCGCCCTTCCACTTGTAGCGGAATGTAATGTCCATTGGCAAAGAGATCGGCCTGTTTCTTTCGCTCGGAAAGAAGAAGATGGACCAGCAACAGTTTGATGCGGGCATCGTAACGGCTCTCCCATAACTCCGGCCAACGGTTATCAGAGTCGCTAGTCGTTAATTCGTCCAGCCAACGCTGACGCTGATCAAAATCGACGGGGCGCCGATTGTCAGGATCAACCAGACTAAGGTCCCACCCTTCGCAACCCTGATACACGTCGGGCAGACCAGGACACGTACATTTGAGTACCAACTGCGCCAAAGAATTGATAATGCCCAGATCCGCTATTTGTCGATGAAACGATTCAAACCGCTTCCAGAACGGCTTTTTCTTGTCTAACAGATTTAGCGCAAACGTTTTTGTGGCTTCTTCGTACGCTTCGTTAGGCTCGGTGTAGGTTGATCTCCGTTTGGCTTCGCGCAGGGCTTTTTGTAAATATTCGCTCAGTCGCTCCGGAAAACTTTCTTCATCCTGACTAGGAGCCGACGCACTTTTACCAGCTTTAGCGGGAGCATCGATGCTAGGCATTGGGTAAGACCCAATCAGCGTCTGGTAAATGAAATATTCGTCGTTTACATCCGGAGAATCGTCTTGCTTTAAATCATTGTTGAGTTGCTGCCAGGCCCGCACTTCGTCGAACCACTCATCGGCCAAATCCGTCAGTACATTGAGCCGACTCCGAACATCTTCGCCCCGCTTGGTGTCGTGGGTCGATGTAGCGTTGAGTGATAACGGCCAACGCGCTTGCCGGTCGAGCATCTTCTGATGGAAATCGTCGGTTTTCAACCCAAAAAATTCCGGTGAATCACCTACTTCGTCGTGGCCTATAAAGCGATTGTAAGTGTACATAAGCGTATCTTCTACGCCTTTGGCCATCAACGGACCTGTGAACTGCATACTGCGCTGGTAGAAACGCAAGGCCCGCTGATTGTATTCGTCATCGCCTTCCTTCGGTTTGATCAGTAAGGCTTCTTCCAGAAGATCGGCGGCTGGCGAAAGGGTTGCTTTTTTACGAACCTGATCCAGAATACCTTGAATAGCCGCTGACTCGGTCTCGTCCAGCGGTAGTTGATTACCATAATACCGGTAAACCGGACACTGAATTAGAAACTCACCAATGGCTTCTTTTAGCCGATTTTCCGGAAGATTGGCCAACCGGTCTTCGTCGATAAGCTTCAGATCCAGGAATAGTCGGCAAAGGTTTTCGCGCTCACCCTGCATGTGCTCGTTGAGGATATACGCTTTCTTGTCGTGCAATTCCTGATGAACGACCTGCTTCTCGCCGAGCAACTTGGTGTAAAATTGGGTAAACTTCCGCTGGCTACCCGTTTTTGTAAATAGGTTATTGACCAGTGACAGAAACTCGTAGCCCGTTGCCCCCTGAATAGGCCAGTTGGCAGGCAGGTCTTCACCGGTTTCCAGAATTTTCTCGACCACAATATAAGCATCGTCTCCTGCCAGTTCTCGCAGTCGTTCCAGATATTGAGTCGGGTCGTACAAGCCGTCGATATGATCAATTCGCAGGCCCTGAAATACACCCCTTTCGAGTAGGTGCTTGGTATGATTATGGACATGTTCAAAGACGGTTTGGTCTTGAATATTCAGACAGATGAGGCTATTGACGGTAAAAAAGCGCCGGAAATTGATCTGGTAATCCGTTTCGCCGTAAAAGCAAAGTTGATACACCTGCTCATCCACAACCTGTTTGAGCAACGCCGGATTAGTATTCACCGCTTTCAAACAAGCTTTCAGGTAATTTCTTGCTTTAATGTCGCTTTGCCATTTGTCCAGATCAATCTGAAAAGCTGTGCAACGCAGCGCGTAACGCTTGACATCGGTTATTTTTTGCAGCTCGTCTAGTTGGGTCAGTAATTCATCTGGTACCTGGTCCGACTTATTTCCGGCGGTTCTCAGAATAGCAGCATACGAACGCAGGTGTATTGGATAAGCCGTATCGTAGTAAGCCAGGACCAAACGATTATCCTGATAATCAACAGTTAGTTCGTTGTTTTGAAGCGCGTCTTCAAGTGAAACGCCCAAAAATGGCACCATCAATTTGCCATCGTGAACGGGATTCGCCCAGTCAATGTCAAAGAAGTTGCCGTATAAGGATAGCTGTCCTTTCTCGAGCACGTCCATCAGCCAGCGGTTGGCTGGATCGAAAGCCATGTGGTTAGGCACAATGTCCTGTAGCCAGTTGATACCACGCTCGGCTAGCTGCTGATGAATTGATTGGAGCTGTTCTTCCGTGCCGATCTCAGGGTTGATTCGCTGGGGATTGACGGAATCATAACCGTGCTGGCTGCCGGGTACCGCTTCAAATATTGGTGAAGCATAAACCGTTTTGATGCCTAGCTTGTCCAGGTATGGAATAATACGCTCGAAATCGCGAAAGGTAAAGTCTTTATGAAATTGAAGTCGGTACGTTGAAATTAGGTTATTCATAACGTTAGTTGATCTGGCATCCTGTAGCCAGAACGATCGAAATTGTAGGCCAGAAAGACCATATTCACTGGCTGACCAAGGATATAACGCATTTTAGAGCAAGTCAGCCGACCATAATTTGAGCAAAGTTGCTTAAGTAAGCGAATGGCCCTGTTTATGAAGGGAGTAGATAGGCTACCCAAAAAGGGCTTAAATGAATTGAGCCATCACTCTGTCCGTAGACCGACCAATGGCTCAGCGTATGGGCAATCTAGCGATCTAGCTTTTGTCGTTGGCCTTCTCGATCTGCTCAATTTGGGCGTGACCCTGCGGAATAGGGGGTGCCAGCATAGGCTCGTCGCCAAGCGGTTGTGCCTTGATTTCGCGGAATTCGCTACGACCGTCGAGTGATGTTCCTTGTGTCCACCGGGTGTTGTGACCAACAGTCGGGCTATCTGGATCGATGTTCGTGTTCACGAATGCATAGCTGAATTCCTGGTGTTCCTGGCTTTGGGGGAAGCTATTCGGAATGGGTAACACGCCATATTGATTGCCGTGGCCCAACTCTTCCAGAACGGCCAGCCATTGCTGCTGGTGCATGGTATCCCGCGCGATTAGAAAAGACAGCATGTCTTTCATACCGGCATCGTCGGTTAGTTCGTAAAGCCGGGTTGCCAGGGTCCGGCCAGTTGCTTCGGCCATTACGTTAGCGTACATATCAGCGGCTGTATTTCCCGAGCTTACTACCCAGGACCCGTTGAACGGTACGCCATTAGCATCCGCAGCCAACGCGCCTAATCCACCGGATAGAAACTGCCGGGGATCACCACCACCAACAATTTTTTCTAAAATAGGGTCGTTGCCAACGATGGTATCAATAACACTGCTCGACGCTCCTTCAAGGTTTAAGCAAACTGCCGTAGCCAGCATCTCGATGTGGGATATTTCTTCCGTACCTGTATTCAACAGCATATCGCGGTAGCGTACTGGACCACGCGAGTTCCAAGCCTGGAATAGGTATTGTAAGCAAACTCGTATCTCCCCTTCTACGCCACCAATGGCCTGTTGCAAGGCGCGGGCAAATTGCGGATTAGGCTTATCAACTCGTACTTTATACTGGAGCTTTTTGTCGTGATAAAACATCGTTTTTTAGCGGTTTATTGGTTTGTTTACGTTGTGATCCCACTCGTTCGAGATCCGTCTATTTAATGTATGGATCTGAATTTTGTCCTTAAAATTTTTAAAGGAATAAGGAAACGGTACCTGCTACCTCGCTGCGAGAACAATAAAATAATCATGTGAAGCAGGTGGCAATAAAATGATTTGATGAGCTTTTCAATGAGATAGCATTCTTATAATTAGACCTTTAGAATCGGATTTAAAGTTGACTGAACTTTTCCGGTATCGTAAACCGACGGGGTCAGATTTGAAAACCTAACGTCATAACGCTGCCCGCTTCGTTTGCGGAAATGGCCATTACCTCATCGTTGTAGGCGAACGGGATTCCTTTTTGCCCTGGCCAACTCGGTTTTACAGGTAAGTATTTTCTGGAAGCACTTGTTGATTTTGTCAACAAAAAATGCCCGTCTATAAAAGACGGGCACAGCGTAGGAAGTGAATGGGGTTAACTAATACTATAGCTTTTTTTTAACCACTTTAACGTCTTTCTTAGCTTGATCCTTGATCAATTTCTCTTCAGCTTTCATATGAGCCTTACGATCTGCTTTTAAAGCCGCTTCGTCACCCACCATCTTGTCGGCTTTCCGGGCAGCTTTATTCATCTTCAAGTCAGCCTTATCAGCCGCAACCTGCGCTTTTGCTTCAGCGGTAGCAGCCTTTTTTTTGACATCCTGAGCATGGACAGAATTGATAGCTAATAAAGCCAACATGGCAAACGGAATGAGCATTTTTTTCATGGCAATAGAAAGAAAAATAATGTAGCGAATGAGTATTTTTATTACACTCTCATTAACAATACATACAGGTGGGTGTTTGGAGATAGCAATTAAAAATTAATTAACATTCTTTGACGACTTTAGCTAATCTTTTCTATAGATTTAACATAAATAATACGTTTTAAAAAATAAAAACCCCCGACAAACTTTGTCGGGGGTTGGCATATAAAGCAGTGCTATTAGACTTATTTTTTTATAGAATCAGGCATAACAATTTTAGCCGAATCCGTGATAACTTCCATGCTATCACCACTTACGATAGTTTCGCTTTCAACAACGGTAGCTGTGTCTTGAGCCGTTTGTTCGGATTCCGTTTTCTTCGATTGGCAGGAAAAAGCCAAGGTAAACATGGCAGCAACAAACAAGGCTGATTTAATGATTTTCATCAGGTATGTGTATTAATAATGGTGAATAAATCACCTTTAATGCACGCGTCTATAAAAAGTAACCCATCCTTAAGCAAGATTTAATTTCGTTACTCAACCGTGCGTTAACAGGTAAGTAAAATTCCGTGTCCATTTACACCAACGGCTTTCTCATTTGCACAACAAACTTTTGAGATGAGGGAGTCTGTTTTGCTGATAAGGCAACCGTTTTATTGACTTGATAGATGTTAAAAAGGCTTAAACGCTGTGTGTACCTTACAACTACATCAGCACTGGACGTATCTCTGTGGTAAACAAACCGTGTTTATTATGAGATGGCATCTAGTACTTCTTTACGTGGCTCTACCTTTAGTCGGTACAACCCAATCCTTGCCCAATGACAAGCAAAATGACTTATTGGGAAAAGGCCATTGGAACGTCGGCTTTTCTGCTGGACAAGGATATAAAGGGAGTCGCCAAACAACGACTTCTTTCAGTCCCCGGCTCCACTATTTCCTGGCTGATGGATGGTCTGTTGCACTCGAAGGTCGTTACGTAAAAGCAACTTCATCCGACTTCCCTCGATCGTACCCCTTTCGCTATGCAGGAGCAGGTTTATCGACTCGATACTATTTTCTACGGGGAAACCGGTTTGCCCTTTTTGCGCAACTGGGTGCATTGTATGGGCAAAGCAAATATGATAGGTATGATCCAATTGATCCCTACGCAACGATGCATGGTGTGCGTAACAGCAATTGGCAGACCAACGCTGGTTTGGGAGCGCACTACCGATTAGGAAAACGCTGGTCGTTAGAAGCAACGGCTGAGCGGAGTTGGATAACCTCGTCTTATCTGACACCTGATTTTAGCCGTTGGCAGGCAAGCGTAGGTATCAATTACCGATTACGATAAAGTATAGAATGAATCATTGGAACGGCGCTCTTAAAAAGGTCCAAGAGCGCCGTTCCGACTAACTATGATCCTCTGTTTTAACTACACTGTTTAAGTGACTGACTGCTTCGTGTACCCAAAAAGCAGATGAATAAACTACGGATCATCTGATATCGCTGACTTTTCTCTTTAAGCACAAACAATACGTTTCTATTCACAGCTTGTTTGGATTTACTAATGAAGCTTAGCGCCCAAATATTCCCGGTTCAACCGTGTGATGACTTCTAGGGGTATTGATGCGGGACATTCAACGGCGCAGGCACCGATAAATGAACACGCGCCAAAACCTTCGGAATCCATTTGAGCCACCATCCGTTCGGCACGCTCGCGACGCTCGGCTTGGCCCTGGGGAATCAAGGCAAAGCGGGAGATCTGCGCACCGACGAACAACATAGCCGACGCGTTCTTACAGGCAGCGGCACACGCTCCACAAGCAATGCAAGCGGCAGCATCCATCGTCATTTCCTGAGTCTGACGCGAAATCAAAATTTCATTTGCCTCCGGTGCCGAACCTGTGTTAACAGAAACATAGCCTCCCGCCTGTACGATGCGATCAAAGGCTGAACGGTCAGTTGATAAATCTTTAATGACGGGAAACGCCCTTGACCGCCAAGGTTCCACGATGATGGTATCGCCGTCGTTGAAGCTACGCATGTATAATTGACAAACGGCGGCACCAGTCTGAGGACCATGAGCCCGACCATTGACATACATTGCGCAGGAACCGCAAATACCTTCGCGACAATCGTGGTCAAAAGCTACCGGCTCCTCACCCTTCATCGTTAACTGGCCGTTCAGGATATCGAACATCTCCAGAAATGACATGTCTGGATCGATATTAGCCAGTTTGTACTCGACTAATTTTCCAGGTTTACTTGTACTCTTCTGTCGCCAGACTTTTAGCGTTATATTCATGGAATCGATTGTTAATAAGAGGAGCTACGTCGAACTACGTTAAGTTTCAGCCAGTCTGTTGGGTGGACTTTGTTGATACCGAAACCAGCTTTTATACCTCTCTTACGCCCAATCGATTGTCCTGACTTTATTTTAATGAGGTAATGGTAATCTCACAAATCGCCTGGTATTTAGACAAAAAAGTCAGAGGAACCATGCAGGAAACCTGCGCTCATTTGTCTTCATTCGGATAGGAAGCGTTGCTTTGTTTATCGATTAAGTTGTTAAAAATCACCTATTGTATTATTTTTATACGATCAAGGCGGGTGTGTACACCCGATAAGCTAGCTACCGATTAACTTGTATAATGACTTTACAATCCACACCGTGCGTGTTTCTGGTCGATGATGATGAAGACGACCGATTTTTAGTACAACAGGTCTTTAAGCAGTACAATCCTGAATTTACACTGAAGTCGTTTTTCAATGGACAGGAACTGCTCAACGCTTTAGCTGTTACCACCCGCTTACCCAAGTTAGTTCTACTCGATCTGAACATGCCATTCATGGGTGGACTTGAAGCGCTCGCGTTCCTCCGTAAGGACGCCAAGTACGACACCATGCCCATTGTCATCTTGACAACCTCGGATAATTATGCGGACAAGCAGCGGGCAACTGAGCTGAAAGCCAATGATTTTTTCACGAAGCCGGGTGCTATTGATGAATTAAACCAACTTCTGCTGAAGCTTCGCCATAAATGGCTGATCGATCAGAATACAACTAATCCGGTCTAGTGCTGTGGAATCTTGCGCTGTCTTACCGGAGGTGATCAGTTTCGTGGAGAAAATTCGAGGGAGCCATTCCTTTCCATTAAGCGGCAAAACGACGCTGGAGAAAGATCTGCGGATGACGGGTGATGATACGTATGAATTCATGGCCGCTTTCTTCGACGAGTTTTCAATTGATCCAACGGGTTTCGATAGTACCATGTACTTCTATCCGGAAGGATTGGACCTTATCGGTTTAAGTTTCCTTGTCAGAAAGATCGCGGGTTTACCACCACTGACGAGACCCGTTTACGACATAACGCTTGCCGATCTCAGTAAAGCCGTTCTAACGCGCACATGGCCCAAGCTGATTCAGTTTTAGTAAATTAAACATGATGCCCACAAGTCGTATTTTACGAATGGCGTTGTTGGTGACTTTACGATTTCTGTATAGCTTGGGCGGTCTTAACTGACCCGTATGAAAAAGCTGTTCCTGCTCCTGACCCTGGCTTGTCTGATCAGTTCGTCCAAACCCAATGAAATTAGCTGGGTGGCAATTGGCGACTCGATTACTTATCTGAACGATCATCTGGATGAAACCGAAAATCGAGTAACGAAGGGATACATGACGCGCGTGGTAGAAAAACTACCATTTATTCGTTACACAAATCAAGGGCATAACGGATGGACTTCGGGCGGCATTGCCCGTTCTATTGATACCCTGGGATTAGTCAAAGCGGACATTTACTCGGTCTTTCTCGGCACAAATGACTGGTGGGCTGGCCGACCCCTGGGCCGGCTGGATGACTACCAACGCAACACCGGAAATAATACGGTCTATGGATCTTTCCGCATTATTATCAATAAGCTCCGTGCGCTGAATCCTCAGGCACCCATTATACTGATCACCCCGATGCAGCGGGTGGACTTTGTGTACCTGTTCAATTTCAAAAACAATGCCTACGGCTCTTATCGGGAAAAGAATGGGCAGCATCTTGAATCGTTTGCAAAGGCCATTGACTCGATTGGACACTACGAACATTTACCCGTAGTTGATCTTTTTCACCTGCGCGGTTTGCAACTAAAGAAGCTGGTGAACTACAAGCGATTGAAAGACCCGCAACGAGGTGTATACACCAATTATCCTTATCCGGCATTCACCGATGTACCGTTCAATCCTGCGACGGATGAATACCCTTACCCGGTCGGAGCTATCAATAAAACGTACGACGGTTTGCACCCTTCGGACAAAGGATACGCCTTGATTAGCCGCGAGCTAGTCAAGGTTTTAAAGAAGTATAAAAATGATAAGGATCTAGCACCCCGGTAAGAAATAATTAAAGTACATCCTTACTCATCACCAGCTAAAGACTTGATCCTGAATAATAATGAGTAAGGGGCTTGCTCACAGCATACAAGCCTACCTGAACAAATTCCATAAACCAGGGCTAGTCTTCATCCAAGGACAAGATTACTTCTACGTAATAATTCATGTCTTGCGTAAAAATAGTTTGGCTCCCTTCGACTAAGAACCAAACACCGTTGTATTCATCCTTAGAAAACACCAGTTCACCACTCGCGTCTTTGAGCGTTTCGACGCTGAAATGGACCCCAGTTCCTTTCTGAGGGATGTGGTCCATTTGCTTGGGTATAGACTGTACCCGGTTGGGGTTAAATGTAAATAAAACATTCATAGGAGGTTAAATTAAGTGTGTGTGTAATCAGTAAACAAATCTCTCAATTATAGTAACTTTTTATTTAACTATTTCGATTAGAGTGTATATTTTTTTATAAAGTTTCACTACCTGCCTATTTCATCAAAGAATCACGCATTATTGTCTGTAAAAAACGTAAATCGTTTCGTCAATTCATCAAGGAGTTAAGCATTATAGATCTTTTTCTTTGGGATAATGGCGGACCCGCATCAGGAAACGGGCAGTACCGTTCCCTTATTTCTGCTCGTTGAATACGAACGTCTCAACCGACTACCGGTTTATTGGTCAATTCGTACGTTAACTATTGTCACGAAAGCAGGTCTTGTGCCCTGCTTATGCAGGTTGGTTAGCACAGAGTAATGTGTCTATCTAATCAGTGATGATAGTAAAACATAAACCGATTGAGACTTATGCTGGCCATGAATTACCGAGGCCCACAACGGGTTCGTATCGACCAAAAACCTTATCCTGAAATAAAGCATCCTCAGGATGCTATCGTGCGCGTAACTCGCTCCTGTATTTGTGGGTCGGATCTTCATCTCTATAACGGCAACGTGCCGGATACCCGCGTTGGTATGACCTTCGGACATGAGTTTACGGGCATTGTCGAAGAAATAGGTCCCGAAGTACAGAAGCTCAAAGTCGGTGATCATGTACTTGTCCCGTTCAACATTGCCTGCGGAAAGTGTGCCTTTTGTCAGCAGGGTCTGTACGGCAATTGTCATGAATCAAATACGCAAGCTTCAGCAGTCGGCGGAATTTTTGGTTATTCGCACACCGCTGGCGGATACGATGGCGGACAAGCTGAATACGTACGCGTTCCTTATGCAGACGTTAGCCCTACCGTTATTCCCCCAGGCATGGACCCGGACGATGCGGTTATGTTGACCGATGTGGTGCCGACTGGCTACCAGGCCGCTGAAATGGCAGGTATTCAGCCCGGTGATACTGTAGTTGTTTTTGGAGCAGGTCCGGTAGGTATAATGGCTGCCCGATGTGCTTGGTTGTTTGGGGCCGGTCGGGTTATCGTACTCGATCATGTAGAGTACAGACTGGAGTTCGTTCGGGATTATGCGCCCTGTGAAGCGTATAACTTTAAAGAAATGGACGATCCCGTGGTGTTTATCAAAAAAACGACCGACTGGATGGGGGCCGATGTGTGCATCGATGCCGTCGGTGCCGAAGCCGCAGGAAGTCCATTACAGACCATTACCGGACGTAAGCTGCTGATACAGGCGGGTTCGGCCACTGCGCTCCACTGGGCCATCAATTCGGTTAAAAAAGGAGGTATAGTTTCGGTTGTGGGCGTGTACGGCCCTACTGACAACTTGGTTCCGATTGGCAATGTGGTCAACAAAGGCATTACGATCCGGGCGAACCAGGCTTCGGTAAAGCGCCTTCTGCCGCGTTTGATTGAACACGTGCAGAACGGAGTTATTAACCCGAAAGCACTGATCACGCACCGCGTTCCGCTGGAAGAGGTTGCCGATGCTTATCGCATTTTTTCCGATAAGCTGGACAATTGCATCAAACCCGTTCTCATTCCACCTTCAGCCAGATAATCAGGAAAGCATTATGGAAAACAAAGATTATTCGCATATTCCAGGTTGGGGAATAGACATCGATCCCAAGAACAATCCAACGTATCCGATTAAGCACCGCACCGATGCCGAACATAAAGGATACAGCTGGGAGCGTCCGCCCCAGCAACCGGTTGATATAGAAGTGTTACGCTCCATTGAGCGCCCGAACGTTAGCGCGGTTTTTGGAACATCGGTTCCGCCCTCAGGCTTAAGCGGACAGATCCGGCGGTACGCATTTCGCAGCAGTGAATCCGAATACGGTCATTGGCTACCTTTGATACTAGCTGATCGCATCGGTGCCGTAGAAGGGGTCATTGACGATTTGAAAAAGGGGCACATCCCTAACATCTTCGCCGAAAGGGGCTGGAAAGCACAATGGCAGCACAACCGGAAAGGATTAGTCCAAAAAATCCTGATCGGAGCAGTGATAACTACCGCTGTTGTTGCCCTGCTGTCGAGAAAAAATGATTCCCAAGAGGACTAACCGCATTTGTAGACACACGCTTCAAACCTGAAAGCAGACATTGTTACAATCTGACGCTATAACCATCTGGCTTCAGATTGTAACATTTTTTTTAGCCAGCTGCATTTTCAAGTCGGTTTTGCAGAGGCCACAAAACTGCCTGAATAGCTGATACCCTGACTTTTATGTAGGTAGTCTCTCAATACACCAGGAAACAAACGTATTGCGTAACTGGCTGCGTGAAACAGTACAGGCTAAAGGGCGGTTTTCATTATTTCGCCCTAGACATATGGAAGTTAAACCACCTAACACCAGTTTTTCGGCTAGTCGTTCCGATACCACCGTTGCCGAACCAATCAATGAACTACCCCGGTCGGTCCTCCGGCCAAATACCTATCTGCTGCTTGATGGGGAATGGAAATTTGCTCTGGACCCTGAAGATAAAGGCTTACACGAACGGTGGTATGTTCGCTACTCGTTCGACGGAACCGCGCATTGGCCTGGTTCCATCGAGGCTCACATGGCGCAGGCAAAAGGACAAAATACACCAAGCACCTGGCAGGATAAGGTGGTAGCCTGGTACGAACGGGAGTTTTCGTTGCCTAACCGCAGCGAACCGCTTTCCCGCTCGATGATCCAACTCACCTTTGGGGCTTGTGGCTACGAAACCCGCGTTTGGCTCAATGGACACCCGCTTAAAACCATCGAGGACGAAGAGATCCATTTGGGCGAATACACCTCGTTTTCATACGAGCTTCCCGAAGAGTGTTTACGGCAGCACAACCGGCTGACGGTTCGCATTGCGGACACGATGGACGCTGAGATCCCACGGGGAAAGCAGGAGTCGCACGTCTACAAACGCGGTGGTATCTGGTACCAGACGTACACGGGGGCTGTTCGGAGTGTTTGGCTCGAAACCGTCGAACGGAACCGGCTCCGTTCGCGGGTGGGTGTGGTTAGTGTCGTCGAAGATCGGCTGGTTCGGTTCAGCGTCCTGACGCGCATCCATGACCCTGGCGATTACACACTCCGGCTACAAGCGTTCGATCTGCAAGAAACCGAACTACTGGCTACCTCTGATTATCCATTGCGGTTAGAGGCCGGTCAAAAACAGCAGCGGGTAGTGCTTGACATGGAAGGTGCCGAGTTATGGTCGCCCGAATCGCCAACGCGGTACAAACTGGTGGCTCAGTTGATTAACTCAGAAGGGTACGTCGCCCAGATTGAAACCGAATTTGGCTTACGGAAAATCGAAGCCCGTGGCCGTTATATTTACCTGAACAACAAGCCTATCTACCTGGACGGTATTCTCTACCAGCCGGGTACGGCTACGTACGAGGAAATGCAGCGGCACATGCTGGCTATGAAAGAGCTGGGCTGCAATCTGGTACGGGTTCACATTGCCGGTGTTGATCCCCGGATTTACAACCTGGCGGATAAGCTAGGGTTGCTACTTTGGGTCGAGGTGCCAAGTCCTCATAGTTCAACCACGCGAAGTCGTCAAAACCACCGGGCTGAGCTTTTGCGCATGGTCTCTTTGATCAGTACGCATCCGTCGGTTGTCATCTGGAGTCTTTACAATGAAGACTGGGGAGCGCAGGACATTGCCGTCAACCCTGAAACGCGGCAGTACATCATGGACATGTACCATTTCATGCAAATCGCTTATCCACAATACCTGGTAGTCGACAACGATGGATGGCATCATATCTCGTATGAGGGGCGCTTGAAATCCGATTTGCTGACCGCTCACCTTTACACCCCTGATTTGACGCGTTGGCGCGAGTTGCTTGGTCGTTTGACGGCGGGTGAACTTATTGGTGTGGCCGCTTTTCCGCTGGTAGTTGGCGATCCTTTTTTCTACCGTCGGCAGGTACCTTTATTGGTGAGCGAATGGGGTGGCTTTGGCTTTGCCGACTACGGTGGCCCCAACGAATCGGAAGATCGGGCAGAGCGTATTCGACAATTCAAAGAAGAACTACGCAAGCATCCCGTTGCGGGTGATATTTACACGCAGGCAACGAATATTGAAGATGAACGAAACGGATTGATTGATCCGCAGACGGGCGAGTTGACGGTTCCCGCTGGTCTGCTCAATTCGCGGAATACACATCAAATAACAACGCAGCCGACACCCTAGTTGAGCAACGAGATAACAACTATCAAAGCGATGAAAAACTTGCTCTTATTTTTGCCGTTGATGGCTATTGGGTTGGCTGTCAACGGCCAAACTAAACCGGCGGCTACTCCGCAAGCGGTTATTTCCGTCATTGAAGGAATTACCGCTAAGCAATTTCAGCCCGACACTGCTTTTGCGGCTTTGACAGAAGAGGACGAAACGTTGCTTACCAAGGAGCCTATAGCTAACTGGGGGCTGGCTCAGGAATCGGGCAATATGGTTTATTACAACCTGATCATCGGTACCCGATCTTATCAACTGCTTATTGTTCGTCTACCCAAAGCTTCTTTACCAACGGCTACGTTGCTCCGGTTCACCAATCCAAAATCGAAACCTGAGCCGATTGCTCGTGGCACGCTAAAGCCAAAAGAGGAAAAACCCAAGCAGGAACCTAAATCTTGAGAAGGTTCTAACAATTTTTTTACGCATAAAAGTCAAAAGCCTCTGCTTTGCTGCTCTGTTTTAAGTCAGCAAGACAGAGGTTTTTTAGTTTCTACAGAGGCTAGCAGTAGTATATTTACGTATTGATTGTTAAAAGAAAACAATAATATAAATTTATATTATATTCGTACTGTAAACTATTTATATACAATTCAAGAAATAATAGTAGTTAATAGTGACTATTGAATTAAGTCATCGTCTTGGTATATGTATGGGAAATAGCGTAAGTACTTAGCGGAAGGCATTCACACAGCGTGCGTCCAACCTATTCATAGTCTTACTGGACTGTAGGCTATGTGCATAACGGTATTAGCCAGACGTTTCTTTAATCTATCCATTTTTAATGTTTTCCAGCTTCAATATGTTACGGCAATTTATCCCCGGTGCTTTAAAAAAGCCCATAAAAAGAACTTATACGAGTGTTGTCGATTACAGCGAGCTACTTTTTGGCTTACGAGACAGACTAACTCCTCCCCGCTCCAAGATATTTATCGGAGCGGGCGACTTCCGGGTCGTTGGTCAGGAATTCAAACAGCATTTTATTCAACTGGGTGGTTTGAAACCTAACGAATCTGTTCTCGACGTAGGGTGTGGCATTGGTAGAATGGCTGTTCCCTTAACCGACTACCTAACGTCGCCAGGAAGTTATGAGGGTTTTGATATTGTCAGTCAGGGTATCGACTGGTGCCAGCGAATGATTACTCCCCGTTTTCCCAATTTTCATTTTCAATTGGCTGATGTGTACAACAGTCATTACCATCCGAGTGGACAGTATCAAGCGCATGAATATCGGTTTCCGTTCGAAGACAACCACTTTGATTTCGTTTTTTTGACGTCTGTGTTCACACACATGCCTGTCCGGGAGACTGCTCATTACATTGCAGAAATCAGTCGCGTGCTTAAACCCAGTGGTCGCTGCTTCGCTACGTTCTTTCTGCTCAACGAGGAGTCGCGCAGACTCATGGCAGAAAAAACAAGTCAATACAATTTCCAGTACGAATTAGAGGGCCGTTATATTTTTAACCCGTTGGATCCGGATCTGGGTACGGCCTTTGATGAGTCCTGGGTAACAGACACCTTAAATCAGCATGGGTTATCTGCTCGTACCTCGATCTATCCCGGTCGTTGGTGTGGTCGAAAAGATGCCACTACCTTCCAAGACATTGTCGTAGCCTATAAACGCTAAGGCTGTCTAAACAACTTGCTACCTACCAAACGGTTGCCACATCGAATCCAAGACGCTGATCGATGTAGCAACCGTTTGCTTTTCTAAAAATACTGCGAGTAGATCAGTAGGTTTGGCTTCGGAATTACCGTACCCTAAAACAATCAACTAGTAGATGATAATTTGTTGCTTTTTGTACTGCAATAAACGACATACGGATTAGTGCCACCGTTCTGAATCGTTATGGGTCCTGCGCTCTTGACTATAGCAAGAACAAAGGAACAGTTCAGCGATTTAAAAATAGGCATGAGCGTATCTGCAATCCGTTTGGTGAACAATCTCCATACCATAATTTACCATGATGACGGGTCGGAATTTGTCTTTTACATTAGCCGGATTACTGGTTAGCTTTTCATGCTTGGCGCAGGTCCTTTCTTCAACAACATCCGATTCGTTACTTACCTACCTGCGTACGCACGCATCAACTGATACGACTTACGTCCGGGTAATGGACAAGGTGATTTATACCCGAATTTACCAGAAAGCGGATTATGCCCGCGCCGATTCGATGAGCAGGCAAATGGCCGACGTAGCCAACCGACTCAACGACTGGTTTGGGGTTGTGCGTGCGTATCGAAACCGAGGAATGGTGAGTTACCTGACTGCAAACTATGAACAGGCACTCGGCCATTTTAAGAAAACCCTGGACGTTGCTGAGCAGCACAACCTACCTCCTTCTGTTATTTACGGTGCGCTGAGTAACGTTGCTGTGGGTTACGAGAAGGTTGGCAACGACCCAATGGTTCTGCAAACGGCGTTAAAGGCTATTCAGCTACAGGAACAGTACAATTTGCGGCCACGCGTACCGACAACCCACCGACTCGTAGGGGGTACACTCGTCAAGCTGGGGAAAATACAGCAGGCACTTCCTTACTATCGCGAAGCCGGCGTGATATTTCGTGAAAATGGTGATCTGCGCGGTATCGCCATTTTCGAAAATCAGTTGGGTGATCTGTACAACGATATCAAACAACCGCAGCGGGCGTTACCTCATTTCCAGGAATGCTTAAAGCTAGGCAAACAGCTTCATTTTGAGCTGCTTCAGTTTGATGCGCTCGATGGGTTAGCTACCTCGCTACGGATGCTCAATAAACCCGGTGAAGGATTACCCTACGCGCAGCGAGCTTTACAAATTGCCCAAAAAGAGCATAATAAGCTGGCCATTAGCACGATTTACGCGACAATAGCCACGCTGTATCAGGCAAAAAAAGAATACATTCAGGCCGAGGACTACCTGAAAAAAGCGTTGGCACTAGCCGAAGAAAACGATTACAAAGACGAACGAAAGAAGTTCGTCCAGCAGATGGCGGATTTGTACGGTGAACAAAACAAATACCATCTCGCCTACGCGTTCCAGCTCAGGAAAAATAAACAGGTCGATTCCGCCACTACGGTGCGGACCAACGCCGAAGTACAGCGATTGGTTGCCAAGTACGAAACCGAAAAAAAAGAAGCGCAGATTAAACTACTCCAACAGGAGACGCTGCTAAGACGTCAGGAAGCCGAGCGGACCCGATTCATGCTTATTGGCAGTGTTTTACTATTGCTGCTGGGTGTTGCCGCCAGTGCCTGGTTACTGAACCGATCTAAACTTCGTCGGCTCGAAGAAGCACAGACGCTTCGTAAGCAGATTGCTCATGATCTCCACGATGAAGTCGGAAGTACATTGAGTAGTATTTCGCTGCTCAGCGGCATGGTTAATGGGCTTATTGCCCAAAATCGACCGGAACAGGTCGAACGGGCTATCCAGAAAATTAATACGGACGCCCGGCAGATTCTGGAATCAATCGATGAAATTATCTGGACCATCAACCCAGGTAACGACTCGCTGCACCGTATCGCGCTGCGGCTTCAGGAGTACGCCCAGCCACTGATGGAGTCCAAAGGCATCGAGTTCCGCTTTACGGTCGATGCCTCACTTGACCAGTTCCCCGTTCCCATGGAAGTGCGTCGCAATCTGTACCTGATTGGCAAAGAAGCCATTAATAATCTGATTAAATATTCGCAGGCGACGCAGGCTGTTTTACGCTTTGAGTACCAGAACGAGCAGCTAAAAATCCTGATCGAAGACAATGGGAAAGGGTTTGAGCCAGACCCTTCGAGTCAGCGAACGGGCCAGACCAGTATGCACCAACGGGCGCAGGCTATCGGCGGTCACTTGGCCGTCCAATCGGCACCCGGTCAGGGAACGCGGCTACAACTGGTGGTTAACCCGTGACAGTCATACATTTATCCGATTCACCCAAGTGGATTGACTCGTTACATTTGTTCACCTTTACCGGACTCCCTGCACCATGATTCGCATCTCGATTTTCGATGACAACAATTCGCTGCGCGAAACGCTCGCTCTGATTTTCGATACGACCGACGATTTAATCACGGTGGGTCAATACGCTGATGCACTTGATGTGGTTGCGAATGTCCGGTACAATCAGCCCGATGTCATTTTGATGGATATCGATATGCCCGGACGAACGGGTATTGAAGCGGTACAACTGATTCGTAAAAGCCTACCGGAAGGACGCGTCCCGAAGATTTTAATGTTAACGGTTTTTGACGATGTCGAACGAATCTTCGCGGCAATCTCGGCAGGTGCTGTAGGGTATCTTCTCAAAAAAACACCGGCAGACAAAATTATCGATGCTATTCGCGAAGTAATGTCAGGGGGAGCCGCCATGACGCCCTCCATTGCCTTGAAAGTACTGGGCGCTTTTCAGCAGT
This sequence comes from Spirosoma oryzicola, assembly GCF_021233055.1. Taxonomy (NCBI): domain Bacteria; kingdom Pseudomonadati; phylum Bacteroidota; class Cytophagia; order Cytophagales; family Cytophagaceae; genus Spirosoma; species Spirosoma oryzicola. The sequence goes on along the minus strand of NZ_CP089539.1, from coordinate 121,194 downwards.
CGGGTACTGCCTCACCGGACTCCTTTTTACTGACGGATAAAGAAAAGGAAGTGCTGCACCGATTGGTGGAAGGTGATAGCTATAAACTGATTGCCCACCACTGTCACATCAGCATGGGTACGGTCCGGACGCACATTGTCAACATTTATGAAAAGCTGCACGTCAATTCTAAGTCCGAAGCCGTTGCCAAAGCGTTAAAAACCGGACTCTTCAAATAAGTGTCCGCGAGTTAATTGGCTCATTGAATAACCCCAGCTCATGAATCCTGTTCACCTGTCGACCCTAGTGCTATATTGCGCGATGTTGTTAGCCTGTCAGCCGAAACCAGATTCATCATCCCGTACGGATTCGACAGATGTAACAGAAAATAAGGGTACCGTTAACGGCTCCAACGACTTCCTGATCGTTCCGGGTGAACGGGTTGGCCCTGTTACCGCCACGACGTCGGAAGCGGATTTGCTCAAGCGTCTGGGTTCGTCGGTTGCTACGGCAGGTGACACCTTGTACGGTCCAGAGGGAGACACATTTCTGGGGACCGTGCTGTATAAGGGTACTCCCGACGAAGTACAGATTACGTATAACGACGAAAAACGCACGCAACCGGAAGCAATCACGATTCGTCCTCAACTGCTTGACGATGAAGGAAACCCTATTAAGAATCTGGCTCCTTCCCGCTGGACAACAGCTGATGGATTGCGCATTGGTACAACACTCAAAGCACTAGAAAAGCGTAACGGTAAGCCATTCAAGCTATGGGGATTCGGTTGGGACTACGGCGGAGCACTATCTGACTGGCAGGGCGGCAAAATGGCTCGTTTAACCAATAATCGATCCACGCTATCCCTATCCCTGGGTCCTCCGCTTACCCGCACGCCCGCTCAGGAAAAAGCGTATAATAAGCTAATGGGTGATGGAGAATTTTTGTCGTCATCGGCTGATTTGCAACTGCTCAATCCCATTGTCGAGGTAATTCGTATTGAGTTTAGTCGATAACAATCGTTTGTGCCCAGGGATGACTACTTCTGACCTTCGACCGATCTTGAACCGAGTTGCTGAGCATACTCTTGATATCACCGAAGCTCGTCGCCAGCTACTCCTTCAGAACTCGTCTTTTCTATACCGACTCAAAAGCCTAATAACCTGGGTTGTTTTATCCTGTTTTCTGTTGACAGGCTTGTTTCTGATCCGTCATGCTTATCGGGTAACTACAAGCCAGCGGGCAATCGCCAGTCAGAGTCGCGAAACAAGTGGAACCGTCGTTCGGCTAGTTCCAAGAACACGGAAACGAACGGGAAATCGACTAATGGCCCCTGTCGTAACCTATCAGATCAACGGAAATCAGTATTCGTTCGAGAGCGACATTGCCTCAAGCCCACCCGCCTATCGTATCGGAGATACGGTAACGGTTCAGTACGACCCGGAGCAGCCCGAAAAAGCCACAATTAAATCGTTCTGGTCCAGTTGGTTACCCATGCTTCTGTTTGGCGGGTTTGGTAGCCTTGTAACCCTAATTAGCGTAATCGGTGTAGTAACACTAGTACGTAGCAAAACCCGGCAAATCAAGTTTGCTCCGGAAATGCTGCATCAACGACTGGATCAGGTAGCGACGGGTGCGATCTCCGTTGACGACGCGATTCGATACCTGTTACCCGATCAAGCAGTAACGACTGCTGATACGTCGTCTTCGAGAGGTTGGCGGCTGTTTTTGGGAGCCTTTTTACTGGTTATTATTTATTTCAGTCTGAAACAGGCCAGTACGTCATGGCGACTGCTTGTTCACGGTCAACGAACAACAGGAAAAGTTGTTGCTTTGATTCGCAGTACAAGAGGAAGTGCCAAAGCACCCGTGTTTCGCTATTCTGTTGACGGAGTTGAGTACGAACGCGTGGGAGCAACCTATTCAAGCCCACCGGCTTACGAAATTGGTGAAATTGTCACTGTTGTCTATGAATCTTCATCACCAGCCGAAGGCGCTATTCAATCGTTTTCGGATCAATGGGGCGGGCCACTGTTTGCAATAGTACTGGCTGGTTTCTTTCTGTTCGTTTTGTTACGTACCAAAACCAAATCAATTCGGTAAAAGAGCTTAATTTGCCACTAGTCGTTCATCGAAGGCGTAAACGGATTGTTCTGATGCGGATTGAAGAAGTAAGCGAAGACACGGTTGAGGAGTGGTTACCACTGGCGCTAGCGCTGTGGCCAGACGATTCAACCGACGAAATGCGGGAGACATTAGACAGCATTATTCAATCGCCCGGTCAAACGGGTTTTCTAGCCCGCAACGAGGGTGGACTAGCCGTTGGGTTTATCAATCTTTCGCTCCGTTCAGATTATGTACCGGGCGCAGACCAAACACCCGTTGCTTACGTAGAAGGCATTTACGTTGCGCCAGATCAGCAACAGCAGGGAATCGGTCGGGCGCTTATTGAGCGGGCCGAACATTGGGCAACGACGCAGGGGTGCAGTGAGTTGGCTTCAGACGTGATGTTGGGCAATGCACTGGGAGAAAACTTTCACAACAAAGTTGGCTTTGAGGAAATAGAACGGGTTATTTTCTTTATTAAAAAGATTCAGTAATAAGCTAATTATCAACGAATTACTAGTTCAGATTGATACCAACGGTTATGCCTAACCAAGGCTTGTGCTGGTAGATCCATAAGGCGCGGTTGCGATCTGTAATCTGTTCAAAACCCAGCGCAAGCCCCGCCGAAAAACTGCGGATACTGATTATCGTTGATACCCCGTAATTGACCCCCAGCGCATAATACTCGTCCTGAACCTGCCCGAGGGTGCTGAACGGATCAACTCGGGCCGAACTGATGCAGAAAAATCCACCCAGACCAACGCTGAACGTCGAGATTTCGGAACGGTGATTCTTTCGAAAATAAATCGTTCGGTAGCGCCCCAGATCGTACCGCCCGCCCATATAAACGCCTACGTTTAGTTTGTCCTCCAACTGGCCCGGTTGATTCGCCGTACTAAATCGGTATTTGAAAGGCATGGTAAATAAGTCTATATCCAGGGCCGTAGTCTGATAGCGAAACCAGGGGCTTTTTTCTTCAATTTTGTTTAGGGTTGGATTGTAATGTAAAAAGAAAATCGCGGACGAATCGGATTGATCGATGGTCTTTGGATCGCTGTCGGATTCGAGCAGTGTTTCGGCCAGAAATTCAACGAACAAGGTGTCGTGTTTTTGATAAAGACCCGCTTTGGCAGGCCGGTGCAGCCGCTTCGTTTGTACGCTTCCTTTTTGCGTATGTGCGTACAAATCCTGATAACGCGGTATCTGAAAAACCTGATTAAGCTGCGTTGTATCGTCGCGCTGCCGGATGCTTGCGCACGAAGAAGCTAGTAGGAAAAGCAACAGAAGGTAGAGCGTTTGTTTCATATACAGCAGAGTGAACCAACCACCGTCTTGCCTGACGGCGAAAGCGTCTTTTCAAGGTGGTTCATTCACTATACCAATTCTCGCTGGAGTTGTTCAGATGGGGTAAATTTAGACACAGACAGTATTACAAAACAGCCTTATTGGGCTTCGAGCCACCGCGCCAACTGTTGACTCAACACGCGCACGCTTGTTTTGTCGTGGTTATAGTAAATATCGCCTTTCGCACTCGTGATCAGCAAAAAGGGGCTTGCCTGTTTATTGACAAACAACCAGACTGCTCGTCCGTCTTTCGTCTTGAAACGCCCTTTTGCATAATCACCTGCCGCGAAGCCATTTGCTTTATAAGCAATCGGAGGGAGTTGATTGACCAGTTTCTGTTTGTAAACGTCGTGCCGGTTCAACACGAATCCGTAAGAACCCGCTATTTCCAACGTTTGCCTGTTTAGAATTAGCTCACTGCTTTTAAGATCCTTGAGGCTACTAATAATCAGCACGACGATCACAAGGACCAGTAGGCCCACCGTCAGATAAGACCCTACTTTCTGCTGGGTAGGCCCTTGGTAGAACGATGTTCCCCGGATTAAAAAATACAGATAAGCGACCAGCGGATAAACGGTCATAAATAAGCTGGCCCAATTGTTATTTTTCAAACTAAGCAGCCAGACACCGCCCAGCAACGATAGCGCCAGCGTAAGGTGAAATCGTTTGAAAAATTTCAGGTAAGCATCAATGGATACGGCTTGCCGATCCTGCTCCGACATCGTGTTATAACCCGCCAGAATGTATTGCGCGTTGCTTTTGGTAACGATAAAACCAAGCGACCCGAAGATGATGGACAAAACACAAGCGACAATGAGCATGACCAATTGGTACTAGTAAAGATTACCCCTTTGTTAAAAGCAGTGTCATGCATGCGAACTACTATGGTTGTGGCTCAATGGCTGCTGCAAGGGCTAATCAGGGCGCTACCTGTACCGAATCGTCGTCAAGAATATCCTGCACGTAGACCATCTTAACAATTACCATGATCATTGCCATAATAGGCGTTGCCAGGGTTAGTCCCAGCAAACCACCGAATGCGCCAATTACCAGCTGAGAGCCAAATACCAAAGCGGGCGGCATGTTGATCATCTTTTTCTGAACCAGTGGCGTGGCTACACTACTCTCAATTGTCTGAACAGAAAGGTATAAAATCAACACGTAAAGTACTTGATCCATACCGTCGAGAGAAGCCAGCAGCAGCGCCGGAAATAGAGCAATAATTGGTCCCAGATTCGGAATAAACGAAATCAGTCCGGCAAATAGAGCCAGTACTCCCGCCAGTCGAACGCCCAGTGCCCACAGACCGATTGCCGTCAGGATGCCGACAACAGCCATTGAAAAAAGCTGACCCAGAAGCCAGCTAACGAGTGTATGGTTCAGCGTATCCAGGATTTCGGCCGTTCGTTTTCTCCCGGCTTTCGGTACCAACAGAATAATTCCATCTCGGTATAGCTTAGGATCAACGACAATAAACGCAGCCATGAATAACACCACGTAGATATTGCTTAGCGCACCGAATGTACCGGACAAAATGCCCGACGCCTGTGCCATCAACTTTGCGCTATTTTGTTGAATCTCTTCAACCGACGGAATATTGCTCAGTAGCTGCTGACCCAGGCTGGAGGATTCCAGTTGATTGCGAACGGCTTCCAAAGCCTGCGGAGCCTGTTGCTTAAACTGAACAATCTGCTCGCTGATTCGGGCGGCTAATAACCAGACCATTCCGCTCAGCAAAGCCAGCACACCCAGGATAACCAGAATCAGGCTAAGCCCTTCTTTCAGACCAATTGTCTCGTGCAGCTTGCGAGCCGCTGCCCGCAGAGGAAGGGCTACCAGTAGAGCCGCGATAAGGAGCAAAAAAACGTCGAAGCTAACGATAAACAAGCTAACGAGCGCTGCAAACAAAATTGTGATACCGACGGCAATAGAGACGCGTTGGCCGAACAGACCATTATCCGAGGGCGATGAGTACTTATCCATAAAAAGCAAAGAAGTGATCGATTGTCAACTATACCTTTGTTAACAATCGATCACCTGGAAAGGATATTTAGTTAGCCGCTGATTCGTTTTCTTGAGACACTTCCGTCAATGGATAACGGAAAATGCCCGCAACAACAGAACCAGCGGCTGGCATTGATTCCGAGTCGACCAGATAAACCCGGCCACCATATTCTTTTGTCTTTTTGGCTGCCTCGTTGATCAGCGAGTAATTCTGAGAAGTTGGCGATTCGTCAATTTGCAGCGTAAAGGCGTCGGAATCGTACGTTCCCCACACGTCTTGGCCCGTCTGAACAAACAACGTATCAACACCACCGCTGAGAGCCGTCAGAATAACGGTTTCGGTATCGCTATCGCCCTGGCCTCTAGAAGTAAAGAGCCCATACTCTTCCTTGCGCGCAAGCCTATCCTGCGAGAAATGAGGTTCCATCAAATCCCAGGCTTCGGCGGCAAGCGCAAGCATGTCATCTGCTGAATAGCTACCAATTAAATGAGGCTCCACGATGTGCGCGTACTTGCTCACCTGTTTGTAAATAGGAATCAGATAGTCGACACCCGCCAGAAGCAACGGCAACGGATTTCGGTTAAGCAACGTATCGATATCCGCACTTAACCGGTGGTAGTACTGTAAAATGGCTACTTTACGGTCTTCGCCCGAACCACTGCCCTGCCCGTGGAACATCGCGCCGGCTTCTCCGAAACCGCTTCGATGCTGTAAGGCTTTCTGATTATCGGCATCCTCAATTTCTTCGGTGTAGGAAGTCGACAAATCGTCTGGCAACTCGATGAGCTGAATAGCCGAGCGGTTGATTTCGAATAAAGAAACTTCCTTTAAGTTGAGCGCCAGCAGATAAAAATGACCGTCGTCATTCAACTCCGGGATAAGCGGCAGCAAATAGGGGCGGCTCCCTACCCAGCAACCTTGCGACTCAATCGGCAGGGGCAGTTTGATAGCTGTGCCTTCGCCATCAAGGATAAAATAAGCCAGCATATCGGACGAGCGCATCCAGAACTCCTGATCGCCGAGCAACTGAACACCTTCAGCCAGAAATGTCTCAGCCGCTGCCGCAGACAGGCCATACTGATCCGTCAGTTGCGTACGAGCTTCGGTCAAAGCATTCTTGAAATTAATCTTATTGGCTTGGTACCCGTCCGTTGACTGGCGATCAGTAGGGGTGTAAATAGATACGCACAGGTTAGCCTGTTTTTGGGCTAGCTGGTTGAATTGATCAATATCAAAAAGAGTCATGATTACAGCGGTTAGTAAAAAAAGAAGTGAACGTTTCGGCATACCCATTCCGCCTTTCAGCAAAAACCAATAGAGCGGCAGACCGGGTAATACACGCGGTTAATCGACGAACTGACGACGTAACTTTTCACCAGCTTCACGCAGACTGCTCGACCAGGATGCGGTTCGGGCTTCGGCAAAAAGATCATTACCCGGTACACCCAGCCGCCAGCGAACCAGCTTATTAGTTTGTGGATTAGAACCGTCTTCACTAAGGTAAAAATCAGCGGCTACTATGTCTTTTCTAAACCGTAACAATCGGTTAAGTTCGCTTTTAACCTGCTCCGCCAACTGAGGACTGCTGTCAAACCCTACGGTCTGTAGATCAATTTTGATCGTGTCAACTGTGCTTTCCATGGTTGCTTAATTAGATTTTAATCTGGTTTTAATCTATATTTTCAACTTAGTAAAGCGTCGGATTGTTAAGAGCAGCTCGATTCAGCTTGTCATTCTTGTGTCTAAGAAAGTAGATTTTGGCTCATTAGAGCCGCGTTTGAAGGTTTTATGGATGTCTCGGTTAAACCAATTTTTTTTTGCCTCACTTATAAAAGCCCGGCCAAATGGTTGACCAGCAGACTATACTTTGAACTTGAATTAAGGCGATTTTAGAAGAGACAAGCACATACAGACGGACACGGATATGAGGATGCTGTGACAGTACAGATCAGAGTTGTTCAGGAAGAAATAAAAGAAGTGCAGGAAGGATAATAAAACCGGCCCAATATGGATTCGGGCAGTAACGAGAAAGAGGCACCAGCTCTGTAAGAGCCACTTGGTTGGTTACGGTATCGAGGGTACAGCCCGGTTCGACACCTCCGCTTGTTCGATTTGGAATACAGTTGCGTTGACCGCAAAAGTTACACTCTCAATACTGGCTCCAGCGAGGCTTTGCTTCCAGTACTTTACTATAGATTGCACAGATTAGCTCGTGAGCCCCTGGCAGATAGCCAGTACTCTGTAAAAACTCATTGACGATTTCACCACCAGTAAACCGGAACGTTTTCTTAAACAGCTTCACCCATTCTTCTTTGGTTCTGGGATGCTGAAAATCTAGCCAGTTTTTGAAGGAGCCATACTCGTGTTGCAATCGTTGTATCGTTATTGCATTGTCAATAGCAGCGTTAATTTTCAACCGATTACGGATTATTCCTGCATCAGCCATTAGGCGCGCCCGGTCCTCTTCGGAATAGGCAGCCACTGTAGCAATGTCAAAATTGTCATACGCTTTCCTGAAACCAGCTTCCTTCTTTAAGATGGTTTCCCAACTAAGACCAGCCTGATTAATTTCCAGGATCAACCTGCCGAACAATTCGTTGTCATCGTCAATCGGGAAACCATACAAATGATCGTGGTAGGCTTTATGTAAAGCCTTTTTTTCGGCCGACATGGATTCAATGGCGCTACAATAAGACATGGTATCTAGAAATGGATAATAGGTTGCAATAAATCGTTCAAACCTGAATACAATCTATGGTGTCGGTTTTATGAACCGAGCGGGCATACCCGATCTCACTACAGACACAAATATAGTACAAGTAAAACATATAGACATAGTAAGGCGCTGCCGTGATTGTTATTTAGAGTGAAATAGAGGCCAAAAAATACCTCCCAGCCAAAACAAATGAACTTTCAGAGTGTTGTATATTACACATGAAATACAAACAACGCTATGAAAATTGCCGTAGAAAAAGGACAAGCTAAATCATTACTGACCGACGGTCAGCAGAACGTAAGTATCACAGACATCGAAGAAGGTTCCAGCGAACATAAGCAAATTCCCTTTTTCGCTGTTCGATTCGAGAACGAAGACGGTTATATTTCACACCGATTTTATCAGTCAGCCGCCGGTATGCCCGCCATCATCGGTTTGTTTGAAGCAGTAGGTATTCAGGTGGAAGAAGGAAAAGAGCTGGATACGAAACAACTGATCGGTAAAGAATTGACCATCGAGGTTGGCGAGCGATCTTATACAGATCCGGAGACGCATAACGAACGGACGCTGAAGCAGGCCGTCAATTTTATCGTCAGCTAACAAACATAGACCCAGTGACACAGGCCGGAATGAAGGATTATTCTTTGTTCCGGCCTGTGTCTTATTGTCGAAAACTTAATTCGACCGTTACGTTTTCGAGTGAAGTCATTAACGTAGCCGCCCTGCTTAAAACCAAATGCTAATTTTCGGCTACTGGAATCGCTATCCGTTCAGCCCCGTAGTTTAGACATAAAGGTTAAGCAAATGGAAAAGCAAATCAGAATGTATTTTCCCACTACGAATGGTGCCGCAAGTGTAGCCAATGCAGGCTCGTCAGACCGGACGGGAGATGATGTAGAGACAAGTGATGATTTGGGCGTAGGCGCTGATGTGGAAGACGATGCGGGCTTCGACAACGATACAGATGATCAGGCGGGCTCAGCAGAAATGGGTACCAAAACGGTGTCAGGAACAAAGCTAGCACCAGGCAGCAACGAAGAATCCACCTCGGACTGATCGTTCCGGTAAAATCAGCAATAGAACTGGTTGACGGCTCTTATTTACTGAAACGATCAGTCCGTAAAGGGTCTGGTACACTTTCTCTCTATCCGTTTATGAGTTTACCTCCTTTTAGCTCTCCTCAAACTGTTGATCAGTTGATTGCCTTTCTCTTCAGCCGTCGTGAGGCCATATTGAACAATTGGCGTTCAACCGCACAAACTGATCCTAGACTTTCCAAAATAGCGCTCCTGAGCAGGGAGGAGTTCAACAACCTCATGCCTGCTATTCTTGACATCCTGGAGCAGCAACTGAGAGGCATCAAACCTCAATTGGATTTAGCCGCTGCGGCTCAGTCGCACGGGTTACACCGCTGGCAAAAGTCGCACCACCTACCCGATTTATTACGCGAGTTTCATCATTTATCGATGAGTTTATTCGAGGAATTAAGGCTTTTTCGGCAGTTGTTCCCCAATACTGATCCCGATACCATTTTGTTGATACAGCAGCACATTATGGTGTTTATCAATCAAACCGTTGGTGAGAGCATTACTAAACTTGACGAACTTCAGCGCCTGGAAGCAGCTAACCGAGCCACTAGTTTACAGAAAGCGTTGCAGGAGATGGAGGAACTTTCGCGTCAACGAACGGAATTGCTGCGAACGTCGTCTCACGACCTTCGCTCCGGTCTGGGCCTGATTAGTGGAGCAGCTCAAGTTCTCAACATGGACGAACTGACCGAGGAAGAACGTAAACGGTTTACAGAAATGCTGAACCGAAACCTGAGCAATGTTCAATCGTCGCTAACAGACCTGATTGACCTTGCCCGGCTGGAAGCTGGTCAGGAACCGCTTAAAATCGAAGAGTTTGATGCTGCTCAGCTCTTAACAGAGTTAGTAAGCACAGCGCAGGACATGGCTAAAGAGCGCGGTATTATTTTGCGTGCAGACGGACCCGCCAACTTACAGGTAAAAACGGACCGGGAAAAAGTGTACCGGATCGCGCAAAACTTAGTGATTAACGCCTTAAAATACACACTATCAACGCCGGAGCGTTTAGCGATTGTCTCCGTATCGTGGTCAACTGAAAACGATTGGCGGTGGGTCTTTAGCGTTCACGATTCAGGGCCGGGTTTACCAGCCGGCCTAATGGAATTATTTCACCAACAGCTCAAGCCAACTGTCGAAGAAACGAGTGTACTTTCTTTGGACGAAGGGCAACCTGTATCAGCGAAGCCGAACCTGGAACATACAATCGAAACCCTGCCCTTAGGTAAAGGAGAAGGTATAGGTTTACAAATCACCAAACGACTTTGTGACCTATTGAACGCCAGCATGGAAATTGAAAGTATTCCAGAACGGGGTACGCTTATTCGGATCCGTCTGCTCACGCAATTTCCGGATTAGATTGATACCCACATTATTTTCAGATTGTTCTAATTGAATGAACGACATTGTTGGCTATCAGTGTAATGGGCCCTCCTGTTTAAGTAAACCAGGTTGCAGCAAAGCAGTACAAAAATGAGCGTACTCCAAAACCTGGTTTCTCGACCATAATTTGTCAAACCTATTTCACTTACAATGTGAACTGTATTGTTATTGTATACACCTAAAATCAGTTCAATCTATTGTTCGATTTCATTACTGACTCATCTGTAAGTAATATTGCAACCTGTTGAATAAATTGTTTAGTGGAGGTAAGCCAGTCTTCGCTTGAGGGCTGGCTTATTATTTATGTAAAACTTAGAATCGCTTTTATAAAGACAGGTCGATTAAAGTATCACAATAGATCAGTTATTTCCAGCTACTTTTCCCACTTATCAATAAAGGCTTTGCTTTTTTCTAACTATTCTAAACAATTATAGGTTGATACTAAGATACAACCATAATTTTAGTCAACAGTGGAAAAAACGGGTCCAATTATCTTTATCGATGATGACGAGGATGATCAAGTGTATTTCAAGCCTATCTTAGAACAGCTTGCTCCTAACAATCCTATACTATTTTTTGATAATGGCCAGTCAGCTATTGATTACTTAAGAACCAGTGATCAGCGTCCCTTTCTAATCATTTCCGAAGTAAGTATGAAGGTGATGAGTGGGTTGGAATTACGTCGGCAGATAGAGGAAGATCCTGAATTACGTAAACGGGCCATTCCTTTCATCTTCTTTACTCACCCGGTTTACCGACATTTGGTTGAAGAAGCCTATGAGTTGACAATTCAAGGCTTTTTTGAAAAACAGTCAAATATTGAGCAATTGCGAAGTCAATTGCAATCAATTGTTTCCTATTGGTCAAACTGTCTGCATCCAAACAGATTTACAAGTAAAGACATCTACTAGAAATCTCCCGTTTTTGCTGATAGACCTATTTGCTAAAGATAAGTTTGTGCTATTTAAAATAATGCGTGAATAATTATTTTTAGCAAACAGGTCTATCCTTTTTTAATTTCTGTACATCATTTACTTTTGTAGTAAATAATACATGGTATTCGTATGGCTAACAAACCAACTAAACGAGAGGAACAAGCGCCTATTCAAGCGATTCGGCCCTTACTAAAAAATCAGGCTATACAGCTTTCACCACTTGTCAATCAGATTAGTAACATTCCGCCTGCCGATCAACAGCTTGAGTACTATTTCATTCCAATGCAATTTATGAAAGAGTACAAGCCTTACCATAGACCCGGCAGACCTTTTAAGAACCTTAAACTAGTTAACTATGACAAACCAGCTATTTCTCTTTCGTTTTTTTACAAACATAAGTATACTATTGAGCGTACCGTCAGTCATATTCAGGTAGTACAGCATATCAAAAACTACCGTGATGAGTTGTTAAACCGTACTCTTTTTCAACAGCTTAGCTACAACGAACAGAAAGATTTACAGCGTTCAGACGAGATTTTACGCACAATCCGTCAACGTCCTGATGCTTATCAGGCCTGCTTTTCGAATTACCATCATAAGTATTACTATTGGTACTGTACGTACCGATACTTTGATGATCTTGCTTCGATGAAAACCACTACCAGTAGTGAGCATTTGCTTAAACACACGGAACGCCCTGGCCACCAAGTACATGAGCGACTAAATATAATATTCATCGATCCAGAATACATTAGTGAACCCGTACCGCACGATCATAAGATAGTCGACCGGGAGTTAGATACATTTCCAATCCAGCTACGGCAAGGAATCACTACCTTGTATTTGCGTGAGACTTAGTAACTCCATTTATAATGTAATGCCGTATTTGCATTACTGCTCCGATTTATACAGGCAAGTAAACGCTAAACGTTGACCCTTGTCCAGGCTCGCTACTAGCGGTAATTCCACCTCCGTGATTTTCCACCACACGTTGGCAGATTGCCAACCCTACCCCTGTACCAGAGAACTCGCTCATGCTATGAAGCCGCTGAAACACCTGAAAAATGCGGTCCAGATACTTAATATCAAAGCCCACGCCTTGATCAATGACGTTGATCTGGTGGTAATGTGATGTTTGTATACTCGGTTGCACCACAGCCGGCAATTCCTTTTGTGGGCATAAGAAATACTGAACATGCACCTGCGGCTTTTTTCCGGGGGCTACGAATTTAAGCGCATTGGCTAGCAAATTTTGAAACAACTGAGTTAACTGTGTTTCGTCGCCCTTTATAACGGGCATTTCATCGACTTTGATCTGAGCGTCACTTTGCTCAATTTGCCAGTCGAGCAGACTAAGTACCTCTGTAATGATTCCTGTCAGGGAAACGGGACCAAAGACTTGCTGACGCGTCGAGATGCGAGAGTAGGCTAACAAATCTTTGATCAATGTGGACATGCGAGCGCCAGCTGAAGAAATACGCAACAAATGGCTCTGAGCCGTCTCGTTTGACGGTCCTTCTAGCTGTCCACTTAATAAGCTACTGAAGGACTGAATCTTACGAAGAGGTTCTTGCAGGTCATGACTAGCTACGTAAGCAAATTGTTGTAAGTTATCGTTAGAACGCTTAAGGTCCTGATTCGCCTGAACCAGTTCCTGAGTTCGATCAGATACGCGCTGCTCCAGCTGCTCGGATAAAAGACGATATTTCAGTTCGCTTTCGCGTAGAGCCTGCTCGGCTTTGGCGCGTTCGACTGCGATAACCAGACGAGCACTAACGTCATCTACGAGCATTAACTCATCAGCGGTCCAATAACGCGCCTGACGATAATGGATGAACAAAATAGTGACAGATCCATCTTTTAATACCAATGGCTTGTTAAGCGTCGAACCCAATTGCCGTAATCGATGGGCTTCTTTTTGTTGTTCACCAAGCGTTGGATCATTGGCAACATCAGGACGAACTATAATACGGTTGTCATCAAAGCCAGCCAGCAGCGGTCCATAGTCGGCAAAGCTTTGTTCACCCTGCCAATCATCAACTCCGTTTGTGTAGTTAGGCATTATCAGAACAGATTGCCTGTCATTCTTTTCTTGAGCATACCCGATACGGTCAACGCCAAGGTATGGTCCAAGCAAACAAGCAGCCTGATAGTACACTTCCGACGGGCTGGTGAGACTGCGAAGCTGGTCCGTCAGTTGCAATAAGAACGTTTTTTGCTCTTCACTACGTTGAATTACCTGCTGAGCAAGTACCTGCTTCGTAACATCAGTGGCCATTACCAGGATTGCATATACCTCTCCCTGCTCATTGAACAGGGGCTTGGCCGTGCAATCAACGTAATTTGTTCGGGGTGCACCGTCAACAAAAAAATCGGCTCGTGCACCCTGCGTTGAATACGTTTCCCCGGTATCGAAAACTTTACCTAAAATGGCTAATAACGGCTGATTCCGAAGCTCCGGTAGAGCATCGACCAGAGGCTGGCCAATCAACTCTTTTTGTCCACTAAAAATAGCGGATATGAACTCATTAGCCACTTCTATTTTAAACTCGCGGCCTACCAGGAGGCAGGTAGCAACCGGCGCTTCCTCAATTAAGCTACGAAAGCGAACTTCGCTGCGCTGTAATTGCTGAAGAGCCAGGACCTCCCTCGTTACATCAGTAGCTGTGTGTATAAAACCGAAGATAGTCCCTTCCTCCGTATATACCGGATTATAGGAAAAGTTGAACCAGGACTGTTGCCACTGCTCGTCAACAACGACTTTTGCCTTACCCTTGGTATTTTTATAAGCTTCTCCCCTATCGTAGACCCGCTGTAATTGCTCCAGCAATGGCTGGCTGGCCAGTTCGGGCACCGCCTGGTAAAGCGATTGACCCATTACGGACTCATCCTTACCCCATATCTGAAGCATAGGCATGTTGACCGTGTCAATCACCATGTCTCGACCGACAAAAAGAACTGTAGGCGTGGGAGAATTAAGGACTATACTCCGAAAGCGGGCTTTACTGGCTTCGAGTTGCTGCTGTGTATGTACCTGAACGGTAATGTCGCGAGCAACCCCTGAGAGTCGATAGGCAGCTCCTAAAACATCTACATAAGCCCGCCCTTGACAGTGCAACCAATGCGGCTGACCGTCTTGGGTGCCAACCGTACGAAACTGAACATCGTAGTAGCCTGCTGACGAAGGATCAAAAGCTACTTTGATAGCTTCACTAAAACGCTGACGGTCTTCTTCATAGACCAGCTCAAGAAGCTGACGATAGGCAATAACACCACTTTCTTGAGAGCCGAATAATTCCTGACAACGCTTATCCCACCATACCTGCTGTTGACTGATATCAAAATGCCACGTGCCTACCTGAGCTGCCTGAATGGCATACCGCAGGCGCTCCTGTTCGGCTTGGCTATTGGGCAAGAAAGGGAAGTAAGATGATTGATCCATCATAAAAGGCACAGCTTGTCGCTTACCAACGAAACGTTTAATGGATCGGTTTTCTTTGTGTCAATAAAATTTGTTGATCATCAGCCACTACTCGAATCCACACAGTCGTTGTCTTAAACCATTTGTTTTTCAGGGACGATGAGTAAGTTCAAAAAAGCGCTGGAGCATGCGAAGAATAACCGGCTGGTTGGGATCGAAAGACTTATTGTCTTGGTTATCAGTCGAAATAATACCCTCCACCTCCTCATATTGCTGAGTAGTCACCGTTTCATAACCCATGTACCAATGACTAAATAACCGTTGGGATATAGGCTGGCTAATAACTGTTCTAACATCTGTATGCCGAGGATCTTTGCGGATGCTGTTATACAATTCTTCCACGAGTGGCTGCTCACCCTCCAGCACTTGCACAATGTTACCCTTAACATAAAGCAGCACGCCCGTAACCCCTAATCGGGCGTTTTTGATTCGACTGAACTCGACGATATCCATTATGTCGTGCTCAGTGGTCGATTCGACGGCGGTGCTGAAGTAAGTAATGCAATAATCCATTTCTAAAATACTAACGGAACAGTTTACTGTTCGCTAAACAGAATTTTTAATCTGTGGGTTTAAAAACGCTTAATTATAGCGGTTGCTTTCGTAAAAAACTTTTAGCGTCCGCAAGAGAATATGGTCGGTCGGTTGGTCAGCAAGGCTCTCTTTCGTTTCCAGATCAATCAACGCTGTTATCTCTTCGAGTTGACGATCCGTCAGTGTTTCAAAACCCATCCACCAAGCGCTGAACAACCGTTCCGAGATAGGTCGCGACAGCACGGTTGTTACCTGAGCGTGTCGGCTATCCAGCTGAATTCGTTCATAGAGCATCTCCACTGCTTCTTTTTCTCCTTCAAGAACCTGAATGATGTTACCTCGTACGTACAGCATGACCCCGGTGATACCCGATTTGGCGTTGTTCAATCGGCTCTGCTCGACAATAGTTTTAATCTGCTGATCGGATAAGTCAGGAGAAGAACTAAAGTAAACTATACACTGCTCCACAGGATACTATGACGATTTAGAATACTCTTTATCAACAACAACAGTTGGTCGGAAATTTATTCCGACATCGACTAGCCTACAAAATTACAATAAATATACTCCCGCAAACTCAATAAAATAATTCCCATTTTGGCCAGCGCCGTCAGTCAGCGTAAGGCCAATTATATCTCGCTAAGTCGATCAATTATCTGTGTGTTTTCTTTGGTAGTATTATATATGTTAATTCATTGATAATTAAATTATTTACGTAAATGCTTTCGAATCCACCACTTGATTTCGATACTGTTTTGAATTAGTAACTGAATAGCCTGCATGAGTTCGCTTGAATAAAATTATTTATCCAATGCGCCTAAAAGCGTTTTTTGACAGTACTGTGTTGCGTGCCGCTTCAAGCACCTATCAAATACGGTTATATAGCTACAGAATTTGAGGTTATGACAAAAATGATAAATACACACAACTATACAAAAGGCGATTTAATGGAGTAAATCATTGACTCCAATGTAACTCGTATAGCATAGCTGTACGCATGACCTGGTCGACTGTTTTGTCGTAGAAACTTATTAGAGAGCCACTCTTTCTCGAATGACTCTCTCTACTTTCCTAGATGCGAGACCTTATAAAGTCAATCGTTGCTGATCTTTCAAAAGTACTGCTTTTAAGGTCGCGTAAGGCAACCGCTGGGGCGCTACCTTGTTATCAATCGAAAGGACAGCGGCAGTAGCGGCTGACTGGCCTAGGATCATAAAGACCGGCTCCATCCGAATCGAACCGTAGGCGATGTGTGAACTGGATACGCAGACCGGCACCAGCAGGTTATTGCATTCAGACTCCTTGGGCAAAATAGAGCCGTAAGAAATGGAATAAGGTTTATCAGGATGTACGCCAATATCCCCCTCGTTCTGCACAAAACCATCTGGCCGGACGTATCGCTGGGCATTGTGCGCGTCCAGCGCGTAGGAACCCATGCCGATGGGTTGGGGTACATCCGTTTTTCCCAGCGCGTCGGCTTCTTTCATCACAAACATACCGAGCATCCGCCGGGCTTCGCGAACATAAATCTGGTGCGGCCAGTTGCCGTTGTCGGTAAACTCATCCTTCGCCAGTCCCCACTGACTTACCGCCTGCCGAACGTCATCCGGAACGCGTTTATCATTGGCCATAAAGTACAGCAACCCCTGCTGATACAGTTGATGATCCCGGATAATCTGCCGCCGACGGTCGTACGTAGCGTCGGGATAATCATAATTTTTACCGAGATAATCGCTGCTGAACGGCCCGTGGTTATTGGTATCCGTCTTACGGTTCGGGATTGGATCAAATTTCTGGAAGGTTTCGCGCCAGCCACTGTCAAATACCCGGCCCAGCAACTCATAACGAGTTGGGTCGTACCCTTCGGGCTTCGGGAACGGAACGCGGTTTTCGGGGTTGTTCGTCATGCACATCCGAAAACAATACGCCTGAATTTTATGGTCACCCGCCCCTTTTTCGCCTGGCCCATCCGGAGCGATTTCGGGCAGTAAACCACTTTTGGGATCTCCTGGCACTTTATAAGGGCTGACGTTGGCTTTGAAATAATGACCGTGCTGGAACACATTGGGCTGCACGCCATTCCAAGTTTCCCCATACACGCTGTTTGCTTCCCGCCCCACATGGTAACGTACCCCCGCAGCGGCCATCAGGTCGCCTTCGTAAGTAGCGTCGATAAACATCTTACCCTCGTAAATCTGTCCGCTCAGCGTACGAAACGATTGAATGGCACTTCCTTTTTTTGTAACGCCCTTCGATGACCGATCAAGCCATTCGTTTCGGTAAACCGTCAGCTTATTTTCCCGAACGAAATCCTCAAAAACCTGCTCAGCCGCGTGGGGTTCAAAAATCCACATGGTACGAGCGTTGCCATCGATAGCCGGTGTCCCCTGTCCTTTGTTGCCGTACTCATCCCGTTTCTGCCATTTCCAGGCCGAATCCTGTTGATAGTGCTGATAAAGGCGCTGGTAAAATTCGCGGGATAAGCCTCCAATTACTTCTTTATTACCCGTATCGGTAAAGCCTAATCCGCCCGACGACAGTCCCCCGAGGTGTTTGTCCGGCGAAACAATCAGCACCGACTTACCCATTTTTTTTACCTGAACGGCGGCTGTCACGGCAGATGCCGTTCCTCCGTAAATAATAACATCGGCGCGTCGAACCGCCACTGGTCGGGCGGCATTAGCAGCGGTAAAAACAGTTAACAAAAGCGCTAAGCAGCTTACAATCAGACTTGCTACGAACTCGTTAACAGAAGATATTAATCCAGAAAAGGAGGGTTTAGTCATTGTCAATCAATAAAGTGTTAGGTCTAATAGAAAAGTTATAGCCGTTTTTCAGGAACAAACAGAACGTCATCGGCAACAACGGGACCCGTTGCGCCTTTACTACTGATTTCAACATAAGCGTTATTTCCGGCGGGCAGTTGATAATCGCCCAGATGCACCCATTCGCCAGAAGTTTGACCCGCTACTTTCACATCCGCACTACTAATCGTTTTCTCCATTTTCCGTTGACCGTCAAAGACGTCAATGGTTGACTGAGAAGAGGCTTTCGGTACTTTGGGTACGTAAGTGTAAATCGCGTATTTACCCGCTTTAGGAATGGTGGGTTTGAAGCGAATGGATTTTGCTTCCTGATGACCCGTCGTATCGACAAAAAACGAAGGACCGTAACCACCGGATGTACGTTCTACCCAACTTCCCTGCGTCGTTGTCTGAGCGGCATTGTCACTGGCTATCAGAATATCGGGCGCACTTCCGTCGGCAAGTGGGTTAGATGCCAGTCGTTGCTGTAATTTTTTTACATCAATGGCCTGAACAGACTGTTTGGCATCAATCGCCATACCCGCAGCTACCGCAGCCGACTGACCCAGCACCATGAACACGGGTTCCATCCGAATAGAGCCGTAGGCAATGTGCGTGGCTGACAAACAAACCGGAACCAGCAGATTACTAACTTCTTTCTGTTTGGGAATGATGGCGCGGTATGAAACCGGATACGGCCCGAAGCCTCCCTTTTCGACATTACCCTCGTTTTTCACAAACCCATCGATAATCTGCCGGTCGCAGTTGTGCGAGTCCATCGTGTAAGCCGCCATGCCCACGCCGTCCGTTACCGTTTCGCGACCCTGACAATGATTCTGCGTCATCACTAGTTCGCCAACCAGCCGCCGGGCCTCCCGAACGTAGAGTTGATGAGTCCAGTTACCGTTGTCGGTGTACTCATCCTTGGGATAGCCCCATTTTTGCATTTCGTCGCGCATAGCCGCCGGTATTCGGGGGTCATTGCCCACAAAGTACAGTAACCCTTTGGTGTAGCTGACGTGGTCGTTCCAGATTTTGGCACGGGTGGTATGATCCGCATCCGGGTAGGCCCAGTTCATACCAATCATATCGGTCGAGAACCCATTTCGGTTATTAATGTCCGTTTTACCATTGGGCATCAGGCTCCAGATAAAGACATTATTGATTGATTTCCAACCCCGTTTCTCGATAATCCGAAGCAACAGTTCGTATTTCTTGGGGTCGTAATCGTCAGGTTTGGTGATGGGTACCCGGTTTTCCGGTTTGTTAGTCAGGCAGATGCGGAAGTTGTAAGCCTGAATCTTTTTGTCCCCCGATCCGGCGGGCTGCGGGCTTGTTGGATGAATACCCCATAGTAAACCGCTTTTAGAATCGCCTGGTGTAACATAAGGATCAGTACCCTCGGGCATCTGGTGTCCTTCCATGACCTGAACGCCGTTGAACGTTTCGTTGTACTGGCTGTTGGCCTCGCGCCCAACCGTGTACGAAACCCCGGCTTTCGCCATCAAATCACCTTCGTAGGAACAGTCAATGAACATTTTGGCCCGGATTGTCCGGTTGGTAGATTTGGTAGGCTTTGTGGAGCTTTCGAGCGTAATCTGCTGAATAGTAGTACCTTTTTTCTCGACATCGACCAACCGGTGTTCGTATAGAACTGGAACATCTCCCCGTTTGCAATAGTCCTTGAACAGGTTTTCGGCTACACTAGGCTCAAAGATCCATTGTTCAAACTTGCCGTAGTGCTGACCCATCCGTCTGTAAAAATCGTTGGCCAATCCCGTAATGGCGTATTTGTTCCCAATATCCGTGTAGCCCAGACCGCCCGAACTCATGCCACCCAGATGCCGGCCCGGTTCGATCAGCAGTACCGTCTTTCCGGTTTTCTTTGCGGTATAAGCTGCGATGACACCCGCCGATGTACCGCCGTAAATACAGATATCGTACGACTGGTTCTGCGCCTGAACGTTGCCTAAAAGCGTTAGCAATAGCAAGCACAGGAGGTATAGCCCCGTTTTTTTCATAAGTACAGAATAAGACAGTTGATAAAAATTGGTTCAGGCGATCAGCAGTTGGTGCGACCACCTGAACGTAATTCTAAATAGTAGTTAGTAGCCAGGATTCTGGTCCTCGGCGTTGATCAATCCGTTGTTGTCAATCTCCACTTTCGGAATGGGCCATAGCAGGTGCGACTCTTTAACCGTTTTGCCTTTAGCCGCCAGAATAATGGCTTTTAGTCTGTCGACGCCCAACCGCTTGAGGTCGTTCCAGCGCTTGCCTTCAATCATAAACTCGTAGGCTCTTTCCTGAAGTACCGCATCCCGGAACGCCTGCGCGCTTAAACCAACCAGATCAACAGCAGCGTTCGGTGTGTTGATATCCACACCGTAAGCTCTCCGCCGAACCTGATTGACAGCAGCATAGGCGTCAGCGGCTGGTCCACCGGCGGCCTGGCTGGCTGCTTCGGCGTAAATCAAGAGCGCATCGGCATACCGGAAAATGGGAAGATCGTTGCCACTGGCGTTGGCCGCTACGGAAGAGGGGTCCTTAAATTTGCGAAACTGATAAGGCTCATTTACGGGTAAGGTAATGGTCTGGCCCGTTGTGCGGTTTACGTATTGGCCGTATAGATTGAACTCCTTACGCAAATCTTTAGCATCCCAGTTAGCAATGAGCGGAAACGTCTGCCGTGCATAAATGGTGCGGAAACCGGGCGGTGAGTATTGCGTATTCTCAGCGTGAATGTAAAGCAGATACTGGAAGCCCTGACCACCCGCCGACGAGTATTTCAGCGAAAAAATATCCTCTGAACTAGTGATGGCCGTAGCTCCGTAGATCTTTTCAAAGTCGGCAACCGTTTGTACCGGAACGAGCGAATACACTTTAGCGTCCATCACCTCCTTGGCTTTATCGCGCGCCAACGCCCATTCTCCCCGCGTCAGGTACACATCGGCCAGAAACGTTTTGGCTGCCCATTTTGTTGGCTGACCGGCGACAACCGGTGCTGCGGGTAAGTCGGCCTCAGCCACCGCCAGATCATCCAGAATGAGTTTGTAGACATCCGCTACCGGGGAACGAGCAACGTCGTTTGACCCTTTAGAGACTGTCCGGATCGGTACCGGTCCCCAGCCACGTACCAGGTCATAATACACCAGCGCCCGCAGGAACCGAGCCTCGGCCAGCAACGTCTTTTTATCATTTTCGTTCATGGCAATGGCCGGAATACGCTCCAGGGCAATATTGGCACGCAGAATAGCCCGGTAACAAAACGCCCAGATTCCTTCAACCCGACCGATGTTTGTTCCATCCAGCCCCTGGTATTCGCTGATAATGGCGTAAGAACCACGTCCGTTGGCGTAGTCGGTATTCGCTTCCTGTTCGAGCAGGTGTACTGTGCCATAATAGCCGAACTCCCGGATTGCCTGATAAATAGCGTAGGTCGCGGAACGGGCATCGGTGGCATTTTGGTAAAAATTCTCCTCGGTCAGGCGATCAACCGGAACTTCTTCCAATGCGGTTTCGCAGGAAGAAAACACGGCTAAAGTGGCAATAATGAATAGTATCTTTTTCATGAATTGGGCGGCTGAAAATTAAAATCCGACACTGACTCCGAACGTGAAGGTCTTGGCAACGGGGTAACTAGTCTGGTCGATACCTACACTAATCGATGCTGCTCCACCCCGGCTGCTGACTTCCGGATCAAACCAGGAATACTTGGTGAACGTAAGTAGATTCTGGGCGCTGGCGTAAATCTGAGCGGTTTTCAACCAGTTGATCTGCAATTTGGAAACTGGCAGGTTGTAGCCCAGCCGCACGTTTTTGACGCGCATAAAAGAGCCATCTTCGACGAAGCGATTGGATTCGCGAAAGGTCGTACTAATACTTACTTTCGGGTTTTTGGCGTTTACATTCGGATTTTCCGGTGTCCACCGATCGAGTGAACTCCTTACCTGATTTTCACCAAAATTGAAGGCGTTGGCCTGA
This sequence comes from Spirosoma oryzicola, assembly GCF_021233055.1. Classification (NCBI taxonomy): domain Bacteria; kingdom Pseudomonadati; phylum Bacteroidota; class Cytophagia; order Cytophagales; family Cytophagaceae; genus Spirosoma; species Spirosoma oryzicola. The sequence continues at coordinate 98,843 of NZ_CP089539.1, read as the reverse complement.
TTCGACAGGTTAAAATTGAAAATGTCTGCTCCCTGTACACCCTGCAAGAAAACGTTCAGCGTGAAGTTTTTGAAGGAGAAATTATTGTTGAACCCGTAGATGAATTTCGGGTTTGGATTACCGATAATTGTACGGTCGAGATTATTGATTGTACCGTTTCCGTCAAGGTCTTTGTACTTGATCGTACCATTTTCATTCAGCCCATCTTCCAGGTAGCCGAAGAAAACGCCAACCGGCTGACCTTCCCGCACCAGGTTAATGGAAACGTTGAGGGGAATGTCCAGCGCCTGACCAAACACATCACTGCCCGAAGCCAGCTTAATAACTTTATTGCGATTAGCAGCAAAATTGACGTTAGCATCCCATTTAAACGCGCCGGTTAAGATATTTCCGCCCAAATCAAGTTCAACACCCTGATTGCGGATGGTACCCAAGTTTTGAATCTGGCTCGAATAACCGGATGACGACGGGAGCAGCACATTTGCCAGCAGATCATTCGTGTTTTTTACGTAATAATCAGCCGTGAAGCGCAGCCGTTCGTTGAAAAAGCCAAAATCTATCCCAGCGTTGGTTTGGCTTGTCGTTTCCCATTTTAGATCAGGGTTAGGCTGCGTATTACCAGGAGCGAAGCCGGTGTACAAATCGTTACCCAAAACAATCTGAGATGAATTCAATGTATTGAGCGTCTGGTACGGATCGATTGCCGTACTGCCTGTTTGCCCCCAGCCCAGCCGCAGTTTCAGGTTGGAAACGTAGGTCAGGCTTTTGATAAAAGGTTCTTCACTGACGCGCCAGGCCAGAGCCGCCGACGGAAAATACCCCCATTTGCTGGATACACCGAATCGGGAAGAACCATCAGCCCGTATGCTGGCCGTAACTAGATACCGGTCGCGATAGGAATAATTAGCACGGGCTAAACCAGAAAATAGTTTCCAGTTTGTAACAAGAACAGTCGGTGTTTGAATGACACTTCCTGATTGCAAATTATTATTTGAGAGCACATCCGTTGTGAAACCGCTAGCTCCCGTTATGTTCCGGTTAAACTGTTCGCTTTGGTACGTAACTCCCCCGGTGAAGGCTAGCGAATGAACTTGATTGATTGTCTTCGTGTAATTAAGAATATTTTCGTTCAGGAAATTAGTCCGTGTTTCATAAGTCGTAGTACCTACCCCGGACGGAGACGCTTTGAAAAGTCTCGGCGAATAATAATCGGTTCGGGAGTTTGCATAATCAACCCCCGCCGAAACGCGTAATGTTAGGCCGGGAATAAACTCATAGGTTAAGCCTAAATTCGTTAATACACTACTCCCCGTCCTTTCGCTCAATCGCTCTAGCGCCAATGCCACTGCGTTTTCAGCAGCATTGGGACTAAACGAATACGGCACTACGTTCGAATAATTGCCATTGGCATCCCGGGGCGCAATCATTGGCGGAGCGGTCAGCGCTGCGGACACGACGCCATTCCCCCGTGAACTATTGTCATTGGAAATCATCCGATTACCAGTCCGGCTCAATACACTGGAGTAATTGAGTTTCAGCTTATCATTGATTTTTTGGTTGATATTCGCCCGTACGGAATAGCGCTGATAGCCTGATCCAATAACAATACCGTCCTGGTCGAAAAAACTGCCGGAAATGGAGTATTGCGTTTTTTCACTACCTCCCGAAAACGTAACGACGTGGTTCTGGATGGGTGCAGATCGGAAAATGGCATCCTGCCAGTTGGTACCCTCACCAAACGAATTAACCTGTTCGGGTGTAAAATAAGGCTGAAGGCCATCGTTCTTCGCCCGTTCGTTAGCAATCTGAGCAAACTCCGTAGCGTTCAATAACGACAGTTTTTTGCGTACCTGCTGAAATCCTACGTAGCTGTCGATATTCACCCGGTTGGAGCCACTTTTACCAGTTCGCGTCGTAATCAGCACAACACCGTTGGCCCCGCGTGATCCGTAGATAGCCGTAGCGGACGCATCTTTCAGCACTTCAATCGATTCAATATCAGCGGGGTTAATTGTCGTAGGACTACCCGAAAGCGCAAACCCATCCACAACGTACAGCGGTTCGTTGTTACCCAGCAGCGAATTGCCGCCCCGTACCCGAATGCTGATGTTTGAACCCGGCGCACCGGAGTTCTGAATGACCTGCACACCAGCCGCCCGGCCCGCCAATCCCTGCGCGGCATTGACAACCGGAAACGCATTGAGTTCTTTACTACTGACGGATGCAAGCGCACCCGTGACATCACTACGCTTCTGGGTGCCGTAGCCAACCACAACCACTTCGGACAAGGATTTAACGTCCGATCCGAGCTTAACATCAACTACCGTACGTCCGCTGATGGCGATTTCCTGCGTCTGATAACCGATAAAGGAAAAAACCAGCGTTGCCGCTCCGTCGGGTGCATTGATTGAATAATGTCCGTTCACGTCGGTGACCGTACCAGTTTGCGTACCTTTTACAACGACACTAACCCCCGGTAGGCCCTGACTCTGATCGTCAATGACCGTACCCGAAACCGCCAGCGCCGAAGGAACTGCTGGATTCAGAACAGCACCCTGCATGTCTTCTCGGGTGAGCAGAACCCGTCCGGAAACCACGCGATAGCTGATGGACAATGGGCCCAAAAGCGTTTTCAACACCTCGTGAAGTCGCTCGTTGGAAGCCCGTATCGACACCAGCCGATCGGCCTGAATTATCTTTTTGCTGTAAACAAACTTGACGGAAGCCTGGACTTCAATCTGGTTTAGAACGTTCTGCAAACTTGTTTTTTCCAGTTGCAGATCAATCGTCCGCTCCAGAATTTCCTGCGCGCTACTAGGATGCGCGTAGGTTAACGTAGTAAGTAATAGAGCAAGGATCAATTGGGTCAGGGACAGTTTCATAAGCATGCCAACGGATGCACACAATTTCAAGTGTCGAATTCTTTTCATACTTTTAATCGAGTTCTTTTTTGCGAAAAAATGGAACAAACAATCCCGCACTTACTCGAAAGCGAATAAGTCAATTCTGGTGGCACAGAAGCGGGTTCTTTCTTGGCCGGTAGTGGTGGCACACTATCGGCTTTTTTGCTTCTACAGAAATTAGAAAAGTGATTTACATGAAATTCAAGGATTTAAAGTGAGTACAGACTTCAACAGAAAGCAGTTTATGGGTGGCAACCAGAACCGCTAATCAAAATACGGGTGCCTTTTCGGACGTAGCTGGCGTTGACGGATTGACAGATAATATTCAACTGCTCATCCATTGTCAAATCGGTAATATCGCCGGTGAAGGTGCAGTATTGCATGTTTCGGTTACGCGCCGTCAACGCAATGCCGTAGCGTTTTTCCAATCGCTTTAATACAGCCGTCAGCGGAACATCGTTAAACGCGATTGTTACGGAAGAATCAATGGGAATTGGATTGCGGACCAGACCAGTCTGGAGCCAGGGAGCTTCAGCCGAATAAGACACCTGCTGGTTTGGCGTCAAGGTTACCCGTTTACGAGCGGCTTGCTGTTGTTCATACACGGCTACTTTACCGGTGACCACGGCTACCTCAATACGATTTTGTTTCACTTCATTTTTCACCCAAAAACTGGTGCCCAGCACTTGCGTTACCAACTTGCTGCTATAAACCCGAAAGGGCTTACGCGCATTTTTGGTAATCTTGAAGAAGGCGTTTCCCGTCAGGTGGACTTCGCGCTGGCTAGCCGCAAAAACGTTAGGATAGGTCAGGCTGCCGCCTGGCATCAGCGTGACGATACTCTTATCGTCTAGGACGAGTGTTTGTGGATAAGCGCCCGAATTGGTCAGATGCCGCACATTGCTTCCTGACGGTAAGTAAGCCGTTTCCTTGACCGGAGAGGTAAAATAACCTCGACTGAAATACAACGCAGCCAGCAAGGAAATAGCAGCGATTGACGCGGCCAATCGGGCATAGAAACCAAACGAATACTCTCGTCCCAGCGGTTGCTGACGAACTATGGGTGCTGCCTCCTCGACCGCGCGATGACGGATCGCTGACCAGATTCGCTGTTCCGCCTGATCTTTCTCTTCCAGTGATAAAGCTTCCTGTGAATCGTGCGCTAACTGGTCGTACCATTCATGAATCAGGCGGGCCTCCTGTTCGGTGCATTCGCCACGCTGGTAGCGCAACAGCAGTCGGCCAAACTCTTCCTTGTTCATACTACTTCCGGGTAGGCTTTGCTCTCCCCTACCTCACACAAGTCGTTTGACCTGACACTTTCCCTAAATGCTTTTAAAACTTATTGAAACAGTTATAGAATAATAACACAAAACCGCTCAACCAATTAGAATAATACAATTTTTGATATACAAGATACCACCTGTCAGTTAATAAAAAGCCTGGATTACTCAAAGTAGAAAATATAGTAGAGCAACAGAATGATGAAGTGTTCTTTGCAGTGCATTCGCAGAAACTTCACGGCCTTGGTCAAGTGATACTCAACGGCTTTTTCTGAAAGATGCAGATGAGTGGCTATTCTGGCGACGGACCAGTTGTCTAAATAATTTAACCGAAAGATTTCTTTTGACTTTTCGGGTAGTGTTTCCAGACCATCTTCCAGAATCGCCAGCAATTCATTGCCCAGGATAGTTTCCTCGGTTGTAACGTCCTCCTGCACCAGAAAGGCCCGGTAGTAGGTGTTGTATTGTTCTTGAGTTACCTGAGTCCGGATATGGTCAATAACGGCATAGCGGATAGCCGAAAAAAGGTAATAGCGCAAGTGAATTATCCGGACCGTAGCTCTTCGCTCCCAGAGCTTCACGAAGATATCCTGCACCAACTCCTCAGCAACTTCTTTATTTTTCAGCTTCCGGAAAGCGACCAGAAATAAAGGATACCAATAATGCTGATAAATGGTTTGGAATGCGTTTAGCTCACCAGCGCGCAGTCCATTCAGCAACGTTTCTTCCTCTATTTCCGGAATACTTTCGTTCATATTGGTATGATTAGGAAACCTGATTGGATGCTGACGCTACAGCGATCAGACTTTTAGATCAATAAAGTTATGTGAAATAATTTTATATTATAATAATCGCGTTTTCTCACGCATTTTTTACCGATTAAGCTAGACCTATGTTTTTAATTTAGTAGTATCCTTGGTAATCAATGACGCACGAATGTATAGCCAAAGCAGGCTCTGCCTAATAAGCCTAAAGGCGCTAGACACGGTAGGGTCGGTTTTTGAGAAACCAACCCCGCCGTGTCTAGCGCCTTTAGGTACCTTTTGTAGTTTGAACCACAGAGGTTCACTATCAGCTAGCCATCAGACCACATCTAAGAAAGGTAGTTAGAAGGGCTAAAGGGTTACTTTTTGAATAGTGCCGTCAAACGTCTGGGCGACGTAATACGTAGTTGGCCCAACACGCTTGATCGAATTAGGGAAGTTTAAACCGCTTAGTAAGGCCGTATTCGCCTGAGCCGATGAACGAACAATCCGGCCTGAACGCTCGTCGAAACCCTGCCCGTTCCATTGGCCGTATTCAAGCACGACCGGCTGTCCATCTGGTCCCAGTTCGATGTCGGTCAGCGTCGTTAAGCCTGTCTGAAATGTAGACTCGTTACCATTCAGGTCGAACTGATAGATGGGTGCCTGCCCGCTTGGGTATGGATAACCGGAGAAGTTACTGACCAGAAATTTCTGGCCATCGAAAGCAATGCCCGTTGGTACAGCTTCCAATGTATCCCCGCCCGGATGAATGATTGGTGGAATGGTAGCAAATACGCTGAACGCGCCCGTAGACGCTTTTCGACGGATAATTGCATTAGCAGCAGCATCGACAATAAACAGGTCGCCATCCGGCCCTACGGTCAGATTAAACACATCCGATGCATCGGTATCGGATTGAAATGAGTAGGCTTTGACAAATGAGCCAATATCTTCATAACTCAAATTAGCAGCATTCAGAGGAGCGTCTCCTGGCTTGAATGAAGTAATGTCAAACCGGTATAATCGGCCTTCAACCCCGTGCAGCAGCCATAACGTGTTGCCTTGAAGCAGCAGGTGATTAAGACCAAACACGGCCCCTTCGGGACTTACTTCCGAGGAAAATCCTTTAACCACTGGATAGACCTTACCGTCTTGCGTAATCAGGGTCAGTTGTCCGTCGTTTGTCGTTCCGCTGCCAGCTTCAGTAACCCACAATTGACCCTGGCTATCTGCCTCCAGACCCAGCGGGCTGACTAGACCAGACGCTACCTGAGTGACAGGCGATGGACTAATATGATCCTTGAAGACTTGGCAACCTGCTGCACCGTATAAAAGAGCAGTTGCGATAAATAGTAAACGTATGTAGCGCATATAGTATAGAGAAAAATAGATACACCTACAATTTGACACTTACCGCATCGGCAAGCCATTTTCAATCAATGATTAATTAAGGTCCAGATACTTAGCTCAGAAGATACTCATTCAACTACTTACTTCGTCGTTATGGACAAAAATCGATTATTCTAGGAAATATATTTATCGAATTTGAGTCAAATGCTATCACATTCGGGACACCTATCGTCAACTACACAAAATAGTCAGCAAATAGCTAATAGGGCTAGCATCGAATTCGGCATCGATTCAATTACCGGTTTTTTGCAGGAAATTTTAATACTCGGTACATATTGGCAAATGATGGATAACTTAAAAGATAGTAAGTCCAACGCTGGTACTATATACATGCCCCTACAACTACAGGATTGACTGTTTGAACATTCTCTCTCAGAAAATGTACTACTTTCATAAAAACAAATGCCTCGCTTATGCTTTCGGTACTAGTCACAGGAGCAACTTCTGGTATTGGCTTAACTATCGCCACAAAACTGCATGAACGTGGTTTTAAGGTTTTTGGAACCAGCCGCTTTCCGGAGAAGTACCAGCAAAAGTTACCCTTTCCCCTCTTACCGCTTGACATCACCTCCGAAGAGTCAGTTAACCGTTGCGTAGCGGCTTTTTCTGCGCGTTCGCCCGTTATTGATGTGTTGATTAATAATGCCGGTATGCTCGTCAGTGGCAGTGCTGAAGGAACAAGCCTTGATGAGGCACGTCAGCAGCTAGACGCTAATTTTTGGGGAACGGTTATGCTGACCAGAGCTATTTTGCCACGAATGAGGCAACAGCGAAAGGGCCGCATTATTACGATTGGATCAGTAGCCGGTTTGATTGGAGTTCCGTTTCAAAGTTATTACGCTGCCTCTAAACACGCGATCGAAGGTTTTTTCAAGTCGCTTCGTTTTGAGGTAGCGCCCTTCAACATCGATGTTTCTGTTATTGAGCCAGGTTTTTTCAAAACTAACCTGGAGCAAACCAATGAGCCAGCCCGCTCTACCATTCCCGACTATGAGGTAAGTCAAAAGAACGCGTTGCGTATTTTCGCAGAGTCCATCCGAAAGGCGCCAACTCCTGAACCTGTTGCAGAGGTTACGTTAAAAGTAATTCAGGCCAGTCGCCCCCGATTCAGTTATCGTGTTGGCAGCGAAGCAAAGCTATTACCATTGCTACAGTTCATGTCCTATCGTTTTTTTGAGTGGGGAGCCCGAAGAAAGTTTAAGTCAGCGTAAAATGTACCATCAAGCCCGTTCGCTCTGGGCGAGTTAGTTAGATAAGACTTACATCATACCTTATCTTGATCCACTATACGGCTCTGCTACGTAGCCAGTATAAAAGAGGAAAACAGATAGGACTATTTTGTACTCGTTTGTTTACTCTTCACCGGAGAGGATTTTGCGCCGATGAAGTTCACCCCAGCTGCGTAAGGATTCTATAACTCCGCCCAAGGTTTTGCTATGAGGTGTCAACGCATAAGTCACTTTAACGGGATAGGTGTCGTAGACAGTCCGTTTCACCAGCCCATTCACTTCCATATCCCGTAATTCTTTAGATAGCATTCGGTCGGTGATACCGTGAACTTCTTTCGCAATTTCGCCAAAGCGCTTTTCCCCAAAGGTCAAGGCAACGATAATGGGCAACTTCCATTTGCCGTTTAATACGTCCAGCGCATCCCGTACGGGACGCAATGTGCTGACGCATTCTTCATGTTTCAATTCACCTATTTCCATCTTACCAAACTAGACGATTGACAAAACCCTGTTTCCGTAAGTACTATACCAGAGTATAGCGCTATACTCTGGTATAGTACTTACAAAAGTATAGTATATGAAGTAAATTTGCATCATCAATCAGGGCAAAATTTATGACCTGACTAAAATGGAATCGGCAATGAATCTTCATAGAAAACTTGTCAACGTATATACCCCACCTGTTCAACAGGGTTTTTTGGGCGATGGCCATGTTGCTAGGCCGGTCATTCAGGTTGATTACACCCAAAGTGATCCGTTCATTGTGCTAATGGACGATCAGCTTACCAAACAAAATGAGCAACCCGTGGGTGGTCCGCATCCGCATGCCGGGTTTGAGACCGTGTCCTTACTGCTGGAAGGCGAAATGGGTGATGAGGCTCACCGATTGCACAATGGTGATTTACAGATTATGACCGCTGGTAGTGGCATCATTCATACGGAAACCATTGAGCGCCAGGCATCCATGCGGCTGCTTCAATTGTGGCTAAATCTACCAAAAAAAGATCGCTGGGCTAAGCCACGTGTACAGGATCTGTCTTTGGATAAGGTACCGACTTTTTCGCAGGATGGTGTAACCATAGGGGTTTACAGTGGCTCGTTGGCTGGTTTGACTTCACCAATTCAGAATTATGTACCACTCATCATCGCCGATATCCGGTTGCAGCCAGGAGCTAGTACAGTGCAGCACATTCCGGCTTCGTATACCGCTTTCTTGTATGTACTTGACGGAAGTCTACAAGTAGGAGATCAGGCCCAAGAGATACATCAGGAGCAGGTCGGTTGGCTGAACAGATCCGCTGATGAAGCATCGAGCGAGCTAAAATTAACGGCTGGTGAATCCGGAAGTCGATTGATTCTGTACGCCGGTGAGCCACAAGGTGATGCCATCGTATCGCACGGCCCCTTCATTGGCGATACGCAGGAGGACATCAGACGGCTCTATCAGGAATACAGGCAGGGTAAAATGAATCACATAGCCACCGTTGAGGCTTCGCAGCGGATGCTGTGGTAAGCTTCTTGTAGGCCATCAACAAAATCACTTTCTCAGTACGGACAAGTCAATAATTTTCAAGCATATGTCAACTACCAAATGGGTCCTAGACCCCACACACAGCGAATTAGGTTTCAAGATCAAACATCTGATGATCAGCAACATTTCAGGCTCTTTCCAGCAGTTTCAGGTAGCGGTTGAAACAGATAACGACAATTTCAGCACGGCACAGATTCGGGCGACTGCCGAAATAGCTTCTATCCACACCAATAATGAGCAACGCGACCACCACTTGCGTAACTCCGATTTTTTCGATGCGGAAACCTATCCCCAGTTGACGTTCACATCAACGAAAGTAGAGCAGCTAACCGACGATACTTTTAACGTCTATGGGGATTTGACCATGAAGGGGACCAGTAAACCGGTCAAACTAACGGTTGAGTACAGTGGCGTTACGAAAGACCCCTGGGGCGGTCAGCGAGCGGGTTTTACCGTGACTAGTAAAATCAACCGCAGCGATTGGGGCATTAACTTCAACGGCGTCCTGGAAACCGGCGGGTTAGCGCTGGGCGAAGAGGTGAAGGTTAATAGCGAAATACAGCTGGTTAAACAGCTCGCGACGGTAACCGCTTAACCAGACTCATTTGTAAAGCAGCCTTCTGAAGTGCCTGATTGAATCGGGTGCTTTAGTAGGCTGCTTATTAATTTATAGTCAGATCTAAAATTGCCTGTACTTTTGCGGCTGCCTGACACTTACTCATCTTACGTTATCCTTGTCACAATCGTCTTCCATTCAAGAATTTACCCTTGATCCGCAGAACAGAGCAAGCCTGTTTGTCAAAAAGTTGCAAGGCTCTTTTAGTCAGGAGGGGCATGATATCGGTACGCCACACCGCGATGACCATTATCTTTTTATGCTGGCTTCTGAGGGAGAGATGGTCTTAAACATTGACTTCGCTCAGGTGGAGGTCAAAGCACCCGCGCTGGTGCTAATTACACCTGGGCAAGTGCATAACGTGCTTGCAGCGGAAGGGATGCAAGGCTGGACCGCTGGCTTTGATGCTTCATTGATTGATGGTGATTTTTTGCAGGTATTAACCCGCTACTTTCGCAGGTCAGTGGTTAGTCACCCCCAACAACCTTTGCTGGATCGTAGCTATACGCTGTTGCAGCTGTTGGAGGTCATTCAGACGGGTTCGCACGATGCATACACCCACATTACCCTGCGCAGTCTGCTGACGGCCTTGCTGAGTCTGCTAGCCGGTCAGCTTACAGATCAATCAACAGGCGTGAAAGAGCCAGAGCGACGGGCAACTGTGATTGAGCAGACATTTCATCAGCTACTGGAACAGCACTATGCCAACTGGAAACAACCCGCTCAGTATGCCGCCGAACTAGCCGTTTCCGTTTCGTATCTCAACGAGGTGATCAAAACCATCACGGGCCATTCGCCTTCGAGCCTGATTCAGCAACGATCCATCCTGGAAGCCAAACGACTGCTTTATTTTACGAATCTGACTGTCAAGGAAATTGGTTACCAACTTGGCTATGAAGACCCCATTTATTTCAACAAACTATTTCGTAAACGGACGGGCAGCACCCCACTTGCCTTTCGTCAACAGTTCCGCGATTAGGACCATCTTTTCCGCTAACAGAGCTATATAGGACTACGGTCTATACGTTTGTTTTGCAACGAAATCAAACTCGTTATGCAAACCAACATAAATATTTCACTTGTTCTGGAAGCCGTCCGGCAAATTGGCGATACGTTCCTCATCCATTACAAAAAAACAGCGATTCCAACCGACATGGATTCACTCATGGATCGCTTGAATCAACTGGACGAACAATGCCTGTCTAGTCTGAAAGCCAATCTGTTGCCAGCTTATCCGGACATACCCTGGTTCGTCGGTGATGAGTTTGACAAAGCGGGCCAAAAACAGCCGCTTGATCTACCCGAATACTGGCTATGCGATACGATGGACGGAGCCATTCAGTATTTGCAACACCTACCGGGCTGGACCATCAACCTCGTGCTGATCCGTCAGGGACAGCCTTACTTGTCGGTGGTGTATGCTCCACTGGAAGGCGAGCTGTACTGGGCTCAGCAGGGCAAGGGGGCCTATCTAAATGACCAGCCTATCCATCCCAGCACTAAAACTGATCCCGCCGTTATGGTAGCGGTATTCGATTACGGTCACCAGGATGAAGCGGCCTTCGCTCCTAACCTGAATCAGCAGGTAGGCACGGCTGTAACCCGCTTGCTCGATCACGTTGGTATCGTTCGCAACTACGGTCCACATGGGTTGCAACTGGCCAATGTAGGAGCAGGTCGCATCGATCTGTTTTATCAGCCCGGTCTGGACACCTTCAACTGGCTGGCCGGGCTACTTATCGCTCGTGAAGCCGGTGCTCTCGTGCTGACCACGACTGGACAACCTTGGCAATGGGGCGACGATAGTTTGCTGGTAGCAGCTCCCAGCGTAGCTAAAACGCTGTTGACTAGCCTAGTAAAGGACTTGTAATTTCTCACCTAATCTTTTCTAAATCATGACAATAGCCATCATCGGTGCTTCTGCGGGCATTGGCCTGCTCACCGTCGAAAGAGCCCTGACCAGTGGACACCAGGTGATTGCCCTTTCGCGGGACACCTCACCCATTCCAGATCATCCGGCCCTCACTAAAGTAAAGGGCAGTGCCACCTCCGTTGCTGACCTTAAAGGACTCATCATCGACGCCGATGCGGTTCTGGTTACCATAGGGACTAAGAAAAAGAAAGGGACGACCTTGTTCTCCGATACCGCTCAGGCACTTATTACCGCGTACGCTGAGACTCGATCCAAGGCCCCGCTGCTGGTAATTACCGGCTTCGGCACAGGCGAAAGCAGGCGATATTTGGGGTTGTTCATGAAACTAGTTATCCGCTTTTTTCTCAGGGATCAGTATACCGACAAAACGAGAATGGAAGTCATGCTGGCCAAGGGTTTGATTCGCTGGGAAATCGTTCAGCCGGGTATACTCACCAACGGCTCGCACACAGGAAACTACCGAGTACAATCCTCACTGCATAAAGGCATGCAGGTTGGCCGCATATCCCGCGCTGACGTAGCTGATTTTATGATAAATCAGGCAGAAAATCCCACATTCCTGGGCCAGCACGTGGCTATCAGCTACTAAACGAATGGGCCGTTAATCAAAATACAGGCAAAACTTACCGGGCATATTCGGGTAACGGCGTGTCTTTAAGCAGTTCCTCCTCTTCCGGGTCCGAGCTACCAAACACGCTGGCGATCTTTTGGACCGGCTCGCTCGCCAAGATGCCCACTACGGTGTTGACGATTGATACACCCAGCGCTGTTTTGGGATAAGCTATCCGAGGGATACCGGGCGGCAGTTTTTGAACCGACTCAACGTAAGGTCGGAGAATACGTTCGTAGCTGGCAAACCCATCTTCGAAGCGTTCATGGGTGGCCAGTTCGCCCGCCAGTACGTAAGCCCCTACAAAGGCTAGTGTGGTACCTTTGCCCGTTATGGGTGCGGGGCAGTAGGCTGCGTCCCCAACCATGGCAAAACGACCGGTTGACCAGCGGGGAGCTTTAATCTGACCAACGCCGTCAAAGTAGATATCGTCGCTTTTTTCGACTTCCTGGGCCAGGCGGGGTGCTTCCCAGCCTGCACCAGCCAGCCGACTGAGCAGAATGGCTTTCTTAGTATTCTTGTCTAATTTTTCATACTCTTCCTGCGGCAAAAGAAAATTGATGGAAGCACGGGTGGTTCCCTCGTTATCGGGTCTCAGCAACAGCACACGTGAGTCATCCGCTGTGTACCAGCGTGCCCAGTTGGTGTCCGTTTCCGTTTTGGCAATTGTCAGGTAGGCCGTGCACAGGCCTAGATAGTTGAACACGGACTCGTCGCCAAACATCAACGTTCTCGTCCTGGAACGAATCCCATCTGCCGCAATTACCAGATCGTACGTTTCGGTATGGCCGCTGGCAAACGTAACCGTGGCCTGATGATCATCCTGAGCCAGTTGAGTAATCTGATCGTCGAACCGGTACGTTACGTTTTCTTTAGTGAGCTCATAAAGAATGTTCACCAGATCACCCCGAACAATTTCCAGTTCTTGGGTGAGGCTGTTAGCTCCCTCTTTGGGAAAACTAGCCGTCACCTGGTTATCCTTGTCTACCCATTGCGTTCCGATTTCACCCGTATTGGCAGCCTTTATCTGATCCAAAATGCCCATCAGTCGGGCAACTTTTCGGGCAGGTCCGTTAACATCAATGTTTTGCCCGCCCAGCCGAAGCGACGGTGATCGTTCGACAACCGAAACCTCAAATCCATATTTATGCAGCCAGTAAGCTAGCGTGGGTCCGGCAATGCTAGCACCAGCGATAAGAACTTTCTGTTTTTTCGTTTCCATTTTATTTACACGTCGTTCGAGTTAACTGCTTCCTCAGTTGTTTGAGGATTGTTCAGCGTTTACTTTTGATTAGATACAAAACAACGATATTGTACCTTTGTTATAATATTACAACGGAAATCAAATAAATATGCCTAAGCTATCCGCGGTTCCGGTATTAATGGAGTGGGAACGCTTTGTGGACGAGAACCCACAAGGGGGTATTAGGGAGTTTGCCAGTTGGTTGCTAACAAATACCGATCCGCTACGAAAAACCCCAACAAAGCTGGAATCAGAGCCCTTGATGAAATCGGGAATGCGCCTGTCGGAAGCCTTCCAGGAAAGTGAAGATTTCCTATCCTGGTTTTTTATGGGCCGTCTAATCCGGTACGTTAAATTTTACACCAAATCGATGATGGCAGAGCAGGGCATGAGCGGGCCAGACGAGTTTTTGTTTCTTTCCCTGATCAACGAGATGGACAGACCTACCAAAAAAGAGGTATGCGTAGCCAACGCTACCGAGTTGACCACCGGTATGGACATCCTACGTCGATTGATCAAGCTAGGGCTAATTGATGAATTCGCCGATGAGCGGGACAGGCGGTCTAAGCGGTTAAACTTAACACCAAAGGGACACGACACGGTACAAACAATAGCGGAGGGTTTGAGTCAGCTCCACCATAGCGTACTGGCGGATCTTGAGGCAGCGGAACGAAAGCATTTTTTACAGACGCTCCAATACCTCAACAATTACCATTTCCCGTTTTATGAACCTTGATAAGAAAAAGCCGTTCGATACTCTCGAACCGAATCTAGCCAGCTATACATGAACGAAGGCATTGAATAAAACCGATCTGACGTAAGTTTGCGAATTGATCGCCAACAGAAAGTCCTTAATCGCTTCTGAGCGACGCTTTACTTCATGACTATTTGGTACTTCATCGATCTGGCGGGGACAAGTGTCTTTGCTATTTCGGGCGCACTTTCCGCCCTGAGCAAGAAAATCTACCATGATCTGGTTGCCCTTTTTTTTGTAGGCTTTTTGACAGCCGTGGGTGGAGGAACGGTTCGCGACGTCATCATGGGTGCCTATCCGATTGCCTGGATACGGGATCCGGCTTATTTGATCGTCATTCTTCTCAGCGTTCTTGTTGCGGTGGCCGGGCGCACCTGGTGGCGTGGTGCTTTTCGGCGGCCTTTAGTCTTCTTCGACACGATTGGTCTTGGCCTGTTTACGATTCTGGGTATGCAAAAAGCGCTGCATGCGGGTGTAAACGACTGGGCTGCCATAGTGTTGGGGATCATCACGGCACTTTTCGGCGGTGTGATCCGGGATACCTTCGTGAATGATTTACCCCTTATTTTAGATCGGCAGCTCTACGTTACACCCTGTTTGACCGGTGCTCTCCTCTACCAATTGAACGCAAGCCTGGGCCTAGACCCAACGCTCAACGTGATCGTGTCAGCGGGTTTGATTACCCTATTCAGGCTCATGGCAATTCGTAAGGACTGGACCTTACCCCGGATTGAGAATTAAGCGAAACCAAAAAGCTTACCCTTAATCGAGCCATTCGTAGCGACAACTAATTCTTCGTAACAGCTGCGTCATTAGGCGTTTTGAACGAATCAGACAAAATCACCCGGCTTCAAGTTGAACCAATTGTTGGCTGGACGTGTCAGGCAAACGATTGGAGATGTGTCTGGCGTCTTCGTTGCATTCTCCAGTCACTACAAAAAGTGTAGTTAGTCAGATTAGCTGACGAACCAATATACTGCGAGCCGTGGAAGATACCAAGGGACTACTTAATCAAATAAAACACCATGATCAATTAGCGGTTACGGTGAACCAAAACTGTTCAATCGCCTTACCCGAAGCGGCTTTACACAAGTTGCTTCAGCCACATAGATTAACGTATTACTATTTCATGTTCTTTGATCAGGGAACGGAAACGGTTGAGGTTGATCGGCAGGAAGTAACGGTTTCCAGCAGCCAGCTTGTATTCGGTCTACCCAATCAATCGTTCGTTCACGATTCACCCAATCACAACAATCAACAATATAAGTTTAGCTTTGACGAACAGACATTGGCCTTGCTCCCACGGGCTTACCCTTTTCTGACGAACCCCAAACAGGCTAGCGTAATCTCCTTTGATCCGCTTGCCAAACAGCGGGTTAGCGCTTTGCTGTCCATGTTGTTTCAACTACTCCACGCATCCACCAAGCCGATCAGTACGGATATTATTTTAGCGCATTTAAACTCGCTGCTCAGCGAATTCAATGGTGCCTACTTTGATGACGAACGCAGAGATCTCCTGCCCGACCCAAAACGGTCGAAATACGTTGCGTTTAAATTAGCCGTCGAGAAACAGTTGACCGAGCAACCAGACATGCATTCTATTGCTCACCAACTAGGCTTGACAACCAGCAGCCTATACGCACTAGTTAAAGAATATTCTGGCCTGTCACCCAAAGAATGGGTCATCAATCAACTGATGGTAGAAGCGCAACGTCAGCTTCAGTATTCACCTCGTTCGGTGAAAGAAATTGCCTACGAATTAGGGTTCAACGATCCGGCTTATTTCTCCCGGCTATTCAAAAAAAAGACGGGTAAAACGGTCAGTACATTTCTAGCCGACTTGCGCGATTTGTCCAATAGATAACACGATTTGTCCCCCTCCCTTCCTGTAGAGCACTCTACTTTTGCTGAACTCATTGATAGATAAATAAGTAAAATGAAAACAGCACTAGTAACCGGAGCCAATAAGGGTATCGGTCTGGAAGTCGCCAGACAGCTCGCGCAGCATGGATATTTCGTATACTTAGGGAGCCGCACGCTGGCGAATGGTCTAGCGGCTGTCGAAAAGCTAAATGCCGACGGTATCAGCAACGTGGAAGCCATTCAACTAGACGTTACCGATGAGCGGTCGGTTCAAACCGCGCGCATAGCGTTAGCAAAGAAAACGGCGACGTTAGACGTACTCGTTAATAACGCTGGTATTTCAGGCGGGTTTCCCCAAGCAGTGTTGCAAGCATCCATTGATCAATTCAAGGCTGTTTTCGAAACCAATTTATTTGGAGTTGCACGGGTTACTAAAGCCTTTATTGATCTGATGAAGCAATCGCCTGAACCACGCATTGTCAATGTAAGTACAGCCTTGGCCTCGCTCACGCTTGCCGCTGACTTGAGCAATGACAACCGATACGCAGTTTATCAGTCAAGTAAAGCGGCTTTGAACATGTACACCGTTAGCCTGGCCCACGAATTGCGTGATTCACCGTTTCGGGTCAACGCGGTTTGTCCTGGCTATACACAAACTGATTTTACCAACCATCAAGGTACGAGTACAGTGCAACAAGCCGGCCAACGCATCACTAAATATGCCCTGATTGATCAGAACGGCCCAACCGGAAAATTTATCAGCGAAGAATACTTTCCTGAACCAGCCAGCTGCCCCTGGTAAGGTTAAAAAACAGCTTGCTCAGGTCTGGCCAGTAGCGATCTGAAATGAGGTAAACTGTATAATCAAAGTGAAGGCACTATACTGAGAGATTATGAAGTAAGTAAGCGGAACAGAGTAAGGAGCTATGAGAGAAGATAACGACCTTCAACCTGGACTGGTCGGGTAAGATTCATCCAACTAGCCCTTCTGCGCTTATAACAGTGGAGAGGAAGGCACTATCCAAAGCTTGGCAAAATAGAGCTTTGGGCCTTTGCTTCGTTTGAAGTAGGTTTGTTTTACTACAGTGTTGACGCGTTGGGTTGGGAGAACCTCTTGATTCGTATTTTAGTCAGTTCATTGCACGAGGCCGTTTTTTCTGAAAATAGAGTCTATTTTCGCACAAACTTGGTCACTTTCTAATGTCTTCACAAATACTCTGGGTTCTGTTGCTGACTTTTTTGATCAATCTTATCAGCACACTCTCCTATTCGGTGCGTATTGTTGGCATACGGACTCGTAAGATAGCCGTTTCGTTCGCTCTGTTCAACGTATTGGTGTTGATATCAAGAACGGCTAACGGCTTTCAGGCTCCTATTTTAGCTAACATCGTTGAGAAAACGATTGGGACTCATCAACCTGATCCGATTAATCAGTTTTACTGGATCTTATGGATGACCTCGTTAGCTACGCTCGTAGGAGCCCTGTTGATTCCTTCTTTTCAGCGCCTATTTTCGTATGCCGTCAGCCATTTCAGCCTTCATAAGTCGATGCCTAAGCTACTGATGTCAGGTCTATCGCCAGCCGGGTTTCACTTAGTTCGATCTAACACCGTGGCCCCCAGCCATCTCAATATCACGCAACTAGTCAATAAGGGTCCAATTCCCTGGCGTGTGTTTGGATTCAACGTGGTAGCTGTAGCTGTTCTTACAGTAGGTGTGTTAGCCTCCTTATATGCTGGTTATTTGAATCCAGATCTACGAACAACGTCGAGTAACCTGTCATCGGTTATTAATGGATTGGCCACTATTCTGATGTTTCTATTCATTGATCCCTATCTGTCAATCCTGACCGATGAAGTAACCGAAGGAAAATACAAGGAGCCTGCTTTTAGACAACAGGTTGTTTTAATGGTTATCGCTTGTCTAACAGGAACCCTGCTGGCACAGCTCACTTTTTTACCAGCTGCCCGATTGATTGTGATGATTGCGGAGCGTATGTAACAACCCTCTTTTCTTAAGAACAATAATCAGCAAACCTATCTATTCATTGATGGAGCGGGGAATATGCGTATTGGCGAAGTAAAAGAGTATGGGTGAAAGCACATTCACCATTTGAAGTTCTTGTAACGTACACTTCCCGATTCAGTGCGCAATACAGGGTAAACGATTGTGGTCATAATCTCATTGCAGTTAAATTGCGACGGTATTTTATACAGACAATGACGAAACAGATTTTTCTTGCTGGTGGGGATATTCGCTTAAACAGCAGTGACGAATGCAATCAGTATATCATCACCCAACGAACCACGGAAAAGGTAATTAAAAGCAAAGCTTGGCGAGCTGGAGGGTCTGTTCGCTCATACCTGGTTCCATCATCAGAGATTCATCTTCTCAAACACATCACAATTGGAGAAACTGACATTTCACATAAGCTTTACTTAATAAATTCTGATGTATATAAATAGAAACCGTAAGGTAATAGTGCGGCTCCGGTGTCTTTAATAGCAATGAACTCAACGAAACCCATTGCGAATCCATTAACGACAAAACACCACTTTGCCATTTTAGACGGTCTCCGGGGAGTGGCCGCTGTAGCCGTAGTTATCTTTCATTTTATGGAGTTCATCGAGCCTGACTACCACGATAGCTTCATTGCACACGCCTACCTGGCCGTTGACTTTTTTTTCTGTTTGTCCGGCTTTGTCATCGCTTATGCTTATGATGATAAGCTCCAGCAAATAGGCATTGTTACGTTTCTAAAGCTTCGTCTAATTCGCTTGCATCCACTGGTTATCATTGGTTCCGTGATTGGTTTGATCGCCTTTTTGTTTGATCCGTTCAGTAACCTTCACCGACTCTATGACCAGAAAATTGTCGCGATGTTTGTCGCTTCCTGTCTGATGATTCCATATCCCCTGGTAAGGGAACGCTACTTCAATCTATTTCACTTAAATCCACCTACCTGGTCGTTGTTCTGGGAGTACGTTGCTAACTTGCTTTACGCCCTGATCTTAGTCAGGTTACCCACAAAAGTAGTATGGACTTTAACGATCCTAGCGGCTTTTTGCTTAGTGTATGAAGCGCACCAGTCGACTTACCTGGGTGTAGGCTTCGGCGGGGATAACGTCATGGGTGGAGGTATTAGAGCGTTGTATTCCTTTCTGGCAGGCATGCTCGTGTACCGCTCCAAGTGGATTATAAATACTCGTCTTGGTTTTATTTCGATGAGCACGTTGTTGCTAACGGCTTTTCTTATTCCTTTTTCGAAGCCCGTCAATTGGTTCGTCGATTCCGGAGTTGTCATCGTCTACTTTCCTTTTTTAATAGCTTTGGGGGCAGGGGCACGATTGAATAAAGCACTGACAGGGCTTTGCCGATTTTCGGGTGAAATTTCGTACCCTTTGTATATGATTCACTACCCTTTTTTGTGGATCGTTTTGAGTTATATCGAAGTAAAAAAGCCGTCGATTAGCCAATTGACCGTTATCACGATTGTCGGGACTATTTTATTGATTCTGCTCGCCTATGCAGTCTTGTTATTCCTGGATAGTCCCATTCGGAAGTACCTAAAAAAGAAACTATTGATAACGATGTAATTCCTTGACGGCTTAAATGATGTATTGTTACGAGTCAAATGCGCAGCTATACACCGATAACTGTATTCATTTACAGCCGTTTAAGCCTGTCATTTTAGGTTAATTCCGCCATTTCGATTTCGAAAAAGTCTTCTTTGGGCGCGTCGCAGGTTGGACAGGTAAAGTCATTGGATAATAAAGCAAAAGAGACACCGTTCGAAACACCCCTTAATGGCTCACCAAATTGGCTGTCATAAACCGTGAAGCAATGACTGCATTGGTGGACTTTTGGTCGTTCCTGTACGTCAACTTCCGGCTGGTCAACTTTACGATCAAGCGGCTCATCGTTCCTGCTTAATCGCCGGGCACTGAACTTCCGACAAAGTCGTTCGATCTGAGCCGGCACGTGAATTTTTAGTAACCCCCGTTCGAACAGATGGTAAGTGCGACTGTTTGGGTTAAAATTATCGGTAAAGTATAAATCGTACACGCTGAACAAAGCCAGTTTGCCGACGCGAAAGACGGGACGCTGCCGTATCAATACGGAACCGAACACCTCCGACTTTGGCTGCGTCTGAACGCCAAAACACAACCCAAAAGTGCGGGTATCGTTTTTCTCAAAATACCGCATAACGTAACTTTTGAGCTGCGTTCCATCGGTTGTATAATCCTCGGTTTGCCAGGCCAACTCATTAGCCGCGTGACGAACGTTGATATTATGCTTTCCCAAGATATGAGACCATGCCGCACGGTCTTTCTCCTCAATACCTTTGATAATAAGCGACTTCCAAGGGGTTGTGCATAGTTCACCGACGCGGGTTTTCAGGCATAGCGCACATACATCCAATAGAAAGGCAATGGAAAACTGTTCATCCCGGCGGTAAAGTCCCAACCAAGACCGTTGTCCGTACCGATTAAACCCTTCGTAGTAAGGAAGCGAGAAATCAGGCAATTCCACGTCCTGCGAGGCCGGTTGCGTAACGAATGGCTGAGCCGTTGTTACAGCGTTATACAAGGCTTCTTCCTCCTGAATAGCCTCATCGAGCATCGCTTGTTCCAGCGCTTTGGCCAGACGGCCAATATCATTGGTATACACCAGTTCGGGCCAGCGAAACAAGGTATTTCGCTGCTTTGGACGAATGTACAAAAACCAGAAGTGCGGCTCTGGTGAAGCAATAAAGTTTAAATTTCCGGTAAAAAAAGGCGTAAAACTTTGGTTAGCATCGGACAGGTTGACTTTCAGGCGGGGCTGATAATCGAATTGATCCAGCACAGTATGATACTCGCTTTCGCGAAGCCACGCGCCCGTACGAAAGACTTCTTCACCGCAATAAGAGCTAATGATATTGGGGAATTGCTCGGTATTTATTTCGTACTTGATTTGGTGCTGCTTCAACTCCTTTTCGAAAAAGCGCATGTCCTCGTAATGGACCGTCATCAGCAATTGCTGACGAGCGCCAAAACGGACGGTTCTGACCTTGGCGTCGTAGGCTAATTTCAACACCAGTTGCAACGCGCCAGGAGATACGATTCCAGCGGGCAGATTGACTTTTAAGCTATAGTAATCGCGCATGGATCAAAGCAGATAAGTGACTAAGAAACAGTTTTCAATCGATTTAAACACCCGTTAACTCACTCATGGACAACAGTATGCTTCGAATTTCAGGTCGACAAGAGCCGCAGCCTGTTCCAGCACCCGTTTTTTGACAGAGTTGCTGGAAGTCGGTGCAACCAGCTTCGATAGCCCGCTCTAAATTTCCCTGACCAACGGTGTTACACGAACATACCAGTTTACCTTCGACCGGGTCTACGCTCTTACTGGATCGCAAAAGCTGAAGGCGCTTTTCGGAGAGCTCTATGCCGTTTGCAATCAGGTCGCGGAATTCCGTAAATTCGTTTTTATCGCCAACCAGGATAGCCCCAACCAGCTTGTCGTGGTGTACGATACATTTCTTGTAATAGCGCTTTGCTTTGTCGATAAAGACAATTTCTTCATAGCCAGATTTTCCCGCCGGGACTTCACTGATACCGATGCTGCATAAATGCAGTCCTTCCATTTTCAGAATGTTCATGGACAGACTACCCCGGTACGGCTGAGAAATATCACCGGCAATAAATCGGGCGGCTGTTTCTGCCTGCTGCTCGGCGGCTAAGGTTACGCCCCACATGTGACCGTTCCACTGCGCTACTTCACCAGCCGCAAAAATAGCGGGATCGGACGTTTGCAGGTAGTCATTTACCACTACTCCTCGATTGCAGGTAAGTCCTGCTTCGCGCGCCAGTTCGATATTAGGTTCGGTGCCGATTGCCATGACAACGACCTGACACGCCAACTGGCGGCCTGATTTTAAGCGAACACCATCCAACTGGTCAATGCCAGCAAACGTCTGAATTTCTTCGTTGAAGTACACCTCAATGCCCCGGTCGAGCAGTTCCAGGTAAAGTAATTCGCTGGCCAATGCGTCAAGCTGCCGCTCCATAAACCGGCCCGACCGATGAATCAGCGTCACACGAACATTAATTTGCCGGAGCGAAGCCGCCAACTCCAAGCCAAGCAAACCTCCACCCACCACTACCGCGTGGGGCGCGTCGCCGGTAAGAAACGGCAGCAGTGAATCAGCATCGAGTCGTGAACGCATGTTGAAGATGCCCGGCAATTTAGGAATCCCTTTCGGCATAAAGGCGCGACTTCCTGTTCCAAGCAGCAGCTTATCGTATGTATGTTCGACCCCTTCTGTATCCGTAACGACTTTGGCTTTCCGGTCGATATGCGCAATGCCCACGCCTTTGTGAACGATTATGTTGGCTTCGTTGAACTGATCTTCACGCAATCGGACAAGCTGATCCCACGTTTGCTCTCCGCTGATGTAGTCGGGCAGCAAGACCCGATTGTAAAAGGGGTAAATCTCTTTTGAAAATACGTGAATCTCATCCTGATTTACGTTCGGCTCCAGCGACCGGTACGCATTAATAAAGCCTAGCCCCGCCGATCCGGCACCAATAACGATTATTTTTTCAACTGGCTTTTTGTAAGGAACTACCTCTACCGCCGAAAACTTAAAATCCGGTTCTTTGGAGCGCGGATCAACCAGTGCATTGGTCAGGTTGTTGGCCCGATTCAAGTTACTGTTCAGCATCTTACCCCAGTGCATTGGCATAAAACACAAGCCGGGCCGGACGTCATCGGTCAGTTGCGCTTTTACCCGAACCACTCCCCGCCGTCCCTGCACCTCAACAAGTTGCCCCTGGCGAATGCCACGAACCTCAGCATCGGCGGGATGAATTTGCAAAAACGGCTGTGGGTTATGTTGGTTAAGTTTCGCAACGCGTCCCGTCTTCGTCATGGTATGCCACTGATCCCGAATGCGACCCGTGGTAAGGACAAGGGGAAACTGCTCATCCGTTGGCTCCGATCTATTCTCGTCCGGTACCGGGTGTATCTGCGCCCGACCGTTTGCTGTGTGGAATTGATGGTTGGCGAATAATCGTTTTGTTCCTGCCGTGCCGTCCGCTCTGTCGTTCATCGAATACGGCCATTGAATTGTCCGGTTCTGCTTTAGGATGTCATAACTTACGCCCGTTACATCGATGCTTGTTCCTTCCGTAATTTTTGCGTATTCTTCGTACACCTGTGCGGCTTCGGTATAGTCAAAAGAAGCGCCAAATCCCATTTTCTGCGCGAAACGCCAGATAATTTCCGCGTCGGGCAGAGCCTCACCGGGCGCGTCGAGTACTTTGGGCAGATAGCTGATTCGACGTTCAGCGTTGGTCATTGTTCCCTCCTTCTCCAGCCAGGCCGCAGCAGGCAATACCACGTCGGCAAACTGGACAGTGTCGGCCCGGTTCGAAACATCCTGTACCACCACAAAGCGGGCCTTTTTCAGCGCCTTCTCGGTCGCGTTGACATCGGGCATACTTACCAGTGGATTGGTGTTGATTATCCAAATGGCTTTCAGTCGATCATCTGACAAGGCGTCGATCATTTCAGTCGCTGTCAACCCTGGTTTTGCCGCAATCTGGATTGGGCTATTCCAGAAAGCTTCCACTTCGGCGCGGTGTGCGGCATTGGTCACATCGCGATGAGCGGGCAGCAGATTAGCCAAACCGCCTGTTTCGCGCCCACCCATTGCGTTAGGCTGACCCGTTAGCGAGAAAGGTCCATTGCCCGGTTTACCGATCCGACCCGTAATTAGGTGCAGGTTGATGAGCGACAGATTTTTGTTAACGCCGACTGCCGATTGATTGAGGCCCATTGTCCAGAGCGACAGAAAACCCTTTGAACGGGCAATCCAGCGCGCAGCGGTGTAAATACCTTCTGAGGGAATCCCACACAACTCGGCAGCTTCGTCGATGGATCGTTGCATCACCTGTTCACGGTACGCGGTAAATCCATCGGCGTGATTGACGATAAATTCGTTATCAACAGCGTTATTTTCGATCAGCAAGCGACCAATCGCGTTGTTCAGCACAATGTCCGTACCGGGTCGGATGGGTAAGTGTAGATCAGACGAGCGGGCGGTATCGGTACGGCGGGGGTCTACGCAAATGATTTTGACGGTAGGGTTAGCGGCTTTGTGTGCTTCAATCCGACGCCAGAGAATAGGATGGCACCAGGCTGGATTAGCTCCCTCGACCAGAAAAACGTCCGCTTCTTCAATATCGTCGTAACAAACGGGTACAGAGTCTTCACCCAATGTCAGTTTATAACCGACCACCGCCGAACTCATGCATAACCGGGAATTTGTATCGATGTTATTTGACCCGATAAAGCCTTTGATAAGCTTGTTGACCAAATAATATTCTTCCGTCAGGCATTGTCCCGATACGTAAAACGCAACGGAATCAGGGCCGTATTTTTGAATCAATGTTCTGAAAACAGCAGCCGTTCGTTCCAAAGCTGCATCCCAACTCACCCGTTGCATGGGCATCGACCGATTGAACCGCATCTGCGGATACAATAGCCGATCCGACTGATCCATGACGGTGTAATGCAAATTCATTCCTTTGGAGCAAAGCATGCCCTTGTTGGACGGATGTTGCGGATCACCTTGCAGGCTCAGTCGCCCGTTCTGCTCCTGTTTGATCACGATTCCACAGCCAACGCCACAGTAGCAACAGGTAGTTTGGTGAGTCATAAGTTTTCAGAGAAAATAAGAAAGTAGCCCTTGACGCGTTGCTATTCTTTTTGCCAACTAGGCGGTTTGCAGTTCCGCTTCCGTTGGCTCAATCACGACGGCTTTACCGAAATTGACCAGGAACAAGAGTACCCCCACAACGGCAACAATGCAGCCGATGTACAGAAACGCCTGACTGTAGGAAATCGATTGCGACTTGAACAGAAAGCCCATTAGCATCCCTCCTACGTTACCACCGGCACCGACAATACCGGATATCATCCCTACTGCTTTCGGATTAACAAACGGAACAATGGCGTACGTACCGCCATTCGACATTTTCAGGAATAATGCGAAAGCAAGCATTGATGCAATAGCCATCGGTAAACTCCCCGCCTGCGCGAACAGGATAACGCCCAGCCCTTCGAGCAATAACATACTGGCTAACAGGATACCTTTACCGCGCATACCGTATTTGTTTCCTACTTTATCGGCTACAATTCCCCCCAATGCACGGGCAAAAATGTTCATGCCGCCAAAGAGCATAGCCCAAAAACCAGCCTGCGTTTCCTCCATCTTAAAGTTATCGAAGAAATACAGCGCGGCTACCCCATCGAAGGTAATTTCCATCCCGAAGCAGCAGCCATACGCCAGTGCCAGCGCCCACACCCGAACGTCAGAAATGGCTTTACCGAAGATAATTTTTTCACCCTTATTGGCGGAATAACCACCCTTTTCTAGTTCGACGGAGCTGTCGCCGTAGTTGCCATTCGGAGTATCTTTCGTAAAACGGTAGTAGACGAAGGCCATGATCAGCATCATTACTCCTGGTACAACCATTGCCAGCCGCCAAGCTTCCGGCTTGGTGTAGCCTAAACCGACGATAGCGGCCATGATCAGCGGCATTGCCACCTGCGTTATACCACCACCAAGATTACCCCAGCCACCCGCTACCGCATTGGCCGTCCCTTTGATTTTTGGCGCAAACATCATCGACGTGTGAAACTGCGTAATCACAAATGACGCGCCGATGGTGCCAATCGCTAATCGAAATAATAAAAACGTCGTGTAATCGTGCGCCAGTCCGACCAGCATAACCGGTAGCGAACCCAGCACCAATAAAGCCGTATACGTTTTACGTGGTCCCCACGTATCGCAAAGTTTACCTACCAGCAGGCGGGCAAAGATTGTCGCTGACACGGCGGCAATGATCGTGTTGCCAACCTGTGGTTTTGTCAACCCCAAATCGGCTCGAATAGCGGGCATTAGCGGAGCCAGCCCGAACCAACCAAAAAAGCAAACGAAAAAAGTGAACCACGTAATGTGAAACGTACGCATCTGAATTCCGTTAAATCGGAAGACATTGAGGGACTCAAGCGGTTTGTTAACGTTCATGATTAGATCGTGTTTGAGATTGGTGAAAACGTGTGTGAAATCACTATGGATAAAATCAGTTTTGAGAAACTAAGCGCACAGGAGAAGGATTACTTACTCGCAAAAAAATCGGGTTTGATATTGATCATCAGATAAGCCCACGTGCCTACTTTATCTTTCTGATTCATCGTGCCCTGCTTCGTGTATTCCAGCGTATTGGTACCGTTCATGATCGCATATCCGGCTTCCAGCATTGTGTATTTATTGAGCGCGTACGTAGCAACCAGATCGTATTCGACGCCTAACTTCGCAGATAAGGGAGTTGCTGAAGTCACATCGGGCTGCTTGTTGTAGGTGGTATTGGCTAAGGCAAAATAGTGGATGTCAAACGTCGTACTCAGGCGTTTACCGGTGTATCTGACCTTTACATAAGCATCCTGCAAACCTCCCGATGGCGAGCCGGTACCCGCGTAGAAGTAATCCATCAGGCCCCAAAACTTATGAGGTGTGCCGTAGAGTGGATCGAAGCGATTTGTTTCACCCGCTTTGAGGGTAGCGTCATTGTTGCCCGATACAATTTCATAGCCAGGCCCCACGCCAAAATTCCCTTTCTGAACGATGGCATTTGCACCGTAGTGATGCGCTTTTCTGATCTGCAATCCGTCGCGGTCTTTGCCGGTTTGCCAGTACCCAAAAGCCTGCCAGAACACTTTGGTCGCAATGCCGGACTGCCCGGTCAACATCCCTCCGTACGTTACCCGTGAATTTGTACCAGACTGGTCATAACGTCTCCCATATACGTAACCGGTAGAAGCAGTACCAATTGAGTCGAGCCGGTACTTTTGAAAATCATCTTTGAAAACCAGCGCGGAGAATTTCGCCTGTCGAAATTTGCGTGTCAAATACGCCATCTGAAACGATTTGAACTGTTGGTTCTGCCCGTTTGTACTTACCGCATTGACAACCACTGGCGCACCGCCCTTCCCTACTGTCGGCAGAAAGCCGGACGGTACCGGTAGCGTTACGTTTTGTGTTGATAAAGCCGATGTCGGTACGTTGGCGGGGGTGTAATACGTGCCCGCCAAGCCAAATGCATCGGTATTTTGGTTGAAGCCTACGCCCAGATCGAGCGCCCAACCGTTGTGCTGTGCTTTTAACAGTGCAGCATCGAAACGGCGGCCCTGCTGCAACCAGTCTAGATTACCGATTAATCGGGAATCGTCGTACACCATTTCCTGACGACCGATTTTCAGGGATAGAAAATCAATTACTTTCGATTTGATCGTTGTGTCGGCGCGGTTCAGCAGAACAATGTCACCCCACGCTTCGTGCACCATCAGCCGATTGCCGTCAGCGCTGGAGATGGTTGAAGCGTCCTGCCCCCAAACACGTACGTCCTGAACGGCAAAGCCAAAGGTTATCCGTTCCCATTTGTAGCCGAAGGTCAGCCGCGCCCGCTGCGACGTAAAAAAAGCGGGCGAAGCACCTGCCAACGGTAAATTAGCGACACCGTTACGAAGTTCCGTGCGGGTTCTGAGTTGACCAATCAGTGAGAATTGCGCTTTCAGCTGCGGGGTTGAACCGAGTAAGCCAACACCGAGCAGCGCTAACCGCGTCAGGTAAGATTTAGTCATTTTGAGTGAATTGGGTGAGAAAATGAATCGCTTTGGCAATGGTATTCCTACCTACACAGGAATGTGTAGTAATCAATACATTACAGGATAACGGAGCTGGGTCTACCAACTAGATTCCGAATACAATACGGCGTTGGCCCCAGTTGATAGCAGACGGAGATTTGCTTTACGAGTAGCTTTTCATTTTCTTTGACATGTTTGTGTTTTTCGCATAGACAAACCCTGTTAAGCCGGTCCAAAGGTGCCCCCACACCGGATCGGCTTTTTATTATTAGCTAACCAGCGATACGTTGTGCAGGCATTCCGCTAAATACGACGGATGCAAGGAAACGACATCGCCGATGACAAGAACAGCAGGCGCCCCCACGCCATGCTCTTCTACCAACTGCGGAATACTCCAGACTTGCCCAACGACGCTTTGTTCATCAGCCCGCGTCCCGTTTTGAATTACTGCCATTGGTAAATGACCGCGTCCGGCCTGGCAGAACATGGCGCAGATTTCGCCTACTTTGTTAAGTCCCATCAGGACAACTACGGTCGCTTTCGACTGAACGGCCAGCCGCAAATCGTCGGATAATTCACCATCCCGCGTTGTACCCGTGATTACCCAAAAGCTTTCACTTACACCCCGACTGGTAACGGGTATTCCCTGCGATGCAGGAACCGCAATGCAGCTGGAAACACCTGGGACAACCTGACAGTCGATGCCATACTGCCGGGCGTAATCCGCTTCCTC
This sequence comes from Spirosoma oryzicola, assembly GCF_021233055.1. NCBI lineage: Bacteria > Pseudomonadati > Bacteroidota > Cytophagia > Cytophagales > Cytophagaceae > Spirosoma > Spirosoma oryzicola. The sequence continues at coordinate 70,289 of NZ_CP089539.1, read as the reverse complement.
GAAGCCCCGACCAAACACATAAGGGTCTCCGCCTTTCAGCCGGACCACATGACCGTGCTCCTGTGCCAGTCGAACGATTAGGGTGTTAATTGCCTCCTGCGAAAACGACAGCTTGCCAGCGCGCTTGCCAACGTATGTCTTGAGCGCATGTGCTGGTGCAAAGTCCAGCAAGGATGCATTCGCAAGGTCGTCATAGAGCACAACATCGGCCTGTTTCAGCGCTCTGATCCCTTTTAATGTAATCAATTCGCCGTCGCCAGGACCCGCTCCTACTAGTGTAAGCTTTGGCTGCATAATAGTAGTATTTAATCAGCTGCATAGTAGATATCTACTATTTGCAGCTAGTAATAATCATTCGTTATTACGCTTCAAAATTAGGTACGACATTCTTAAAAACAAGACTTAAGCCAATAATTATTTTTAATAAGGCACTTTAAACAAAATTTAACATTAGGAATTAATACAAATGCATTTTACTTTTGACGCGGTTGTTTTAGGGGGAAAACAGCTCGATTATTAGTAAAGTGCAATAATAAAACAGGGTTTTTATACACTTATAGTTGTTATTGACTATGGTCGAACACACAAACAAGCATGTTGTTGTCATTGGCAATGGCATGGTAGGCTACAAATTCTGCGAAAAACTGGTAGCCAAACAAAAAGATCAGGGTCGTTTCACAGTGACGGTTTTTGGGGAAGAACCGCGCGCTGCCTACGACCGCGTCCATTTAAGCGCCTATTTCTCGGGCAAAACAGCAGATGATTTGACCCTGGCTCCTGTTGGGTGGTACGCCGAAAACAATATCAACCTGTATCTGACAGACCCCGTGGTCGATATCGACCGGGAACGGAAAGAGGTACGTTCACACCACGGCGTCGTAGTACCTTATGACTATTTAATCCTGGCGACCGGCTCAGGTGCTTTTGTTCCGCCGGTAGCTGGCGTAGAAAAGGACGGTGTTTTTGTTTACCGCACGATTGAAGACCTTGAACTTATTCAGTCTTACGCGGGCAAATCCCGGAATGGTCATGCGTTGCGCGGAGCGGTACTGGGGGGCGGTTTGCTTGGTCTGGAAGCAGCCAAGGCGTTGCTTGATTTAGGATTGGAAGAAGCACACGTCGTCGAATTTGCCCCGCGTCTGATGCCCCGGCAAATTGATGACGCCGGTTCGGGGGTTTTACAGCAGCAACTGGAATCGCTCGGATTGACCATTCATCTGTCTAAAAACACGCAGGAAATTACCGGTGGCGATTGCATCACGGGTATGCAGTTTACCGACGGATCGCACCTGGAGGTCGATATGCTCGTGATTTCGGCGGGTATTCGTCCACGGGATGAACTGGCCAAAGCTGCCGGACTCAACACCCACCCACGCGGAGGAATAGTAGTTGATAATGCGCTGCAAACCTCGGACCCCAGCATTTTTGCGATTGGCGAATGTGCAGTTGCTCACCACATGATTTATGGTTTAGTAGCTCCCGGTTACGACATGGCGGAGGTGGTAGCCTCTCAACTCATGGGTGTACCGAAAGAGTTTAAGCCGTTCGATATGTCCACGAAGCTAAAGCTGATCGGTACGGATGTAGGTAGCTTCGGTGACCCCTTTGCGAGTGAATCGGACCACCGCACGATCGTTTACGAAAACAAAGCGAAAGGCGTTTACAAACGTATCAACGTGTCGGCGGATGGTAAGTATTTGCTGGGCGGTATTCTGGTGGGTGACGCTGAGCAGTACAACATGCTGTTGCAGACCTGCAAGAACAAGACTATTCTGCCGCCTGATCCAGAGGATGTTATTTTAGGATTCAGAGGGGGTGAAGAATCGGGTGCGGGCGTAACCAGTCTTCCCGACGACGCGCTGATCTGTTCCTGCGAAGCCATCACGAAAGGAATGATCTGCCATGAGATCAACGAGAACGGACATACAACGGTCGATGCGCTAAAGAAAGCAACAAAGGCTTGTACAGGCTGTGGCGGTTGTACACCCATGGTGAAGGATCTGCTCCAAAGCGTATTAAAAGAGAAGGGCGTTTACGTACGTAATGTACTCTGCGAGCATTTCGATTACACCCGTCAGGAGCTGCTTGATATGGTGAAAATGAACGGAGCAAAAACCTATACCGACGTTCTCAATACGTTCGGGCGGGGCGATGGCTGCGAAATATGTAAGCCCGCCGTGGCCTCGATTCTGTCGAGCTTGTGGAACGAGAACATTCTCACCAAAGATCGTGCTCCTATTCAGGATTCGAACGATCGGTTCCTGGCCAATATTCAGCGGGGCGGTACGTATTCGGTTGTGCCACGCGTAGCTGGTGGTGAAATCACGCCCGAAAAGCTGATTGTAATCGGTCAGGTTGCCCAGAAATACGGCCTGTACACAAAAATCACGGGCGGGCAACGGATTGACCTGTTTGGCGCTCACGTCGGTGATTTACCCAAAATCTGGGAAGAATTGATTGCTGCCGGTTTTGAAAGTGGTCACGCGTACGGGAAATCGCTGCGCACGGTCAAGAGCTGCGTAGGAACAACCTGGTGCCGTTTTGGCGTACAAGATTCCGTCACCTTTGCCATTGAGTTGGAAAACCGGTACAAAGGCTTACGATCACCCCATAAACTCAAATCTGGTGTGTCGGGCTGCACGCGCGAGTGCGCCGAAGCGCAAAGCAAGGATTTTGGCATTATTGCTACCGAAAAAGGCTGGAACGTTTACGTCTGTGGCAACGGCGGTACCAAGCCACAACACGCTCAACTGCTGGCATCCGATGTAGACAAGGAAACCTGCGTGAAGCTGCTTGATCGGTTCCTGATGTTTTACATCAAAACGGCCGATCCGCTGGCCCGTACTGCGGCCTGGCTCAACAAAATGGAAGGCGGAATGACGTACCTGAAAGCGGTTGTGGTCGACGACATTCTAGGCATTGCGGCTGATCTGGAACGCGAGATGCAAATGATTGTCGACACCTACGCCTGTGAATGGAAAGAAGTTGTCGAAAACCCAGAACTCCGCAAACGTTTTACCCACTTTGTCAATGCTGTTGAGGTAAAAGATCCTACGGTGGAGTACGTACCGATGCGTGATCAGATCCGTGCAAAGGACTGGGTTTAGGTTCTTGACCGGATTAGTAGAATTTGCAGGATGGAGTAGATCCGAAAAATCTTGTCAATCCTGTTCATCCTGTCGAAAAAACAAAATTCTTATTCTAAAAAACTTTCCTATGGAAGCGCTCACAATTGACACTGAACAAATAACCTGGCACGCCGTCTGCCGCGTCGATGACATTCCGGAAGATGGTGGTGCCTGTGCACTCATCGGTGGACGCCAGATTGCCATTTTTAATTTCACGCGCCGGGGCGAATGGTACGCTACGGATAATCAGTGCCCGCACCGCCAGCAGATGGCACTCGGTCGTGGCATGATCGGTAGCCAGGGCGACGAACCAAAGGTTGCCTGCCCCTTTCATAAACGGACGTTCTCCCTCAAGACGGGCCAATGCCTGAACGACGACAATTATCGCATCAACACCTTTCCGATACGTGTTGAGCAGGGCGTTGTGTACATTGGCGTTTAAAAATAGCAGCAAGTATGGACATAAGAGCTGACTTAGTCGCTTGGCCTGTCCGGATACTGTTTACCGTACTTTATGAATCAGCTTGATCAACAGGTAGCCCACCGACTGACACGGTTTTATTTACTGGCACTTACCGTCATTGCCGTCCTGTCGATCAGTGGGCTACTGTTTATCCGAAGTACGCTGAACAATCACTACGATGATAGCCGGATCGTCAACGTGGCTGGTCGTCAGCGAATGTTAAGTCAGCGATTAACGAAACTTGCCCTCCTGCGAGTAACGGGTTTATCGGCTGCGGATACGATCTCGTTTGATTCGTTGCAACGGACCTGGGCGCAAACGCATAGCCAACTACGAAACGGTATGCTTCGGATGGAAACGGTTTACACGGTACGTAAAAGCGCTGCACTCGACAGCATGTTTACCCGCATAGAACCTTACTTTCAATCGCTCAATCAACGCTTTGATCAGATCAAAAGTCCTACAGTTTCTCCCACCGACAAGCAAGCAGCGCTCCAGATCATCTTACGCGATGAGTTGCCGTTCGTACAGCAGATGAACGACATTGTTTTCCAGTTCGACACCGAAAGTTTTGAGCGGGTAAAAACCCTGGAACGCATCGAGTGGCTATTGGCAGCGGCTACTTTGCTGACCTTACTCATCGAAGGATTTTTCGTATTCAGGCCCGTAGTCAATCACACCAAGCAGGTTATCCGTAGGCTGGATCAGTCAGAAAAAGCGTTACAAGTAGCTAATTCGAGCCTTGAAGTTGTCAATCAGCATCTGGAAATGACGAATCAGGATCTGGCGACTTCTAATCAGCAGTTGGTCGCTACGCAGGCCGAATTAGTGCAGGCTACCGAAGAAAAATACCGCTTGCAGCTTTCCGAAGCAACGGTACGTTCGGCGGCACTTCTGGAAGGGCAGGAAGAAGAGCGAAGGCGGTTTGCCCGCGAACTTCACGACGGTATTGGACAGATGCTCACGGGGCTGAAACTACACGCTGAAAAGCTTAAATCGATGGTTATCCACGACGAGAAGCAAAAAATGCGTTTCGCTGAATTGTGCGACCTTATCTACGATACCATCCAGACAACCCGGCAAATAGCCTATAACCTGATGCCATCGACGCTAAGTGATTTCGGCTTAGGTGCCACCTTACAGCTCTTGGCTGACCAAACAGCTCGTTCGTCGGGTATCGATGTTATTTTTGTCGGTGAGCGGGAAGGTGAACGGCTCAGCCCTGCCATGGAAATAGGTCTGTATCGCATTGCGCAGGAAGCCCTGCATAATGCCGTCAAATACGCCGGTGCCCAGTTGATTCGCGTAGTCCTGGTACAGACTAGCCGTAAGCTGATTTTATCCGTGGAGGATGACGGAAAAGGATTCTCGATGAAAGCGTTACCGAAGCAGGAAAACGCTTCGGTAATCGTAAATGGCCTCCAAAATATGAAAACAAGAGCTCATTTGTTCAACGGCGATTTGACGATAACCTCTAAGCCTAAAAAAGGAACATCAGTCAAAGTCAGCGTCAATTTATTAACTCATTGAGTATGTCGATACGTATTCTTGTTATTGATGATCATTCCGTTGTCAGAAAAGGCATTCGAATGCTGTTGGAAGACGAAGCCGATATACAAATTGTGGGCGAAGCCGCTGACGGTACCGAAGCGATTGACTTACTGCCAATGATTCAGCCTGACGTTTTACTGCTGGACATTACCATGCCTAAACTATCAGGCATCGAGACCCTGAAAATCGTCTCTAAACAGTACCCTGGCATTAAGACGCTCATGTTCAGTATGCACAACAATCCTGATTATATTTTGAACTCGGTGCAGAACGGAGCGGCTGGTTATCTGCTGAAAGACACCGACCAAAAAGAAATCTTACAGGCGGTACGCATGGTGGTTAACGGCGACTTGTATTACCCGCCCAACGCTTCGTCAATCATTATCAAGAGCCTCGTAAAACCCGGCAAAAGCATTCCCAAAAGCAACGACGAGCCAGTCGCCAAAGAGCCATCGATCTGGAGTAAAATTACAGCTCGTGAAGAACAAATTTTGACCTGTCTGGTCGATGGGATGAGTAGTTCGGCGATTGCCGACCGGTTTGGAATCAGTATCAATACGGTTGCGAATCAACGAGCGAGCATCATTCGCAAAGCTGGCGTCAAAAACACAGTTGAGCTGATTCGACTGGCCTTGCAAAATAAACCCCAGCAATGAGGCTCCTATTACCTTACACGACTGAATTGACTCGGTCTGAATTGACTCGGTCTGAATTGACTCGGTATCAACGTATCTGTTATAGCGCTACACGTTTGTATAACAGTTGTTCCGTAATCAGCATGCTCATGGTTCAGCCAGCATTTTGTTTTTTCCGATTAGGCCAATAGGTTTGATGCCTAAACAAATAGGTATGGACCATACAGCAGCACAATTATTGGAAGACAGCCTTTTAAAGGTGTGGAGCGAACGCGACGAGGAAAAACGAATGGCCGTTATAACGCGAATTTATTCAGCTGACATTGTCTTTTACGAAACCGATAACACTCCAGTTATCACGGGACACCAAGCGATAAATCAGCTCATTAAAAGTCTACAAGCTCAGTGGCCGCCAGAATTTACGTTTAAGCTTACCAAACCAGCGGTAGCCAACCACGGTGTCAGTCATGTAGCCTGGACGCTAGGAGTAGCGAATGCAACACCAGCCGCTAGCGGTATGGATATTGCCATCGTTAAGGATGGACTCATCAAAGAATTATACCTGTATCTCGATGCTACTGCAAGCTAATTATAAAGACTGCCCGACCTACTTTTGTAAGCCGGGCAGTCTTCAATAGAAATGCACTAGTCATTTTCTACCTACCAATATAAGCTTATTCTTCGTCGTTTCCCTGATCAACGTGACCATGAATAAATCCACCGGGCAACTCTTCCTGATCCTCCAGAGGTGTATCCCCCGGTTCGTGGGTTCCTTCCTGACGCAGAATTGACTCTCTGTCATCAGCACTGCTTCCTCCTTGATCTCCGTCTCCTCCTGGCGAATACCATCTGATCGTCTTCATAGCTACTTGGGTTTTGTGCGAGTAATAGACCGTATAACGTTGTCAAAGCAGGCTAGGTTTGTAAAACAGAGAATACGGTCAGCTCGAGAAGATTTATCAGAAATGCTAGAGTCAACTACAAACCATATTCATTGAATCCCTTTAACCTTCACTTCTTGAAAACATATAAACTAAATTTTAAAAATAACCTTGTTCTATAAATGCAGGTATTTTGATGACTCTTTCTAACTCAACTAAACGCTAACTAGCTGGAAAAGAAACACATTGCCGCTTTGACCTACCTATCAGATAGATTACTCCTATTTCTCGATAGATTATTTGACAACATATTGACAATCATTTTTTTATGATTTTGCTTGGATAACTAAATTTTGCCGATAACCTTTGCGCATCATCGCTGTTAATAAAGCAAGCGTATGCAACAACAAAAGTCAGCTAGCTGGCTTATTTATTTATCAAACAAATCTATATAATATATAGATTATGAATAGTATTAGTTTAAACTGGCTTGCTCTTGCTATTCCTTTCTTTCTGCTCATGATGGGGCTAGAATATCTGCTAGCCAAAGCCATGAAGAAAGTTTATTTCCGGTTCAACGATTCCATCGCTAATTTAAGCGTGGGGATCGCTGAGCGTTTGCTGGACCTGTTCACAGTAGGCGCTTTTTACGGAGTTTATGACTACCTGCATCGCCACTATGCTTTGCTATCCATCAAGCCTTCAGCGTGGACTTGGGTTGCCCTGTTTTTTGCAACAGATTTTGTGTGGTACTGGTATCATCGGTTCGCCCACGAGGTCAATCTGTTTTGGGCGGCTCATGTTGTACATCACCAGAGCGAGGAATTCAATTACACGGTTTCGGCTCGAATTACTGTCTTTCAAGCGCTTATTCGTACCGGATTCTGGGCTATCCTGCCCATCATTGGCTTTCCGGCAGGTATGATTACGACGCTGCTGCTGTTCCATGGTTTGTACCCATTTTTTATTCATACCCGCACAATTGGGAAGCTAGGTTTTCTAGAATACATCCTTGTCACTCCTTCTCACCACCGGGTTCACCATGCCAGCAATCCGCAGTACCTCGATAAAAATTACGGGGATGTACTTATCATCTGGGATAAACTCTTTGGTACGTTTGCGCCCGAAGTAGAAGAACCCGTGTATGGTCTGACCAAACCACTTCGCAGCTACAGTTTTCTTTGGCAACAATTTCATACCCTACTGGAGCTTTTGGAAGCGACTCGTCGCACGAGCGGTATTCGCGCCAAAGTCAGATTGCTCTTTGGCCCGCCTGATCGGATTGACGGGCAGATAAGGGACCAGTTGGCTACTCGCTTTTTTGTGGCAGCTCACCCCCTCACGCTGGTCCAGTCGATTACCCGCTTGCGAGGATACGTGGTCGGTCAGATCATTGGTTTATTAGTCCTGCTGTTCGGCCTGACTTTGTTTGAACAACAGATCCCCCTTCTCTGGCAGGTGATGATGGCGCTCTTTATCCTCCTAACCCTTATCAACTGTGGTGCTATTCTGGAACAGCGGCAGTGGGTCATTCACCTGGAACTCGCCAGATTGATCGTTCTGTGGGCTTTTCTGTACGTTACCACCGGCGATCCGATTCTCATTATACTGGCCTACATCGGTGCCATAAGCTGGTGGGCTTATCAATCCCTTATCCAGCGCGTTTACTTCAATTTCTTATTCGGACTCGCTAAACAACCAGCACAATGACAGTAGGAAACAACAGTGAATCAGAGAAACTACCCGGAGTGGTTATGACAAGTTTGTCGTTGTCTAAACAGAAAAATTGATGGAATCGAACCTTCTATGCCCTGTCGATGGGGTTCAAATCAACGAAACGAAAGTGCGCCTGACCGCCGGGTTCATTTTACTGATAACCTTGGTGTATTTACTGACAGGCTGGGTACTGCTGCCTGTGCTACTACTGGCTGACTTTGGTTTGCGGAGTTTTCATGTAGGCGAGTATAGCCCTTTGGGAAATGGAGCGTCCTGGATCGTGAAAGTGCTTCGGCTACCCTATAAAGCGACAGATCAGGCACCAAAACGATTCGCGGCTCGCATCGGCTTTGGCTTCAGTCTATTGATTCTAAGTCTTGATCTGGCTCATCGATCAACGCTACTTCCGGCCAGCATACTGGCTGTTTTTGCCGCCCTTGAATCCTTTTTTGGTTTCTGCGCGGGCTGCTATGTCTATACGTTTTATGTACGCCTGTTTTCACGGGCCGCTTAATTGACTCATCCTATGCTTACAAATTCCACGCTGCTTCCTGACCAATTGACGCAGGTACTATCCGCCCAGCAACTTGATTTTTTCGACAAGAATGGGTTTATCCATATCAAACAGTTCGTCGACCGTCTGACAGTGCAGACTTTCCTGCATGAGATTCAACGGGTCGAAGCGATTTGGCTAGCTGAAAACGTAGACACTGTGAACGGCACGCCCCTCAAATTTGGGCACGACGAGACTGGCCGTCAGATCATTCAGCGGTTTGCCTTTACATCGCAGTTCAGCCCGCTCCTGAGTCAATTTCTGAAAGATCCTCGTCTGCAAGGACTTACACAACTCTTATCGCCCTTCGAAGGCCGGATCAGTCCGAACGAAAAAGATGGCTTGGTTGTCAACCACTACGTGCGAACGCCAAACAGTAATTTTTCGCGGATGGGCTGGCATACGGATAGCCCACGGGATCTGTTCCTGGGTCGGCGCATTCGCCCAATGCTCAACGTTGGTTTACATCTGGACGATTGTCCACAGGCTAACGGGGGTTTACGGGTCCTACCGGGCACGCACCGGCAATCGGTGCTGCTGACGTTGTTTCGCAAGCGCCAGTTTATCGACCACCGGCCAGACCCGCGTGAGGTAGGATTTGACATCGAAGCGGGTGATCTTACCATTCACAATGGGAGTTTGTGGCACCGCGTCGAGCAATCGCCCCATCTAGGAGCAGCCAGTAGACGGCGTGTGATGTACATCCCGATCATTACGGGTGACTACCAACCTAAGCATGCCTCCAGTAAAACGCCTTTTTACCACCGTTTCGCCCAACGGATACAGGATTAATCTATTAGAAAGACCACTAAGGCAAAACTTTGGCGGAAACCAGATGTTTGGCGATCGAAAAATAGAAGATCACGCTGCGATAAATAGACAGGAAACAAAAAGCCCCACTTGCACAGCAAGTGGGGCTTCGCAAACGCTAACAGTACATCAACGCTAGTAGCATTCTTTTATTGTGTAACCTGCAACAGACTGGGCCTTATTTGTCATTATTTTTTTACTTCTACGAATCAGTAAATGGAAGTGGTATTTCTTAATCGGTTAACCAAATGTGTTTGCTTTCCTGGCGGGTGTAATTATGATCTTTGGTTTGATAGGCTATTCTTAGTGAAGACAACAGTTTGTTTCAGACAGTTGACTTCTGAACAAATTCTCCGATTCTTACGGATTGTCTCCTTGACTAAGCTTTCACACCAAGCATCCCCGGAAGCTTAGTGCACCAAACGGTTTTGGGCAAGATCGGGTACCTAACAAGGAAAAGTAATAGACTTAGGGACTAGTTGTTGGAATATTCTCATCAAAACAACTACTTTTGCCCAAAGTTTTACTAGCTAGGTAGCCGACCAGCTCTTATGTGGCCCATTACTTTTGTTTAGTTGTAAAGCAGATTCACTAGTTATCTCGTCCAGCAGACGTATTGCTTTGCCATAAGAACAGCCTTTACAACGGCTATCACTTTGTTAAATTAATCGTATGACGTAACGAAAAGTAGTACCGCACTTTAGTTTTCTGAGTGCTATTTCATTTCTCGGGAAGCTAATTTTTTTAAACTACCAATTAAAATCTACTAATTCTATATACTATATATGTTTATAGACTTTTAGATAATAAATCTTTTGATTGAGATAAGGCCCATTCTGTATCGATCATTAAACCTAATAAACGATCCTGATTGTAACCGGCCTGATTTGGAGCGGCTGGTCGGAGTCAACATAGTGCACAATCCGCTCCTGTTCATTTAAACAACCATGAATTCCACCAAATACACTAGCATGAATCTATTTCTAAGGTCAGTTGTCTTACTTACTGCACTTTTTAACGCACAACTTTTATTCGCGCAGACGCCTACAATCAATTCGACCGTTTCCGGAAAAGTAGTCGATGCACTGACAGGTGAAGCCTTGATCGGGGCCAGTATAACCATCAAGGGAACAACCAATGGATCAGCAACGGACGCAAACGGAGAATTCAACCTGATTACCGGACAAAAACTACCGTTTACGCTGATCGTTTCCTCAGTTGGTTACCTCAAAAAAGAAGTACAAATCAACGAAAGCAGAGTCGAGATAAGGCTCGATGCGAATACTACCCAACTGGAGGATGTGGTGATTTCTTCCCGTCGGCGGCAGGAGTCGGCTCAGGAGGTACCCATTCCCATATCGGTGGTCGGTGGGCAAAGGGCCGAAGACGCCGGTGCTTTCAACGTGAACCGGCTTAAAGAATTGGTACCCACAGTTCAGCTATACGCGTCAAATGCCCGAAATACAACCCTGAACATTCGCGGATTAGGATCGACTTTCGGCTTGACCAACGATGGTGTTGACCCAGGTGTCGGTTTCTACGTAGACGGCGTTTACTACGCGCGTCCGGCGGCTACGGCACTTGACTTTATTGACATCGAACGCGTCGAAGTACTGCGTGGGCCACAAGGAACGCTTTTTGGTAAAAACACGACGGCGGGCGCTTTCAACATTACGACGCGGGCAGCAAGTTTTACACCCGGAGCCAACTTCGAACTAAGTTACGGCAATTTCGGATTCATTCAGGCTAAAGGATCACTGACGGGACCACTGAGCAAAAAACTGGCCGCTCGTCTTTCGTTCTCGGGCACGCAGCGGAATGGCTTGTTTTACAACGTACACACCCAGATGCCCATCAACGACATCAATAACATCGGCGTCAGAGGTCAACTATTATACACGCCCAGCGATAACGTACAGATCACTGTAATCGGCGACGTTACTGATCAGAAGCCCAATGGATACGGTTGGCCAGTAGCTGGCGTGGTACCTACGCAACGGGCAGCTTATCGCCAGTTTAATGCCATTATTGCCGATTTAAACTACAAGCTTCCTTATTCCAGTGCGTTCGAGCGTGTTGTGGATTTGGACACTCCGTCAAAAGCGGATAACCAGTTAGGTGGTGTTTCGGTCAATGCGGACATCAAAATCGGGAATGGAACACTGACCGCTACATCGGCCTGGCGCTACTGGGTATGGACGCCATTGAATGACCGCGATTACATCGGCTTACCGGTCTTTACGATCTCTTCTGGCAACTCGAAGCATGACCAGTGGTCGCAGGAGATTCGCTATTCGGGCAAAGTGTCTTCGAACCTAAGTGGGGTTGTCGGCTTGTTCGGTCTCTGGCAAGACTTGAAATCGGACCCGGTTCAGACGGAAGAAGCCGGTTCGGCCCAGTGGCGATTTGCGCAAAGCTCGACCAGCGCCTTGTGGAAAACGCCCGGTTTATTCGACAACTTTGGTATTCGTACCACGAACGAAATTAAGAGCACGAGTTTAGCGGTATTCGCTCAGGCTGACTGGGCTGTGACCGACCGGCTCCACATCTTACCCGGCGCGCGTTACAATTATGACAAAAAAGTAGTTGATTACAGCCGGGTAACGTATGGTGGTTTGCAAACTACAGACCCGGCCTTGATCGCTTTGAAAAATAGTGTTTACACCAACCAGGCGTTCAACACGGATTACGCGCAGGGTAATTTCTCGGGACAACTGTCTGTACAGTACAAAGCCAGTACTAACCTCAATGCGTATGCAACCTACTCCATTGGGTATAAGCCAATTGGTGTAAACGTCGGGGGCTTACCTACAGCAAATGGACAGGTTTTGATTGATCTCGCTAATGTGAAGCCTGAATACGTAGACCATAAGGAATTTGGTATCAAAACCAGACCTTCGGGCAATTCCGTCTTAAACCTAACCATCTACCGTTCAGATATCAGAGATTATCAAACGCAGGTACAGACGCCGGAACCGGGTGTAAACCGGGGCTATCTGGCTAATGCAGAAAAAGTGCGGGTGCAGGGCGTAGAACTAGACGGTAATGTCCGATTTACCAACCTGACGTTGAATGCTGCGGTGGCTTATACCGACGGTAAGTACGTGCGCTTTACCAACGCTCCCGTGCCTTTGGAAGAAGTAGGAGGTGCTCAGGCTTTCAAGGACGTTTCGGGAGGAGTGTTGCCCGGTATTTCTAAATGGTCTGGATCGGTCGGTGGCGAAGTTACGGCCAAGGGTACGTTGACGGGTTTGAAAGGAAATTACTTTTTGGGTATTGACGAATTTTTCCGGTCAAGCTTCTCGTCAAGCCCCTCCCCTTCGCAGTACCTAAACATTGACGGTTATACGCTTAGCAATGCACGGCTAGGTTTCCGAGCATCGAACGGGCTTACATTCTTTTTGTGGGGTAGAAACCTGTTGAATAAGAATTACTACGAACAGTTGTTGGCTGCCCCCGGAAGTTACGGCCAATATGCCGGTATCGTGGGCGACCAGCGTACTTACGGGGCCACCATCCGTTTTACGTACTAGTGTAGACGGAAGATTGACGGCAACCAATCGATTTTTTATTGGTTACACTTTGGGAAAGGTAGTAGCAAACCTTGTTTTGCTACTACCTTTCTTGTTTTTGGAATCACACGACGACCCAAACCATCCTAAGCGGACAAAATTGATTCAGCAACCTACCGACTAATTAGCTATGAACGATCAAGAGTTTAAATTAGACGATTGGGTTACGCCCATCGACGAAGAATCCGCTCGTGAGCAGCAAGCGGCCAATCCCGATATTGACTGGCCGGTGCCCGTGATTAGTCAGTACGGCGAGCGTGTACACTGCTGGAATAGTGAACGACGCGAGTTTACCATAACGCTCAGTGCGAGTGAGATCAGAAGAGTAAAGCCGACCGATTAAAAGCTTCTTTTAGTCGGTCGGTTAGTTATTTTTACTAGCCGTAACTATCGTTGGACGTTCATTCAGCCAGGCGAGATTAAACTGATAATGTAAGCTACTGCTTAGCAGATGAATAACGTTGTCGGGCGTTTGCGTGATGGCTAAATAGCCTTTAGGCTCCGCGTGGGTTTGATCCATTTCGAAGGCACCTGTCCAGGCTCCTCCATTTAGGTACCGGTCTTTCCCGTCGGTCACCAGTTTGACTACCGGCCAGGTTTTTCCTTCATCGAACGACACCGCAGCATACATCCCGTAGCCTTTATATTGATTGCCATTGGCCAATTTAAAGGGCATACCGGCCAGCTTTTCAGCGCGTTCGTCCGGATGGTGCGTGAACGAGATCATAAGCAAGGCACCTTCGTTGAGCCGGGTAAGTACCAACCGCTGTCCACTCCAGACTGGTGGAAAAGGAGACGCTGAATAGGTCCAGGTTTTTCCCATATCGGTTGAGCGGCTCAGTGGCATACGCAGGTCTGAACTGTCGGCAGCTTTAATATCGTTCTTCCGGCCCAGTGCCAGCAAATCACCGTTTTTGAGCTGAACAACACCGGCGTGGATGCCCGCAATCAGTCCGCCTGTTTCTCCTGCTCCAAAAGAAGGCGTCTCCGTTCCCGTGTACGGATTTGTCCAAGTCTTCCCCTGGTCCTTGCTAACATGAATAGCCGTACCACCCGAAGGACCGGGGTCCGCATCGGCAGGCTGAATAAGCCAACCTTCTTTTGTTTGATTTAGGCCAGCAATGACTTGATTCCGCTTGGTATGCTCTGGGTTAACCAAACGTGGAGTTGTCCAGCTTGCTCCGTTATCATTACTGGTGCGCAATACCATGGCTAAATCTTGCCAGTCGCCGTCAGTTTCTACACCGTTCATGTGGTAGATCGTACCTTTTCCATCGTGTAAGAGAGAAGCACCCGTCATGTTGCGATCCGGTACTTTAAAAAATTCGGCTGCTTCATCCCAGCGGGTAGCGCCCGCTCGAAGTCGACTAGTCAGGACGGTCATTTCCCGACCACTTTCTTCATCGGTCGAAAACCAGATGGAAAGTAAGTCTCCATTGGGACACCAGGTGATGGCAGGTTGATGGTTATGACTGTAAAACGGTACAGGGTGCGTACAGTCAGGCTTATTGACGTACCGCTGCGGTTCCCGAAAGATTGGCTTGCTTGCATCAATCGGCTTCCAGTTGTAGCGTTGCTGGGAAATGGAGCTCGCGTAAGCCGGTGGTTTCACCGTCGGCAATGGTTTGGAGGTTGGCAGTGGAGCCTGAACGACCCGGAAGCCCACTAACCAGTTTTTATCCTCGGGGATCATCGCCGACCGGTTGGCAGACCGCAAAAAAGAAACGGGCGTTCCAAAGCTCCCTCCTCGGCTAATTCGGTACAGACCAGAAGCCCGGCCAACCGGGTCCGTAGCAGGAGCCGGTTCGTACGGACCGTACCAGTCCAGACACAACTCTTCTACGTTGCCATGCATGTCGTAAAGTCCCCAGGGATTAGCCGGTGTCTGGGCAACTTTTAAGGAGACAACAGCCGTGTTGCGATTCGTCGATTGATTTTTCTGATAAAGTTTCGGCAGCGAACTTCCCGTCCAAAAATCAGAAACGGTACCCGCCCGGCAAGCATACTCCCACTCCGCTTCGGTCGGTAGCCGGTAGGGTTTCCCCTCCTTTTTGGTCAACCAATCGCAGAAGGCGATAGCATCCTGGTAGGAGACAAAGACAACGGCTTCGTCGTCCTGCGTTGAAAAGCCGTTTTTTTCCCTTACTTTTTTATGAGCCGCATCGAAGGCTTCGTATTGGGCATTGGTCACTTCGGTAGCGGACATCAAAAACGGTTTCGACAGGCTTACCTGATGAACCGGACTTTCGTCATAATCCTTTCCTTCCCGCTCCGAGCCCATGTAAAATTTACCGGCTTTTACGGGGACAAGCTGCATACCGATCGAGTTTTTTTCCTGAGCCCAACTCGTCATCAATGGCCAGTAAAGTAGTAGTAATCCAATTAGCCTTGCTCTCATGGTAGTAAAGATAAGCCAGCCCTGGCTGATTGATGATCAAATCCACTGGGGCTGGCCTTTTTATTAGTACGTGCGTGAACGAATTAATAACCAGGATTCTGGGTCAATTTAGCGCTAAAGTTGGCGTCGATGGCCGACTGTGGGATGGGGTAAAGCTCATGAAAATCCTGAATCGTGCTCCGTACATCCGACCGCGTTTGGTACTTACGGGTGCGCTCAACGAGTTTGCCCATCCGGCTGAGTGTCCGACGACGGGGTTCTTCGGTAATTAACTCCCGAGCCCGTTCATCTAGAATATAGTCGATCGTTACATCGCCAGCCGCCACCGGCTTAGCCTTCGCGCGGTTACGTACGGCATTGATATCAGCAGCAGCAGCCGTCAGATTATTCTTACGAACGTAGGCTTCCGCCCGCAGCAGATACGTCTCGGCCAACCGGTAGACGATGAAATCTTTACCCGTTCGTCCCGATGTGTTAGACCCGTTGAACGGTTTACCTTCCAGCTTGCGTAGGTAAGGATAAACGTTACGCATGGTGTCTTCGTTAGCCGTACGTTTCTCTACTTGTTTGCCAAAATACGTCGATGCTGGGTTGTTGTAGTAGAATTTACGCCGGATGTTATACACCGAGTTGCGAATGTCGTTATCCCAGTCGTCTTTCCAGAGATCATAAAAGAAAAACGTCGTCGGCCGACTATAGGCAACTCCCCGGCCAAGGCTATCCGATACTATCATGCCCGTTCCCCCCGCCGGATCTTTCAAATTGGGCAAAAACGGAACCCAACCGCGAATGTTGTTATTGCCATTGTTTGTCCCCGCTCCACCCGGCGTTAGGTTTTCATACTGCCAGACATAGATGGACTCCAGGTTTCCGGTGCTTCGGTTCTGGTTGCCTTCCGCAAACAAATCGGCATACACGTCGCCGGGCTGATCCTTTCGGACACCAAACCGATTGGTCATCAATTGGTAAGTTCCGGAGCTAATCAGGCGGGTAGAGCTTTCGATGGCTTTGTCGTAATCGCCCAGATTTATGTACACCTCCGTCAGCAGGTGATCGGCTGCGCCCTTGACAATTCGCCCCTCACTCGATTTGGCTACCGTAACCGGTAAATATTGCGTAGCAAATTCCAGGTCCGCTTTGGCAAACTCATACACTTCTTTACGGGTAGCCCGCACAAAATCGGTTTTCGGATTCTGGTAGGTAACATCGACAATAGGTACACCTCCGTAAAGATTGGCCAGCAGGTTGTAGGTGTATCCCCGAAAAAAGCGGGCTTCAGCGATAATGGCATTACGTTCGGCATCGCTGGCGAATATTCCTTTTAGCTCCGGCTTATTGGCATATTCAATAACGGTGTTGGCCCGCAGAATCATCTTAGTGTATCCCCAGTTCCAGAAACTACTGGCAGCAGCAGCAGTGGGGGTTAGAAAAGTGGTATAGTTCCGAAAATTTACCGTTTGCTCCTGACCCGTTGTGGCGACATCCGTACCCAGATACATGTCATAAAAACTCCCTAAGTCTTCCTGCGACAGTTCATCACGAGCGGCTTGGTGCAGGCCCGTAATGTAGTTGTCGAAACCCGCTCTCGAGCTAAGAACAACGTCTGAGCTAAGCGAAGCCAGAGGAACTTCGTCTAAAAACTGGTCTTTGCAGGAGCCAGACAAAAGGATCATTGCGCATAAGCCAACCAGCTTACCAAATGATCGGGTGGTTATATTGAATTGTCGAAATTTCATTGTGATTGAATCCACCAGAGATACTTTTTTTACAACCGTTATGGATTAAAAACCTAAGTTCAGACCCAACGTATACGACCGGGGCATGGGGTAAAAGGAAGACTTGGACGTACCACCACTTTCGGGATCAGTACCTGGCCAGTCGGTAAAGGTGTGCAGGTTCTTCGCGCTTAAAAACACCCGCAGATTCGTGACGTGGAGTTTGCTGACCAGCTTGCTCGGGAAATTATACGCCAGCGATACGTCCTGGATGCGGACAAAATTCCGGCTTACGTAATAGTTATGCCCCTGTGGGTTGGTATACACCAGAGATGGTCGGGTGTTGGATTTATTATCGGCAGTCCACCAGCCCGCATCGATTTGGTTCAAAGCACGACCCGGTGAATTTTCACTACGAGTCGAGTTAGGATCGAGCAGGATAAAATCCGAAATCCAGCCCTGCATCGCATTCACAAACACGGAGAGTGACAAATTACCGTAGGAGAAATTGTTGGTAACTCCCCAGCGAACCTTGGGCTGCCCGCCTTGCCCGATAATCGTCCGGTCGTTGTTTGCGTCCAGCTTACCATCGCCATTCAAATCTTTAAGCCGGACAAACCCAGCTTGGGAACCACTTGGAATTTGATCGCCCTGCTGATAAATTCCATCGAAGACGTAGTCATAATAAACCGTGATGGGCTGGCCGATAAACCACCGGTTTGCCAAGTCGTCATCCTCTTTACCGTCACCATTCGTATCAGACCGGTATAGGTGAACGATTTTATTTTTATTGGCGGACAGGACTATATTACTGCTCCACTCGAAATTCTTTTTGCGCAGATTGACCGTATTGAGGGTTAATTCAATACCCTTGTTGTTGGTCGCTCCTAGATTTGTCAGGACACTGGTATAGCCGGTAAGCGTGGGCAATGACCGTTGAACAATCAGGTTTTTGGTATCACTGTTGTATACTTCAACGGTACCCCCCAGTCGTCCTTTAAACAAACTAAAATCAACGGCGGCATTCGTCGTGTAGGTTGTTTCCCATTTCAGATCCGAGTTAGCCATCGTCGCCGGAAAAATTCCGACCGAGGTGGGGCCACTATCTCCGAACACGTACTGCGTTATACCCGACAGACTAAGCGATTGATAAGGCTGAATGGCCTGATTACCAACGGCTCCGTAAGAAAGACGGAATTTGAGTAAGTCAACGAAGGAGGCTTTGCGCATGAACGACTCTTCCGAAGCAATCCAGGCTAGAGCCGCCGACGGAAATGTAGCGTACTTATTGTTGGCAGCAAACACAGAACTGGCATCCCGGCGGGCCGTCAAGGTAAGCAGGTATCGATCCTTAAAGCGATAATTCAGGCGGGCCATTGAGGAAATCCCGTCGATCTTAGAAGCGGTAGAGGTCGTTGTCTGCGTGCTTCCCAAGGTCAGGCTATTCCAGCCGAGCGCGTCCGAGCTCAGTTGGTTAGCATTGGCTGTCGTTGACTCGGATTGCTGGTGATTTCGCCCGTAAAGTAGTGTCAGATCGAAGCCATGATTCGGGTTGATCTGCTTATTGTAGGTAACGATATTCTCCAGTACCCAGTCGAAACTTTCCTGATTGTACTTGTTGGCGCTGGTCGTGTTGTTGGGCAACCGGCGATCCTGACGGACGAAATTATAGATATGGTTCCACCGATAGTTTGGCGAGTAATTGACCCGGTACGAAAGTCCTTTGACAAATGGCACGTTCACCAGCCCGTAAAAGTTACTGAACAGGTTGTTGTAAATCTCTTCATTTTTGGTCAGCAGAGCGGCCCGAATGGGTTGGCCCGACACCTGATCTTCAGGCACAGTATACTGCGTAGGTTCACCATCCGGGTAGGTCCAGGTACCATATGGGCTGCTGTAATAGATGCTGGCAACATCCGCTTCCCGACCTGACAAATCACGGCGAACGAACGTTGCGTTCATGCCTACGGATAGCCAATTCGTAACCTGATTTTCGATATTAGCCCGCAGCGTAATCCGTTTTTGGTCATCTTGCAGGATCACGCCTTTTTCGTCGGTAAACGCGGCTGATAAATAGTAGTTAGTAGCGTCGTTTCTTCCCGACAAACTTAAATCATACGACCCAATCCGTCCGGGTTGCGAAGCCGCTTTCCAGGGATCGATTGTATTGCCTGCTTTGTAGTTGGCGGCCTCGGTTGTGGTTAGATAACTAGCTACATTGGCCGGGTCCGACGGTAAGCCACTTTGTGCACGGTAATCCAGCGTTTTTTGCAGATATCGCTCGGGACTCAGTAGCTTGACCGTGCGTCCGATTTCTGAAACACCGCTAAAGGCATTGATCCGGATGGTAGGTTTGCGGGTTGTTCCCCGTTTCGAGGTAATGAGAATAACCCCGTTAGCAGCCCGTGATCCATAAATAGCCGCAGCGCTGGCATCCTTAAGGATTTCCATCGACTCGATGTCATTCGGATTAATATCGGCCAAACTGCCGTTGAAGAAAATTCCGTCCAAAACAATCAGCGGATCGTTACCGCCACCCAACGACCGGGGACCTCTAATCAGGATGGAGCCATTTTGACCGGGACGGCCACTGTCGGTAAACTGCACACCGGCTACCCGGCCCCGTAAGGATTGCGTTACGTTCGTGTTAGGCAGGTTTTCGGTTTGTTTCATATCGACTTTGGCCACCGAACCCGTAACGTTACGCCGTGACTGCGACCCGTAACCAACGACAACCACCTCGCCCAATGTTCTTGAATCCGACTCCAGAATAACATTGATCGACGTTTGATTTCCGACGGTTATCTCCTGAGCCCCGAAACCAACCGAGCTAAACACTAACACATCGGTCGTTGAGTTGATCGCAATTGAATAATTACCGTTCACGTCGGTGGTAGTTCCTTTCTGGGTACCTTTCAGGACCACATTGACGCCTGGAATACCCTCTCCTTTTTCTTTATCCGTTACCCGTCCCTGAACGGTAATCTCCACAGCATGCCAACCGCCAGCCGGATGCAAACGTACATGATTGTTACTGGGAAAGGCCACTGTCGGCAGTATGCCGGTATAAGGCCCAACCACGAAAAGTAATAGGGTAAATAGTCGTTCTTTCATAGCAATAGTTAGAGTGAATCAGAGCAAGACGTTGTGGACATAATCAAAAAAGGACACAGCTATTTACCTCGTGCGGGCCAGACGCGAGCAATAAATTTGTACAATAGTCCTCCATAGCGCTATCAAGCTCTATGAATAATGTCCAATACGTTCATGAAATAAGTGGGAGTGGTGGGGTTATTTTTTAACGTTTCTCAGAATTAACTTAATTTTCTGTAAAACTAAATGGTAAACACTATTTATCCTTTAATAAATTATATCAATTGAGTGTACGAATTTATCATAATTTAGCCTTCGTTAATCGTTTAGAGGGCGAACACCTGCTCAGGATACTTTACTGGTCAGACGCGTACATATAAAAACCTGCCAATTGCATCTTTTTATCTAAAAAATAGACCTGCCATTCGAATGAAGGGCAGGTCTATTTTTTGAGTATTTGTATCAAAAATAGCATAGGCTGAAGATTTTCATAACTCACGCCTATGTTTTAAAATAAATCACTTGTAATGAACTACTTACCAATAATTACCCGCAAATTTAAAGAATAGGGCGCACTGAGAAGCGATAGCTATATCTCGCTAACGTGCATCGCTTTTGTAAACTTGTTTAATTTAGCTAGCAGTTGATCGATACCGGTACGTAAATTGTCTGTGAGTGGTTCGACCTGGCGACGAGTGTATAAGGAAATTGGTAAGCCACGTTGTTGCAGGGCGTACTTGGCAATCGTTGGGTAAGCAGAATGAACCAGATCCATACAATCTACTAAAAATTGCTGCACCTCATCAACCTCTGCTTGCAGGTCAGGATCATTGACATGGTTGCATAGCCAGACCAGTAGTTCAGGGAAAATATTCGCCTGGATGCAGGATAAGCCCGCTGCCCCGGCCCGCAAAGAGGAAACGGCGTTGACCATGTAGGCATCGTACAAACCAAAATTATACCCCTGTGCAACGGCAAGACGGTTTTTTACCTCTTCTTCATCCAAGCTCGTGTCTTTATGGTAGATCAATCGACCAGTTGGCAGCAATTGAGCCAGAATATCTGCCGTAATCAACCGTTTGTAAGGAACTGGACATTCGTACAACCCAAGCGGTACGCCGGGGGTCATATCCAACAGCGTCCCTATACGGTCTAGAAAGGTTTGATCACTATCCTGGGGTGTCACCAGCTGACCGGTGATAACAATAACCGCTTGTACACCGGTATCGTATATACGTTTAACAAAATCAGCCTGTTGATCGAGTGCTCCCCCGAATGTCCCGGTAGCGACAACGGGAACACGGCCACCTGCCTGCTGAACGACCTGTCTGGTCGTGGCCAGCCGTTCATCGTCCGTTAGTTCATACATTTCACTCGAGAGGCAGTTAGCAAACAAACCTGCTGCTCCCGCATTGAGATAATAATCCGTTAGCTGATGTAATCCGGAATAATCGACGGCTCCGTTGTCCAGGAATGGCGTTAGCATAACCGGAATGAGTCCGTAAGGTAGTGGTTGCGTGGAATTAGCTA
Organism: Spirosoma oryzicola; assembly: GCF_021233055.1. NCBI lineage: Bacteria > Pseudomonadati > Bacteroidota > Cytophagia > Cytophagales > Cytophagaceae > Spirosoma > Spirosoma oryzicola. Next base: position 48,244 of record NZ_CP089539.1, on the reverse strand, counting down.
ATTCGGACATAATATATAGTGAGTTAACGATAATAGGTGTTTAGTGTTAAGCTTGTTGTTGTGGCTCATTGCGATCAACGGGATGTTCTAACACCCTGCTTTTTGCGGATCGACGGGTTAAAAGAAGCCCCGTTAAAAAGATCGTAAGCGTACCGAGTACCATAATCATATTCTGGTGAAATGGGCTTCGCAATGTCGCCAATTGATTTGGTATAAACGCTGAGAACGTCATCCAGATAATAACCAGAAGGCCGATGAGGGTTGCTGTGAGTGCCTCAGGTCCTTTCGTGGAACGAGATATGATACCTAATAAAAACAGGCCAAGCATACCACTGGCAAATATGCCGGACAACAGCCACCAGGCATCCAGTACACTTTTTACGCCTATCATCGCAATTCCGGTCGTCATGCCCAGCAAGCCAAATACTACGGTGGCTCCGTATAGGATTTTTAGGGATTGTTTGGACGTAACGTCTGGCTTAATGTAGCGCTGATAAATGTCAACTAAGAAAATGGTTGCCGAAGCGTTCATACTGGAGCTAATCGTGCTCATAGCAGCCGCCATGATAGCGGCAACGATGAGTCCCAGTAAACCCGTCGGAACCTGGTGAACCATGAAATGAGGCATGATCTTATCACCAATATCTGATGCTGTCAAGGTGTGGGCTAAGCGGTTGATGGCTTCGGGAGTCTGGTTGGGTAATCGCTCGCTGGCAACCTGGTAGCGAACCTGATCCATTAACTCCGGGTGGACCTGATAATACGTGTAAAGGCAGCTTCCCAGTACGAAAAACACCAACGATATCGGCACATACAGGTATACGCAAAGCCAGATCGAACGCGTTGCGTCGGTTACGGATGTTGTGGTATGGTACCGCTGAACATAGTTTTGGTCCATCCCGAAATTGTTTAGATTGATAAAAAAGCCGTACAGCAAAACGACCCAGAACGTAGACGTGGTAAAATCAGGAGCGAAACTTCCTAGGCTAAATTTATCATGGGCAGTTCCCATCGATAGAATGCGCGGAATGCCTCCGTCGACATGCGTAATTACTAGATAAAGAATAACGAGCGCGCCAACCGTCTTAATGACACCCTGGGCTACTTCCGTCCAGATAACGGCTTCCATACCCCCTAAAACTGTATAAATAATAATGCAGATACCGACCACGACCATAATGGATGTCATGGAATAACTCGTCAGCGCCTGCAAACTAAGCGCAATTCCAAAAAAGATTGAGCCCATCCGAGCCAGTTGCGTCAGCAAAAAACAGATAACTGCATAAGTACGCGCCCACGCACCAAAACGCTTTTCAAGATGCGAATACGCCGACACTTCACCCGTACTGCGGTAAAAAGGAACAAAATAGTTAGCGGCTACCCAGGCTGCCAGAGGCATCGACAAACTAAATACGAAGGCATTCCAATTACCGCCGAAGGCTTTACCCGGTACACCTAAAAAAGTGTTACTACTTAAAAAGGTAGCGTACAGCGACATGCCAATGGCCCATCCCGGTATTTTCCCCGAAGCTGTCGTAAACTGATCAGCGTTTTTATTCTTTCGGGAGAAATAAACGCCAACCAGTACCATACTAATCAAGTATAGCAGGATAATTGACAAGTCGGCAACAGGAAGCGATTTCATGTAAATTGGTTCGTTAAGAGGTTAGGAAGCGGGCGTGAAATTATTATAAACTTTTTTGTATTCAGGATACCGTTGTATTCTTGACTTTATTCCCCCAGTTTCTGACGATAACCTAAAAGAGCCCGATGCCCATCTCGGATTTCGATTTTTCAGAGCGTGTTATAATCTTAGTCGTTAGGGCGGTCACAACCCATTCCAATGAGTAACCGTTGAAATGATTTCTGGGGAGTGCTTCAGAACGAGCGTTCATAACGGAAAGAAATAATTTATAGGAATCATCAAAAAGAACTGATCCGATTAAAGCGCTATCATCTTGTACTATTCCTGGCTACGCGCATCACAGTTGTACTATGACAGAAAATCCTTTAATTTTATCAGCAAAACTAAGTGATAAGCAAACGCATTTACTGTTGCCAATTTGCTAATCAGTGTACGAATTTACCCTATTCATCTAGCGCTGATGAAACCTCATTTTCACAAAGTGCCGGTTAACTCACAGGCTTCTTTCCGTATTTCGCACGACGTGAAAGCTAACTTTGGCACGATTTGGCACTACCATCCCGAACTAGAACTTCACTATGTTGTACGAGGAGAGGGCGTACGGTTTGTCGGCGATAATGTGAGTAACTTTTCGGCGGGTGAAATTCTCTTACTTGGCGAAAATCTACCGCATACGTGGCGGTGTAACCAGGAATATTTTCAGGAACAACCTAATCTACAAGTAGAAGCAATAGTCGTTCAATTCCGCACGGATTGTTTAGGGCGGGACTTTTTACAGTTGGACGAAGTGTACGCCATACGTACCTTATTCGAGAGAGCACGACAAGGCTTACTGATTCATGGCGAAACGAATCAGAAAATAGCCGAGCTGATGCGATCGGCTGTAACGGCAAATCCATTTCAACGCCTGATAACGCTGTTGTCGATTCTGGACATAATAGCACAGGCCGATGAAATAGAGACCATTACGTCAGCTAAAGCTTTCTACCAATCGAACGAAATGGAAACAGTTCGGCTCAATAATATTTGTAACTACACGCTAGCAAATTATGCGCAGCCAATAACGCTTACTGAAATAGCCTCTGTTGCTAATCTAAGCGTTACCTCGTTCTGTCGGTATTTCAAGCTGATGACCCACAAAACGTATCACGATTTTTTAAACGAGGTAAGGATCAGCCATGCCAGCAGGTCGTTGATCGAGAATTCGATGACTACAGAAGAGATTTGTTTTGAGAGCGGCTTTAATAATCTTTCCAATTTCTACCGAAATTTCAAACGAATAAAAGGCGTAACCCCGCTCGATTACAAGAATCGATATATTCAGTAGGCTTGTTAAAGACGGAAGTTTGCTTTTGCTATTCGTTGCCCTAGAGCAATAAAACAGGCACGGATGGGTGCTACATAGTTTCTGTCCTTAATTAAAATAGGACAACGCCTTTTAGTTTAGGAGACAAATCTTAGAAATAAATACTACTACACAGGTCGAAACCGGGATATTTTGACTTGCCTTTTATATTTGTACTTTTAAAATATTTTGCTAATTCAGCGTCAAACCAAAATAGAAGTCCATTCGAATTGGTTGTGATCTACCTATGAATATTTTCCGTAATGGCTTTTCCGAAGATGACACGACGCTCTGGCTTCGCCTGATTGAAGGCGATGATACAGCGTTGGATAAGCTGATGAAGCGCTGTTTTAAGGAACTCTATCATTACGGTACTAAATTCTCTAAAGACGACGACCTCATTAAAGACTGCATTCAGGATGTGTTCCTGGATTTATGGGAACGGCGTCACGCGCTACGAACGGATGTGCAGGTAAAACCTTACCTATTTGTGATTTTGCGCCGACGCATTTACCGCGTCTGGCAAATGAATCAGTTACAAACCGATCTGGCAGCTCAGCCTGACTTTTCGGTTGAATACACGGTAGAAGAAAATTTGATTCAGTCTGAAAGTGCCCGCCTGAAAGCCCACCAGATGCAGCAACTGCTGGACGAACTGCCCGATCGTCAAAAAGAAGTGATCTACCTGAAATACTTTCAGGAGATGGACCGGGATCAGATTGCTCAGACGATGCAGATAACGCCCCAGACGGTTTCGAACATGCTGCAAATGGCCCTTAAAAAGCTGCGGGGCCAGTGGCGAGAGGATTCTTAACAAAGAAGACTCTTTGGCATTTTCAAAAGAATGTAAAAATTTTTCGAACTTGAATGGTATCTGCTTGCGATTTTCTGCTATCGAAGGTATGATGCAGCAAAATCCATCAGATTTTACCCCCGTTACGCTGGAAGAACTCGTCTGGCAGGAATCCTTTCGCGAGTGGGTCATGCATCCGACGCCGGAACGGGAGCAGTATTGGCAGGGCTGGCTGGCTAAACACGCGAATCAGGCAACTACGCTGAGCCAGGCCCGCGAAGTGGTGCTGGCACTGAAGGTAAAAAACAGACCCATAACCGATGCCGATGTTCAGGCCTGCATTGAACTAACCCGTCAGTACCTGGATTTACCCCAATCAGACGTGTTAAATTCCTCCCCTTCGGCCCCCGGATGGGTTTGGAAAAATCGACTCGCTATCGCGGCTACGGTCTCCCTTTTGTTGCTGGTTGGCGCTGGTCTCTTCTGGCAACAGCAACCAACGCTTGTTATCGGATCAAGTACTACGGTTCCGGCGAATACACCGAAGTTTCTAACCGCAAAGGGCACGACTGTCAGGCTTGACGACGGCAGCGTGATTCAACTTAAAACAGGTAGTGAACTTCGGTACCCCGCCCGCTTCACGGCCGCTACCCGCGATGTGTATTTAACGGGTGAAGCTACTTTCTCGGTTGTTCGTAAACCAGATCAGCCCTTTCTGGTATACGCCAATGGTTCAGTGACCCGGGTTTTGGGCACTCAGTTCACAGTCAACGCTCCCAGTGGTGTGGGCCGGGTTATTGTGAAGGTGTTGTCGGGAAAAGTATCAGTATTTGCCGAATCGGAATGGAAACGAGCGCAGCAGCAGACGAGTTATCAACCTCAGTCGATTATCGTTACGCCCAACCAACAGGTAATTTTCGAGCGAGATCGGGAGCGGTTAAGCAAGTCCCTGATCGACCAGCCGGTCGTTGTCAATACGCCCGTGGGTGAAAACCGATTCAACTTTGTCAACACACCGGTTCCGGTAGCGCTGAAAATCCTTGAGCAGGCCTACAACATCCCTATTGTTTTCGATCAGCAGCTCATGCAGCATTGCCAGGTGACAGCACCACTAGGCGATGAACCCCTGTTCGATAAGTTAAGCATCATCTGCGAGACCATAGGGGCTCGCTTTGAAGTAGTTGAGACTCAAATCATTATTTCAGGGAAAGGCTGTGAATCGCCGTAGCTTTCCCCCTATAAGAAAAAGCTGATGGTGTTACCAGCACCACCAGCTTTTGCGTAAACCCGTCCAGTATGTGCGACCATCTGAACACCCGAAATCCGGGCGACGGGCTTTGTATTGCCTTGTATCACCAAAACAACACTTGTAAATCTACGATGAAAAAAGCGATACCTCGCCGAAACTTACTGCTACACTGTATGAAACTAGCGGCATTTCCCCTTGTGCTGACTCTAATTTTGGCCAGCACGGCACTGGCTTTCGACGGCCTGGGACAGACTCTGCTGGAACGTAACATTACGTTGACAATTCAGGATCAACCTCTGCCAGCGGCCATCCATGCGATTGAAAAAGCGACGGGGGCGAGATTTACGTATGTGCCTTCGCTGATCGAGAAACCCCAGCGCGTATCGATTGACGCCCGCAATGAAAATCTGGCAACGCTACTGGACCGCCTGCTGAAACCGCTTCAAATCGACTACAGCATCCGCCGGAACTACATCATTCTCAAAAATATGACTAGTGTGGCTCCGATCAATGCCAGAGCCTCGATCGACAGTCGGATTGACGTTACGGTGAGTGGCCGGGTGACCGATGCCAGCACGGGCGAAGGTATACCAGGAGTCAATATCGTGGCTGGCGGCACCCCTATGGGAGCGGTCACCGACGAGCGGGGGCAATACCGGATGAGTGTTCCCCAGGGGGTTACGCTGCGGTTCAGCTTTATTGGCTACACCACCCAGTCGATTAAAGTAGAACGGGAAAGCGTCATCAACGTAGCGTTACAACCGGCAGACAATACGCTGAATGAAACCGTCGTCATTGGCTACGGCACGACAACGCAGCGTTACAATACGGGCTCGGTTAGTTCGATTACGGCTAGAGACATTGATATTCAAACCGTTACAAATCCCTTGGTTGCCCTTCAGGGGAGAATTTCAGGGGCGCAGATTACGCAGAACAATGGCTTGCCCGGCAGTTCGGTCCGCATTCAGATTCGCGGCCAGAATTCCTTATCTGCGGGGGGCGTTCCGCTCTATGTTATTGATGGTATTCCATTTACGCTATTCAATGGTGGACAACCGGCTTCGGATAACTTAAATGCCTATGGTATTTCTGGGGCTAACGGCGAACAAAGCCCTTTGGGTCTGATTCCGCCCGAAGATATCGAACGAATTGACGTATTAAAAGATGCTGACGCGACCGCCATTTACGGTTCACGCGGCTCGAACGGCGTTGTCTTGATTACGACGAAAAAGGGGAAAGCGGGTAAAACTCAGTTTAACATTAACGTGAACAGCGGAGCGGGAAAAGTGCCCTACTACATCCCCATGCTGAATACGGACCAGTATCTTTCTCTACGTCGTGATGCGTTTGCAAGAGCTAGAGTAACTCCTACGACGTCCAACGCGCCTGATCTAACGGTTTGGGACCAGAATGCAAACACGGACTGGCAACGCAGATACCTCGGCGGTACAGCTCAATTTACCAATGCGACGGCTTCGGTATCCGGAGGAAACGTAACCAACTCATTTCTTTTTAGTGGCTTGTATCGAAAAGAGGGAACGGTATTTCCGGGTAATCTGGGATCTACGACGCTCTCCGGCCGCTTCGCCAGTAGCCACACTACGGCGAATCAGAAATTTAGAGTGGATTTCACTACGTCGTACTCCCGCGTCAATAGTAACCTGATTGGTACCGATCTTTCTTCGGTTTATAACCTGCCTCCTAACTATCCGCTCTATAACACCGACGGTAGCTTAAACTGGACCGGCGGAACGAATCCCGAAGCCCTGCTGATACGGGATTTTGAAAACATCAGTACAAACTTCGTTACCCAGTTGAATCTAAAGTATACGGTTCTTCCCGGACTGGATCTGAAAGTAAACAACGGCTATACACTGACGGGGTTGAGCCAGATTCAGACCAACCCGATTCGCTCGCAAAACCCGGCATCCAACCCCGTAGCAAACGCCACGTTTGCCAACAATCAAAACGAAAGCTACATTATAGAGCCACAGCTTGATTACCGGAAAACGTTCGGAAAAAACCATCTCAACGCCCTGATTGGGGGAACATTCCAGCATTCAGACGCGACCGGCCAGTCGATTAGTGGGCGTAATTATACGAACGAAGCTTTGCTTAAATCGCTATCGGGAGCCGGTACGATCACGGTCAGTTCGAACAACTTTTCACTGTATCGTTACACGTCGGCATTTGGACGAGTTAATTACAGCTGGGATAACAAGTATATTCTCACCGGAACCTTCCGGCGTGACGGCTCTTCCCGCTTTGGCCCGAACAACCGTTTCGGAAATTTTGGTGCCATTGGGGCGGCCTGGCTGGCTTCTTCGGAAGAGTTCATGAAACCAATCACCTGGTTGAGTTATCTGAAGCTGAGAGCGAGCTACGGGTTGACCGGTAATGATCAGATTCCAAACTACGCTTACCTTCCGTTCTACCAGGTTACCTCGGGTACCAATACCTATTCCGGCTCGGCTACGCTGGTCAATTATAACATTGCGAATCCGACACTGCACTGGGAGACTACGAAGAAACTCGAAGCCGCTCTTGAACTGGGCTTTCTCAAAGACCGTATTTTGCTAAAGAGCGCTTATTTCAGAAACCGTTCGAGTGATCAGTTGGCTAATACGAACATGCCTACGCAATCGGGCGTCAACTCGTTCTCGGGAAACCTGGATCTCCTGATTCAAAACGATGGTTTTGAATTCGACCTTAGTACGATCAACGTAGCTGCGGCTGGTCTCCGGTGGACGACCAATATCAACCTCACCTTTTTAAGAAACAAGCTCCTTTCAGTCGGTGATCCCGGACGACTATTTAACTCAAGCTTTTACACCGTGGGCCAACCCATAAATGCTACCCGCGTGTTTCAATACAACGGCCTGGATGCGAACGGCCTGCCGACGGTTCGGGACCTTGACGGGGATGGGGTCATAGACTTCAATAAAGATCGGGTCATGGCTCCGATTGGAACGCCCTTTTTCGGGGGCATCAATAACTCAATCTCCTACCGGAATTTCCAGTTGGATGTGTTCGTACGCTTCAACCGTCGGAATGGGTACAAATTCAACTTCAACGAACTGTACGGTTTCCCGTTGGGCTCTAGCGCCGTAAACACAACAACAGAAGCACTAAACCGCTGGTCTGAAAGTAATCCGAGTGCCCTTTATCCTGCTGCGACAACGCTTTATAGCCAGGCTTTTGGCAATTACAGCTCGTCGGATGCCCTCTGGGGGGATGCTTCGTTCCTGAAAATTGGTACCGTAAGCCTGTCGTACAATCTACCCACCACCTGGATTCGGCCAACCAAACTGTCGAAGGTTTCGGTCTATGTACAGGGACAAAATCTATTTACCTGGGCGAGTCAAAAATACATCCTTGACCCTGAAACGACCGTACCTGGCACAGGCACAGCCCCCGGAGCAGGTCAGTTTCTGGCAATGCCACCCCTTCGCACGATTGTAGGCGGTCTAAATGTTTCATTCTAAGCAGGCTATTTTCATGAAATCGTACGTTCGTTTTTCTTTTTTCATTACCCTGGCAGGCTTGAGTCTTGCTTCCTGCGAGAAGTTTGTAACCATTGACTATCCACCCACCACTATTGGCGTAGGAGACGCCTTTGCCAGTGATGGTTCAGCGACCAGCGTCGTGTTGAATATGTACTCCACGATTCGGAATACCCCTACCATCACCTGGACAGGCTATGCAGGTTTGTTGAGCGATGAGCTGGAATATACCCTTTCCGCGCCAACCCTGGAGGAAATGGAAAACAACACGGTATCTCCGCTTAATTCATCGGTAGCCAACCGGTTGTGGGGGGAGACATATACCTTTATCCGCCAGGCCAACATGGCCATTGCGAACATTACACAGTCGAGTGGCATGAGCGAAGCGGGTAAAAATCAGTTACTCGGCGAAAGCAAATTCTGGCGGGCTTACGGACTGTTTAACCTGGTCAATTATTTTGGTGATGTGCCACTAACTACGTCTTCCGACGAATTCGTGAATGCCGCTTTGGGCCGGGCTCCGGCGGCTCAGGTCTGGGCTCAGATCATTACGGATTTGAAGGAAGCTAAAGCCACGTTACCTACTGCCTACGTAGGGTCATCGCGTACACGAATTAATAAACACACCGCTTCGGCGTTTCTGGCCCGGGCGTATCTGTACACGAAAGACTATACCAATGCCGCCCTCGAAGCGTCTGAAGTCATTGGCTCGGGAACGTATTCGTTGAGTGATCTGTCGACGACCTTCGTTAACAGCAGCAACGAGACCATCTTCCAACTTGCTACGTTTGAAGGATTTACACCACTGGGTGCTAATTACCGCACGGCCAGCACGACGGCTCCCCCCGCTTTTGTTTTACGACCAAACTTTGTTCGTTCCTTCGAAGCAGGTGACAAACGCCGTACCGCCTGGGTGGACTCTATGGCGATTAGTAACGTCGTTACGCACCGAATCAATAAGTACAAGCTTCGGGTAGCAACGACGGGGGGCAACGAAAATATAGTCTTGTTTCGTTTAGGTGAACAGTACCTAATCCGGGCCGAAGCACGGGCGAATCTAAATCAGCTGGCCCAAGCCCAGGCCGATCTTAACGTGATTCGCAGTCGGGCTGGCTTAGCCGCTACGACGGCTACCGCGCAAGATGGGATTCTGGCCGCAATTTTACGGGAACGTAAAGTGGAATTGTTCGCCGAATTTGGCCACCGCTGGTTTGATCTCAAACGCACTAACCAGGCGGATGCCGTGCTGGCTCCAATCAAACCGGGCTGGAAACCAACGGCCGTGTTACTACCCATTCCTTCCTCCCAGATTGAAGCCAATCCTGCGCTTACGCAAAATCAGGGCTATTAATTACTTACTAACTAATAATGAATTATGAAGAACTCACTGACCTTAGTTGGATTGCTGCTGCTCAGCATCTCGGCTGCTTCTGCACAAAAAGCACCGGCCCCCGCATACACAGTAAAAGGAGAAATAAAAGGATTGAAAAATGAGAAAATCTATTTCAATCACACCAAAGGGGAAGAATCGGTACGGGATTCCGTGATCAGCGCGGATGGTACGTTTTCTTTTAAAGGGCCGCTCGATCACGAAGGAACAGCGTCGATCAGTCTGGCTTCTGATCGCAATCAGTTCCTCCCTTTCTTCCTGACGCCAAAGCCGGTTACGATCAAAGCCGTGAAGGATTCGCTTGGTCAGGCCCTCGTTGACGGTTCTGAAGAGACAAGACTCTGGAGACAGCATCGCCGGGAACTGGAAACCGAGGTGTTTACCAAACTGAATGCAATTGACAAAAAATACGCGGCCATGAAAGCCAAGCCCACCGACAAACTGCCCGACAGTCTGGCGAAGCAGCAAAGCGCAGCCATTCGGTACCAGTTTTCCCGGGCGGATAGTCTAACCCGTGTATTTATTCGTGCGCATCCCAACTCGGTCGTTAGCCCTTTTCTGGCCATGAGTTATTACTCGGTAGAGCCCGAAACCGATAAACTACCCGCTATTTATGCGCAATTGTCGCCAGCCGTGAAAAATTCGTACTACGGTCAGCAGATGCAGCAACTGATGACCGATCTGGAGAAAGTAGGGATTGGCAGACCAGCTCCCGCCTTTACGCTGGCCGATACCACTGGCAAAGCGGTTAGTCTTTCGTCGATCAAAGGGAAATACGTGCTGGTCGATTTCTGGGCGAGTTGGTGTGGTCCCTGCCGAAAAGAAAACCCGAACGTTGTATCGGCTTATCAGAAATTTCATGACAAAGGTTTTGAGATTATCGGCGTTTCGCTCGATACCAAAAAGAACCTGTGGGAAAAAGCCATTCAGGCCGATAACCTGAGTTGGTATCATGTGTCGGACCTGAAAGGCTGGAAGAGTGATGTACTGAGTCCGTACGTAATCAAGGCGGTCCCAACCAGTTATCTGCTGGATCAGAACGGCAAAATTGTGGCGAAAAACTTACGGGGCGAACAACTGCATAAAAAGCTGGCCGAACTGCTGGACCCCAAACCTTAGTCGCATCTCCCATCTCCTTACCGGCTTAGGTCGGTAAGGAAAATAGACGCTTTTCCTGTACCTATCGCTGCCCTTTTTCATGGGTACGGCTCCTCTATTGCCTTTACTTTCCATCAACATGCTCACGGAGACAGTATCGCCTGACTTGACGCCCCGTCTGAGAGAGAAATTTTCGCACCTCTGGCACATGATTGGCAATACGCCCATGCTGGAATTGGTGTACACGTACCGGGGTGAATCTCGTTCGCTCTACGTAAAATGTGAACACTATAACCTGACGGGCAGTATCAAAGATCGCATGGCCCTGCACGTGCTACATCGGTCCTACCGGGAAGGGCTAATCAAACCAGGCGACCGCATCGTAGAAGCCACCAGTGGCAGCACGGGTATTTCGTTTGCCGCCGTTGGACGAGCCCTGGGCCACCCCGTTACGATTCTCATGCCCGCTGGCATGAGTCAGGAACGCATGGATATTATCAGCAGTCTGGGGGCCGACATTCAACTGTTTACCAGGGAAGAAGGCGGTTTTCGGGGGGCGCAGCGACGAGCCGAAGAAATGGCCGCCAATGATTCAGGTATTTTCCTGCCCCGTCAGTTTGCCAACCAGTTCAACGCGGAAGCCAATTATCTGACAACGGGACGCGAAATCTGGCTGCAACTCCAGAATATCGATTGTTCACCGGATGCCTTTGTGGCGGGCGTGGGTACCGGAGGGACCGTTATGGGCGTGGGCCGCTATCTGAAACGGCGCAATCCGGCGATTCAGGTTCATCCACTGGAACCCGCCGAATCGCCAACGCTTTCCGTTGGCTATAAAACTGGTTCGCACCGGATTCAGGGGCTGTTCGATGAGTACGTCCCGGACCTGGTCAACCTGGCGGAGTTGAACGCCGTTGTGCAGGCATCGGATGGCGATGCAATCCTGATGGCACAGAAACTGGCGACTGATCTGGGCCTGGCGGTGGGTATCTCGTCGGGGGCCAACCTGATCGGCGCGATCCAGGTGCAAAACCAGATGGGAGCCAGCGCCGTCGTGGTCACTATCCTGTGCGACAGTAACAAAAAGTATTTGAGTACAGATCTGGTTCGCACCGAACCCATCAAACCGAATTACGTCTCGCCTGACGTTCAGTTCCTCGATTATCGCCCCATCAGCCGATTGGCAAACCCGCTACTCAGCTGATGCATCTCATAGTTAATTACCTATTAAATAGCCAATTACGACGTTTTTCTGTCATTCCGAGGAACGAGGAATCTTCGGTGAGCAGTAGGGACAGCCTATTAACGAAGATCCCTCCTGCCGCAACGGCGGACCGGTCGGGATGACAAAAAACGCTAAGTCTCTAACGCGTTCAACGAAACAAATCCCCAGATGAAAAAACTAGTATTCGCGAGCCTGATGCTGCTCGCCGTTTGTGCCGTCCAGGCTCAGGTATTAAAACCCGTGAAATGGAGCTACGCAGCCCGGAAAACGAGTGCTACGGAAGCTGTCATTTTTTTGAAGGCTACAATCGATCCCGGCTGGCACGTGTATTCGCAGCATGTGAGCGAAGGAGGCCCGGTCAAAACGACCATTTCTTTCGATCCCGGTACTTATACCTTACAAGGAACGGCGCTGGAACCGAAGCCCATCACCCCCGGCTGGAAAAGGTATTCAACATGGAAGTGAGCTATTTCGAAAAGGAAGTCATCTTTCAGCAGAAAGTTAAACTGACCGGCAAAAGCCCTCAGGTTGTGAAAGGAACGATTGAGTACATGGTCTGCAACGACAAGCAGTGCCTGCCCCCCGACGAAATCCCCTTCAGCGTATCCATAAAATAGTGAACGACATGACTACACATCGATCTCTGTTTTCTGGTTGGCGCTGGCTAATGCCCTGTTTATTGATGGTAGCGCTCCTGGTCGGCGGTCCCCAGACAGCTTGGGCGCAGGATACACTCTCTACAGAAGGACTGGAGTTTGCACCAATCGAGGAGTCGGCTACAGGAGCGGATACGATGACCCAAACGACCCTATCCCCCACCCCTTCCTCGACAGGCACAGGGCCTCAGGAAGCGGCTGCTCCATCGCTCTGGGTCACATTTGTAGCGGGTTTACTGGGCGGCTTTGCGGCAATTCTCATGCCGTGCATTTTTCCGCTATTGCCCATGACGGTGAGCTTTTTCACCAAACGATCCGCAAGCCGGGCGCAGGGCATCCGTAATGCACTCATTTATGGGTTATCGATCGTTGGGATCTACGTGTCACTAGGACTCCTGATTACGGTCCTCTTCGGGGCCGATGCCCTGAACGAGCTATCAACCAACGGTATCTTCAACTGTGCTTTCTTTTTGCTGCTGATTGGCTTCGCGGCTTCATTTTTTGGGGCTTTCGAGATCATTCTGCCTACGTCCTGGGCAAACAGAATGGATGCCAAGGCCGATCAGGGTGGTTTGCCGGGCATTTTCTTCATGGCCACGACGCTGGCCCTGGTATCTTTTTCCTGCACGGGGCCTATCATCGGTACGCTGCTGGTACAGGCCGCTTCGATGGGTCAGCTCATAGGTCCCGCCGTGGGTATGTTTGGCTTTGCCCTGGCCTTGTCACTACCCTTTATGCTGTTCTCGCTGTTTCCCTCCTGGATGGCCTCACTGCCCAAATCGGGGAGTTGGCTCAACTCCGTAAAGGTTGTCCTGGGCTTCCTCGAGCTGGCACTGGCGCTGAAATTTCTGTCGAATGTCAATCTGGCGTATCACTGGCAGTGGTTCGACCGGGAAGTGTTTCTGGTGCTGTGGGTTATCATTTTCGGTATGCTGGGCTTTTATCTACTGGGTAAATTGCAGTTTACTCACGACAGCCCCTCGACAAGTATTTCAGTACCTCGGCTGTTCATGGCTATTGTGTCGCTAGCCTTCGCTCTTTACCTGGTACCGGGCTTGTGGGGAGCGCCCTTACAAGCTGTGGCCGCTTTTCTGCCTCCTCAGCAAACCCAGGATTTTGATTTATATACGCAAAGGCTGACCCAGTCAGGAATGACTCAATCGGGCGTGACCAACGAAACGACCCACTCGCCAACGGTTAAGAAATACGGCGATCTGTTTCATGCGCCCCTGGGTCTGAACGCTTTTTTCGATTATGAAGAAGGGATGAACTACGCGAAATCGGTGGGGAAACCCGTATTGGTCGATTTTACCGGCCATGCCTGCGTCAACTGTCGGAAAATGGAAGCCACCGTCTGGCCTGATCCGGCGGTGCTTAAACGTCTACGAGAGGACTACGTACTGATTCAGCTTTACGTTGACGACAAGACCGAATTGCCCGAAACCGAGCAGCGTGTATCCTCATTTAGTGGTAAAAAAATCAAAACGATTGGCAACCAGTGGAGCGATTTGCAGGCTAGCCGATTCAACGCCAATTCGCAACCGTTCTATGTACTCCTGGGGCCCGATGGAAAACCACTGGTGCAGCCACAGGGAGCCGATTATGACCCGCTTAATTTTGTCTCATTTCTGGACAGCGGTCGCCAGACCTATTAATCCTATTCCGTCTCTCAGTAACTCATACCCTACCGATGGGCTCTACTCGCTGAAAGCGATCCTCCTATCATATCCATCGCAGTAACACGACACAAACCGCATGCATTACGTTAAACGAAGTCTATGGCTGGCCCTGCTGGTCGGGTGCCTGACGACTCAGTCCGCCTTTTCACAGGCCAAATTGATCGAAAAAGTATCCCGAAAAGGAACTGAACTCCTTATTCCCTACGAAAAGTACGTACTCCCCAACGGGCTAACGGTAGTGGTTCATGAAGACCACTCGGACCCGTTGGTTCACGTCGATGTAACGTACCATGTAGGGTCAGCTCGGGAAGAAATCGGAAAATCGGGCTTCGCTCATTTTTTCGAGCACATGATGTTCCAGGGCTCTGACCACGTCGCCAACGGTGAACATTTCAAGCTGGTGACTCAGGCGGGTGGTACCCTGAACGGAACGACGAACCGCGACCGCACCAACTATTTTGAAACGGTACCCAGCAACCAGCTGGAGCGGGCTATCTGGCTGGAAGCCGACCGGATGGGCTTTCTGCTGGATGCGGTTACCCAACAAAAATTCGAGATTCAGCGGGCTACGGTGAAAAACGAACGCGGTCAGAATTACGATAACCGGCCTTACGGACTAGCCGAAGAAGTGACGGCTAAAACGCTGTATCCCTACGGGCATCCGTACTCATGGCTGACTATTGGTTACGTAGAGGATCTGAATCGGGTAAACGTAGACGATCTGAAAAACTTCTTTAAACGCTGGTACGGACCCAACAATGCCGTGCTGACGGTGGGTGGTGACGTTACTCCGGCAGAAGTAGTCCGGCTGGCGCTACAGTATTTCGGGCCTGTCAAGCGGGGGCCAGCCGTAAAAAAGACAGTAGTTCCTGCTCCCGTACTGACGGCAGACCGCTACGTTTCCTACGAAGATAATGTTCGATTCCCGATGCTACGATTGACTTACCCATCCGTTCCCCGCCATCACCCCGACGAAGTGGCGCTTGACGCGCTGGCGGCCGTGCTGGGAGGTGGTAAAACGTCAAGACTCTACCAGCGTATGGTGAAAACCCAGAAAGCGGTTCAGGTCAATGTTATCCATCCCACGAGCGAGTTGGCCGGCGAGTTCTCGTTTATCGCCCTGCCACTTCCTACGTTTCGGCTGGACAGTACTGAAGCGCTGCTACGAGCCAGTATGCTGGAACTGGAACGCCAAGGTGTGAGTGATGATGAACTGGCTCAGTTTAAAGCCTCGCGGGAAGTCGATTTAATTGGTTCACTGAGCAGCGTAGCGGGCAAAGTATCCCGGTTAGCCGAATTCCAGACCTTCGACGGCAATCCCAATCAGTTACCTGGCGAACTTTCGGCCTTGCGTAAACTGACTAAAGCCGACGTTATGCGGGTGTACAACCAGTATATCAAAGAAAAAAAAGCCGTCGTCACCACCGTTTACCCCAAAGGGCAGAAAGCGATTGTTACGCACGCAGATAATTACACCGCGTCACCGGCGGGCTATCAGGCACCGGATTACGCATATACGGGCCTGACCTATACCAAACCAGCCGATACCTTCGACCGAAGTAAGCTACCGGCTGTGGGTCCTAATCCTACGGTTAAAGTGCCACCGTTTTACAAAGAAACGTTTCCGAACGGATTGCGGATGATTGGCGTCCGGTCGGATGAAGTACCAACCGTGACGCTCTACCTGTCACTGAAAGGAGGCCATTTACTGGCTCAGCAAAACCTGTCGAAAGCGGGCGTGGCTCAACTGACGGCCTCCCTGCTCAACGAAGCAACCCGTACCCATTCAACCGAGGAACTGACGCGCCAGTTGGAAAAGCTGGGCAGTTCAATTACTTTCTTTGCCGGCCCCGAAGAAATGGGCGTCTCCGTCGAATCGCTGACCAAAAATCTGGACGCAACACTAGCCATTCTGCGGGAGAAACTTGGGGAACCCCGGTTCGATCCAGCCGACTTTGAACGGTTGAAAAAGCAGCAGCTTGAATTGATCGCCAATCAGAGCACGCAGCCCGTAGTGATTGCCAACAAAGCCTACAATCGTCTGCTGTTTGGGAGCGACAACATCCGCGCAATTCCGGTTAGCGGCACCCGGCAGAGCGTAGAAACGCTGACGCTGGATGACGTGAAGGAGTTTTATAACACTCAGTTTACGCCATCCGTAGCGAAGCTGGTTGTTGTGGGCGAAGTGGATAAAGACGCTTTGCTGACGAAGCTGGCCTTCCTGAAAAATTGGGCGGCTAAACCCGTTTCCCTACCCACGCTACCCGCTCTAAAAGCGACCGAAAAAACGCGTATTTATCTGGTCGACAAGCCGGGGGCAGCCCAGTCGGAAATTCGGATTGGTTACCTGACCGACCTTCCTTATGACGCAACGGGTGAATACTACCGCAGCACACTGACGAACTTTATTCTGGGTGGGGCCTTCAACAGCCGACTCAACCTAAATCTGCGCGAGAACAAAGGCTATACCTACGGAGCGATGTCCCGCTTTTCCAGTACGTTTCTACCCGGACCGTTCACCGCCCAGGCGGGTGTTCGGGCAGCCGTGACGGACAGCGCCGTTGTTGAATTTGTCAAAGAAATCAACCAATACGCGCAGCAGGGTATCACCGCCGAAGAACTGAACTTTACCAAAAATTCGGTCGGTCAGCGCGACGCCCTCCGGTACGAAACCCCGTTTCAGAAGGCCCAGTTTTTAGGTCAGATTCTGGAGTATAATCTACCCGCTGATTTCGTCGAACAGCAGACCAAGATTCTCAGCACATTAACCCGTGAACAGGTTGGCGAAATGGCTATCAAGCGGTTTCCCATCGACAAAATGATTATCCTGGTAGTGGGTGATAAAGCTAAAATCAAACCTGGATTGGATAAGCTGGGGTACGAACTGGTTGAACTAGACAAGGAAGGAAATGCGGGGGCCTCTATAACAAATAAATAATTCGATCATTCAACAAACTATTCAAGCAGAAGACGAACGTATCCCCCATCGAGTTTCGCCAATCATTCAGTTGAACCGACGCACTTTATCGGTAGAACGAATGATAAAGTGCGTCGGCGTGCTGTGCTTTGACGTCATCCGATATTAGCTGAATCCTAATTACTTCAATCGTATGCTGATGACTTTCTGACTCATCCCTATCGGGGTGTCGTATCCATTGCGGATAGAGCTTTACAAAACAGCTATTCTTGTCTGAACGGATTGTATTATTTTTACGCAGTTTTCCTCTAGTACTGACTAATACACTCCATCAAATGAGAGTTGGACTATCTTTATTCGCACTGGCTACAGTGATGACCGCCTTTTCTCCAGACACCGATATGCCGCACGTCGCTACGCATTTTGTGGACACAACAGCATCGAACCCGTTTTTTAGCGTTTACAAAACCCCTTTTTCGGTACCACCTTTCGATCAGATCAAACCAGACCATTTTGAACCGGCTATCGAAGAAGGAATCCGTCAACAAACAGCTGAAATCGCAGCCATTACCCAACAGAAAGCGGCTCCGACTTTCGCGAATACCATCGAAGCAATTGAAGCTAGTGGTGATTTACTTCGGCGGGTCAATACCGTGCTGGGGAATCTCAACGGGGCCAATACCAACGATCAGTTGCAAAAAATTGCCCAGACAGTAGCGCCTAAACTAGCCAAACACAGCGACGATATTATGCTCAACCCGGCCTTGTTTGGCCGGGTCAAGGCTGTTTACGAAGGACGTAACAAACTCAAGCTGTCGGGCGATCAGCAACGTCTGCTCGAAAAGACGTACAAAAATTTTGTGCGAAACGGTGCCGCCCTGACTTCCGAAAAACAGCAGCGTCTGCGGAAAATCAACAGTGAGTTATCGGTGCTTACACTCAAGTTTGGACAGAACCTACTTGCCGAAAACAATACCTATACGCTGGTCATCGATAAAGCGGAAGACCTCAGTGGTTTACCGGCTTCGGTTGTAGCGGCAGCCGCCGAAGAAGCCAAGAAACGTAAGCTGGACGGTAAATGGGTTTTTACCCTGCAAAATCCGAGCATTATGCCGTTTTTGCAGTACGCCGACAACCGAAGCCTGCGCGAGCGAATTTTTCGGGCTTACCTCGAACGGGGCAATCATAACGACGCGCACGACAACAAGGCAATCATGGCTAACATGGTGGCGCTGCGGGCTGAAAAAGCACAGTTGCTAGGCTACTCCAATCACGCGGCTTATGTGCTGGAAGAAAGCATGGCCCAAACACCGGAAAAGGTGGCTCAGCTCTTGAATCAGCTATGGTCGGCAACGGTTCCTGTGGCCAAAAAGGAAGCCTCCGATTTGCAGGTGATGATGGACAAGGCAGGTGGTCAGGGCGAAAAACTAGCCGGGTGGGACTGGCGCTATTATGCGGAGAAGCTGCGCAAAGAAAAGTATGCCCTCGACGAACAGGAGCTGCGTCCTTATTTTTCGCTGGAAAGCGTACGAGAAGGCATTTTCATGCTCACCAATCGACTGTATGGCCTACGCTTCGAGCGACGCACCGACGTACCGGTCTATCATCCGGAAGCGGTAGCGTATGAAGTAAAAGAAGCCGATGGCCGACATCTGGGACTTATCTACATGGATTTCTTTCCTCGGGCCAGCAAACGCGGTGGTGCCTGGATGACGAGCTATCGGCGACAGGAAATCGAAAATGGCAAAAATATAACGCCCGTCGTTTCTATTGTCTGTAACTTCTCGAAGCCAACCGGCAATACGCCCGCGCTGTTGACTCTCGATGAGGTAAGCACCTTCTTCCATGAGTTTGGCCATGCCCTTCACGGACTCCTATCCAATGTGCATTACGGTAGCCAGTCGGGTACATCGGTACCCCGCGATTTTGTGGAGTTGCCTTCTCAAATTATGGAAAACTGGGCCGTAGAGCCTGAAATGCTGAAACTTTTTGCCAAGCATTACCAAACCGGAGCCCCTATTCCGGACGCGCTCATCGACAAGATCAAGCAAAGCAGTTTATTCAATCAGGGCTTTGAAACCAGTGAGTACTTGGCGGCTTCGCTGCTTGACATGGCTTATCACACACTAAAGCCAGATGCGGTTCCTACAGATGTACTGGCCTTCGAAAAGCAAGCGATGGACAAGATCGGTTTGATTGATCAGATTCCTCCGCGTTATCGCAGCACCTATTTTCAGCATATCTTTTCGGGTGGGTACTCGGCGGGTTATTACAGCTACATCTGGTCGGCGGTACTCGATGCCGATGCCTTCGAGGTGTTCAAGCAAAAAGGGTTGTTTGATGCTAAGTCGGCTCAATCATTCCGTAAAAATGTTCTCGAACGGGGCGGCACCGAAGATCCGATGACGCTATACCGCAAGTTCAGAGGCAGTGAACCAGACATCAAACCACTGTTGCGCCGGCGGGGCTTGTTAAAGGACGCATAAAATAACAAAACGGGAGACCAAGTTTGGTCTCTCGTTTTGTTAGCTATTCGTTTGGTATTCTCTAACTTATTCGGCCAATCCCCTTAGCGTGTGTTAGGTCGGACGCTATTATGGGTTAGTCAGTATTTTTCTTCGCCTGTTTTTTGGCTCGCTTAGCCGCGTCCATCGTTTTATCGGCGTCTTTCTGATCCGTCGAGCTACCTGTTTGGTTGGCTTGCTTCTGTAATTGCTTGGCGTTTTTCTGAGCAATCTTGGTTGTTTTGACGGCTTCCTTTTTCGTAACTTCCTGTGCTTTTGCCGTACCCACCAAGAGCAGTGAAAGAGCGGCCACTTTAAGTAAGTTTTTCATAAGGTGTTGATCTGTTTGCTTGTCTAAACGCGCAAACAGGCGAAAAGTTATGATCTGACCAATCGTAGCGTTAACTCACATCGCCGAACTGAACGGGTTCGATTAATCGAATTGTTACGTGTTATCAAGGTCCGGTTCAATACGATACTGGTGGCAAGAATTTTTAATGGTAAGCATGAATATAATCAGTCGTGATCAGCAAGTACCGGTTTATACACTGGCTCAGGACCCTATCTTCCAGGAAAAGATGTTTAGCATAGCCCGCTTCGAAGGAACGCTAACCCACCAGTCGGAACTGCTGATACCACACCGTAAGGATTATTATCTGCTCGTGTTCGCCCGTCGGGGTGATAGTCGTCACTGGGTGGATATGACTCCTTACCTAACCAAAGACAATACGTTTTATGTATTTGCCCCCAACCAGCTAATCGTCAAAGAAGAACCTAAACCGATGTGGGGTACGGCGGTGGCTTTTACCAGCGAGTTTCTAACCTTACAGGAAAGCGCGTCTCTTCGCAAATTGCCCTTACTTCAAAACCCACAAAATGCGCATGAATTACGGCTGTCAAACGAGGATGTGCTTTTTATGGAAGACATACTGGAAAAGATTCAGGTCGAATACACCCGCCCCAGCGAATGGCAGCAACGCATGATAACGGCTTACTTAACCGTACTGCTGACTTACCTGAGCCGGCTCTATACCAGGCAGTATGAAAGCGACTCGTTTTCCAACGACAAGCTCCTACTTAAAAAATATCAGGCTGCGATTGAGGAGCATTTTCGCGAATTGCATCAGGTAAGTGATTATGCTGCTTTATTGCATGTCTCGGCTGGGTATCTGAGCGAGGTGATGAAAGCACAAAGTGGTCAGCCAGCCATCAGTCACATTCACGAGCGGCTGGTGCTGGAAGCAAGGCGCATGTTGTTTCACACCCAACATTCACTGAAGGAAATCGCTTTCGACCTCGGTTTTTCGGATGCATCCTATTTCAGTCGCTTCTTTAAACGGGAAACCGATTTAACGCCCGCCGAGTATCGGACGAGTACCCGGAAAATGTACCAGTAATGCCGAAGAATGTGTTTCAACTGCTACGAGGGAAGGCTCTAGTTTTGTCCCATTATAAACAGATAAACCATGAAAACAGTACTGATTACCGGCGCGAACAAAAGCATCGGTTTCGAAACAGCCCGGCAGTTGTTGCAAAACGGTTATTATGTCTACCTCGGAAGCCGTGATCCGCAAAAAGGCCAGCAGGCGGTTGATCAACTGAAGTCGGAAGGTTTGAAAAGCGTCGAACCCATTACCATTGACGTTGACAACCCTGATTCCATAAAAGCCGCCCGTGAGACGCTAGGCATTAGGACAGCTGTCTTGGATGTACTGATCAACAATGCGGGCATCAGTGGTGGTTTTCCTCAAACAGCGCTGGACGCGAATATCGATATGTTTCGACAAGTGTTCGAAACCAATTTGTTTGGGGTGATTGAAACCACGCAGGCCTTTGTTGACTTACTGCGACAATCCCAGGAGCCACGAATTGTCAATGTCACGTCTGGCTTAGGTTCGCTGACGCTGCATAACGATCCAAGCTGGAAGTACTATCACGTAAAAGGAGCGTGCTACACGGCGTCCAAAGCCGCCCTGAATGCCTACACCATCGTTTTGGCTTACGAATTGCGGAATACACCGTTCAAGGTAAATGCTGTTGATCCAGGGTACACGGCTACTGATTTTAATCACCACAGCGGCCCCGGTACCGTACCGGATGCAGCCGCGCGACTAGTAAAAGCAGCTACGCTCGGACCGGACGGGCCAACAGGTCAATTTTTCAGCGATGACAATGCCCCGGACACAGGCATAAGCCCCTGGTAGTCTGGGTAGCGTTAAACAATAGCTATGAGTAAGTAGATTGAAGCGCTTTTCATGTAACCATTGAAGAGTTGTAGTCCTCTTCGTCTTTGTGAGGCCAGATTTAAGAACCTGACCTCACAAAGACGAAGAGGATCTTTTGCGTATCAAGCAGTACCGGTTTTGCAAAGAAATTCAATCACCAATAGCTAAACTGAATCACGACGGGGTCATCGCTTAAGTCCTCCTCGTACAACGGAGGATTGGTAATTTCTTCGATCTCAACGGTTATGCTTGCTGGCGCTGTTTCTACCGCATAGGCTTTTGCTGCCTGATGAATCAAAGCCAGCCGAGAATAAACCGAACCCTTTCCAGAGCTACTACCAGCGATCCGTTCCATTCGTTGCCGGAATTGATCAACGGCTATTTCGAGGGTTTTCCACTGTCGGCCAGAAGGTTGTTCATTCATACGGTTACAACCTGATTTTTACCACCCTGTTCCGAAACGCTCCTGAATTATACGACAGAGCGATACTTTTCGTAAAAGTAGCCTGCTGTTATACCCTATGCGATTCTTATCTTTCGCACAAATGGGCTACAATATTTTGCCATAGCGCTCCAACACTGACCGTTTATAAAAGGCTTAGCTTATTTTTGTTGCTTACTTGTTTTAACGTGCGGGGACGCTCTGCGCGTCTGTCGTCATTTTCCTCATCAACCATGAATAAGTTTTTGCTTACCGGTATACCGTTTCTGCTATTTGCCTCAGCGCAGGCGCAGCAACGTCCCCAATTAACCACTACGGATTACCAGCAGGCCCAACGCTTTCTATCATCCAACGCCGAGCAACTAGTTGATCATGGTAGTGTGCGGCCCAACTGGTTTGCCGGAGATCGGTTTTGGTACCGGGATCTGACGGCCAAAGGAAGCGAGTTTATCCTGGTCGATCCTGCTAAGGGAACGCGTTCAGCCGCGTTCGATCACCAAAAACTGGCCGATGCCTTGTCGAAGGCAACGGGTAAGACGTACGAAGCGGCCATGCTGCCTTTTCAAAGCATCAGTTTTTCGCCCGATGGTAAATCTGTTTCGTTCCAGGCCGACGGCAAGCCGTGGCTCTGTGATCTAAAGACCTACCAACTTACAGCCGACTCGGCACCCCAAAAAACCCAGCCTGACAACGACGCCGGGAGACGCCGGGGCGGAACGGGTATCGAAGTGCTATCGCCGGACAAAAAGCGGGCGGCTTACATCAAGGAGTACAATTTATGGGTTCGCGATGTGCAAACCGGTACACAAACCCAGTTGACAACCGACGGTGTTAAGGATTTCGGCTACGCAACCGACAACGCCGGCTGGAAATCGAGCGACAGAGCAATTCTGGCGTGGTCGCCCGATTCGAAAAAGATCGCTACGTTCAAGCAGGATCAGCGTCAGGTGAGTGACATGTATCTGGTAACGACCAACGTAGGAAAGCCAACGCTCAAGCAATGGAAGTACCCGCTACCGGGTGATAAGGATATTGCCACGATCCAGCGCGTTATCATTGAGGTCGATAATCCCAAAGTAATTCAGTTGCAGATTCCGGCAGACCCCCACCGGGCAACCCTAAGCGACGACATCGCCAGCAGCGGCACGTTCGACGATGTGAACTGGACTGACGATGCGTCGAAACTGGCGTTTGTGTCTACGTCACGCGATCACAAGCAGGAAAAAATTCGGTTGGCCGATGCGGCAACGGGCTCTGTCCGGGAGATTTTCGAAGAAACAGTTCCTACGCAGTATGAATCCGGTTGGGGAGCCATCAACTGGCGTTATCTGGACAAGTCAAACGAGTTTATCTGGTTCTCCGAACGCGACAACTGGGGACACCTTTATCTGTACGACGCGGCAACGGGCAAGCTAAAAAACCAGATTACGAAGGGCGACTGGCTGGTTACCCGGCTGTTGAAGGTCGATGAGAAAAAACGGTTGCTGTATTTCATAGCAAACGGACGGCAAGCCATTAATCCTTATTTCGGCCAACTCTGCAAAATCGGTTTTGACGGAAAAAACTTCGCCGTTCTGACCCCCGAAGAAGGAAATCATCAGGTCAGTATTTCGCCATCGGGTAGCTATTTCGTTGATAGCTATTCCAAACCGGACGTCCCTCCTACTGTCGTGCTGCGAAACATGGACGGTAAGCTGATTACAAATCTGGAAAAAACGGATGTTTCCCGATTGACGGCTACTGGCTGGCAACCGCCCGTTCCCATTACAGTGAAAGCATACGATGGCAAAACCGACCTGTATGGCCTAATGTACAAACCGACCCGTCTCGACCCCGCGAAGAAGTACCCCGTTGTCGATTACATCTACCCCGGTCCACAAGGTGGTAGTGTAGGAAACTGGTCGTTTTCGGCGGCCCGAAAAGACAATCAGGCACTGGCCGAGCTTGGCTTTATCGTTGTCGAAATCGAAGGCACCAGCAATCCGTTGCGCTCAAAAAGTTTTCACGACATGAGCTATGGCAACATGTCGACCAATACATTAACCGACCAGATTACCGGCATTCAGCAACTCGCTCAGAAGTATGCTTACATCGATACCAGCCGGGTTGGTATCTGGGGTCATTCGGGTGGGGGGTTTGCCACGGCCACAGCCATGTTTCGCTACCCCGATTTCTTTAAAGTAGGTATTTCTGAATCGGGCAACCACGACAATCGGAACTACGAGGACGATTGGGGCGAACGCTACAACGGGTTAACGTCTGCTGTCGATTATGAAGCACAGGCAAACCAGAACTACGCCAAAAATCTAAAGGGTAAACTAATGCTGGCCCACGGGATGATGGACGACAACGTGCCGCCTTACAATACATTATTGGTTGTTGAGGCACTTGAAAAAGCCAACAAGGATTATGACCTGGTGATTTTTCCAAACAGTGCCCACGGTTTTGGAAGCTATACTCCCTACATGATGCGTCGGCGGTGGGATTATTTTGTAAAATACCTTCAGGGCGCGGAACCACCGCACGAATTCCAGGTGGAAACGAAGCCAGATCCACGCACTCGATAATGTAAAGCAAATCGATTCAGGTCCAAAACGGCAAGCGCTGTTCAGTAAGTATCTAGATGCTTACTGAACAGCGCTTGCCGTTTTTTGAAAAAGACGGTAAGTCGATTTAGTCGATCTGTACAATAACATTTCGCTGTCAGGCTAAACCTGCATAGGCACTTTGTGCTTTATGAATAAACGTTAGCCAGTATGGAAAACAGACCACCCGATTCACCGATTGATAACGAAGAAGGGCATTCTCAGGAAACACGCCGTGACTTTTTGAAACACTCTTCGTTACTAACGGCTTATGCGTTATCTCCTTCCTCTTTAGTAAACGCTGCCGAAATGAATGGACTCAATCCTCCCCAGGCCGATACAGTATCGATACACATTGACATCAATGGTACTTCGCGTACACTACACGTCGAACCACGCGTGACGCTCCTGGACCTACTGCGCGAACAACTCGATCTGACTGGCACGAAGAAAGGCTGCGATTACGGACAATGCGGAGCCTGTACGGTACACATCAACGGCATACGGGCGCTAGCCTGTCTGAGCTTTGCGGTCATGCAAAACGGAAAAAAGATTACCACGATTGAAGGATTAGCCAAAGCCGAGGCCAGTGGATCGGCGCATTTGCATCCCATGCAAGCGGCCTTTATCAAACACGATGGTTTTCAGTGTGGGTATTGCACGCCCGGCCAGATCATGTCGGCGGTGGGGTGTATTCGGGAAGGACACGCGAATTCAGATGCCGAAATCAAGGAATACATGAGTGGCAATATCTGTCGCTGTGGCGCGTATGAGGGTATCGTCGAGGCTGTTAAGGAAGTTAAACAGGGGGGTCAAAAAGTATGAACAACTTTCAATACACGCAGCCTGCCACACCAAAGGCCAGCATTGATGCACTGGTCAAAGAACCGACGGCTCAGTTCATTGCGGGCGGTACAAACCTCATCGACCTGATGAAGCATGGAATAGCGGCTCCAAAAACGCTTGTCGATATTAATAATCTGACGCTTCGAACCATTGAGCAACAAGGGAACACGCTTCGAATTGGGGCGCTGGCGTTAAACAGCGAGGTGGCCGACAGTAAACTGGTACTGGAAAAACAACCGTTACTGGCACAGGCGCTCAACGCAGGAGCATCGGCGCAAATTAGAAATATGGCTACCGTAGGCGGTAATATGCTGCAACGCACCCGCTGCTATTACTTCTATGATACAGCTATGCCCTGCAACAAGCGACAACCCGGCTCTGGCTGTGGCGCGTTGGAAGGGTATAACCGGATACACGCCATCTGGGGCACCGAAACCGCGTTGACGGGGCGTACTTCTTCCTGTATCGCCGTTCACCCCAGCGACATGTGCGTCGCGCTGGCGGCCTTAGACGCAACAGTGCTTGTATCCGGCCCGAAGGGTGACCGGCGGATTCCGTTCACTGATTTTCACCGTCTTCCGGGCGATACACCGCAAATTGATACGAATCTGGATCGTGGTGAATTGATCGTGGCCGTTGACATTCCGAATAATGCGTTTGCTAAGCATGTACATTACTTGAAGGTCCGCGACCGAAATTCATACGCCTTTGCGCTGGTGTCGGTGGCCGCTGCCCTTGACCTGAACGGATCAACGATTCAGGAAGCCCGGCTGGCAATGGGTGGGGTGGCTCATAAACCCTGGCGGCTAACCGAAGCGGAAAAAGCGCTGCAAGGAAAACCCGCTACTACGGCTACGTTTGAGCAGGCGGCAACAATTGCCATGCAGGGTGCCAAAGCTTACGAACACAACGCTTTTAAAGTAAAGATGGCCCCTAAAGCTATCATAGAGGCCTTAAAAACAGCCGCCGGTTTAGGCTGAGATCAATTATGGACGAGACAGCATTTGACAAAGTATCAATTGGCAATCCATTAAACCGGGTAGATGGTCAGCTAAAAGTAACGGGTGGCGCCAAATACGCGGCTGAATATAATTTACCGAATGTCACCTACGGAGTACTGGTAACCAGCACAATTGCTAAAGGTCGTATTACCCGTATTGATACGCAGGCAGCCGAAAAAGCGCCGGGTGTGCTGGCCATTATGACGTACAAAAATGCGCCTAAAGTGTCCGGTTATGAAGCCGGAACCGATAATTCTCAGTCGAGGGTGTTCGGGCAGGAGTTTCGTGTTTTCTACGACGACCGCATTTACTTCAACAATCAGCCGGTTGCGCTCGCTATCGCTGACACGTTTGAGCGGGCTACCCACGCGGCTTCACTGGTGCAGGTACACTATCAGGAACAGCCACACGAGACCAGCACCAAAAATAACCTGGCCAAAGCGATTAAACCCGAACGCCCGGACGATTACTCGCGGGGAGCTAAAGACGCCTACAAAACCGCGCCGGTTACGATTGAACAAACATACCACACCCCCGTTCACGTCCATAACCCGATGGAGCCCCATGCCGCCACAGCCGTGTGGGAAGGTGACGACAAACTCACCGTTTACAACAAATCACAGGGCGTCAAGCTGGCGCAGAAAGATTTGATGAAAGCCTTTAACCTGAAGGAAGAAAATATTCAACTTCATTCGCCTTTTGTGGGTGGAGCTTTCGGGAGTTCGTCGCGCATCTGGCCGCAGGAAATGGCGGCTATCTTAGGTGCTAAAAAGATAGGCCGTCCGGTAAAGGTTTCGTTAAAACGCGATCAACAGTTTAATATGGTTGGCTACCGGCCCCGATCCATTCAGAAGGTGGGGATCGGAGCCGCAGCCGATGGAACGCTAATTGGCATTACCCACGAAGCGTATGGCTTAACGTCGAGTTACGAGCAATTTACGGAACGTATTTTGCACCCAACCAAATCTTCCTACCGGTGTCCGAATCTTACGGCAACGTACCGGCTTGTACCGCTCGATGTAAGTACACCCTGCTGGACGCGCGGCCCCGGCGAAACCAGCGGTTCATTTGCGTTGGAATCGGCGATGGACGAACTCGCCTACGCGCTGACCATGGACCCTATTGCCCTGCGACTGAAAAACTACGCCGAGGTAGACCCCGAAAAGAACAAGCCTTGGTCGAGCAAGTTTCAGAAAGAATGTTACGAGCGAGGAGCCGAACGGTTCGGGTGGAGTAAGCGTAACCCGCTACCGGGCTCTATGCGATCGGGTGAATTGCTGGTCGGACAGGGAATGAGTTCGGGGATATATAAATCGGAGCGCAGTCCGGCATCCGCTCGTGCAAAATTAAAAGCGGATGGTACGCTGACGATTCAGACAGGAAGTGCCGACACAGGACCCGGTACGTACACGGTTCTGAACCAGATTGCCTCGGACTTGACCGGAATAGCTTCCGAAAAAATAAAAGTCGAGCTGGGCAATTCAATGTTTCCACAGGCACCACCCCAGTTCGGATCTCACACGGTGATTTCGGTTGGTTCGGCGGTGCATGACGTGTGTGTAGCGTTGAAACAGCGACTGGCCCAGTTGGCGGTCAATAAAGAAGGAACAGCCTTGTATAAAGCGGCTGAAAGTAATCTGGTGTTCGAGGGCACGACAATTCGTTTGAAAAATGGCTCGGCCCATGTGTCGTACATAGACGTTCTCAAGCAAAACAAATTACCCGAACTGGAAGTCCAGCAGGAAGCGAAAAGCGGCCCGGAGGTCGAAAAATTTTCGGGTAAATCGTTCTGTGCCAACTTCGTGGAAGTACATGTGCATCCGGCAACCGGTATGGTGAAGGTAACACGCGTGGTTTCGGCGGTTGATGCGGGACGGGTCATGAACCATAAAACTGCTCGGAGCCAGGTACTTGGCTCGGTCATCTGGGGTCTCGGCATGGCCCTGATGGAAGATGGCGTCATGGATCACCGCTACGGTCGGTATATGAACAAGGATCTGGCTGAATACCACGTCCCCGTTTGCGCTGACACACCGGATATCGACGTTATTCTCATCGACAAACCCGATCCTATTATTGACCCGATGGGCGCTAAAGGACTGGGCGAAATCGGTATGATTGGGCTGGCAGCGGCCATCGCCAATGCGGTCTACCATGCTACGGGCAAACGCATCCGTGAGTTACCCATTACTCCGGATAAACTGCTGTAAGAGCGAACAATTAGAACCCGAATAAATCAGGCTCAACGAAACAAACCCGAAATCATCATGAAAGCAGCCGTTCTCGAACACTATGGCGACCCCAGCGAATTTAAAATTAAAGAAGTTGACGCACCCACCATCGAAGACGGACAAATCCTGATTCGAAACCGTGCTTCTTCCGTAAACCCAGTCGATGTACTTGTACGTCAAGGAAAGATGCGATTAGTTTCCGGTCTGTTCGGTGAGCAAATTATCGGCTGCGATTTCGCGGGTACAGTCGTTGAGTCGCGAAGCAGCCGCTTCAAAGCAGGTGACGAGGTGTTCGGGTGCAAGAGCCCGATGGCGGGTCATACGTATGCCGAACTGGTGGCTGTAGATGCTGATGTGGCGGCTTTAAAGCCTGAAACTATTAGCTTCACGGAAGCCGCGAGTTTACCGACAACCGCCCTGACTGCCTGGCAAGGTTTACTGAAAGAAGGTAAGTTAAAGTCAGGCGATCAGATATTGATCAATGGTTGTACGGGTGGCGTTGGCGTAGCTGCCGTTCAGATTGCCAAAAGTTTGGGCGCTACAGTAAGGGGAACGTGCCAGGGTGATCATGCAGAAACCGCACGTGAGCTAGGCTGTGATCAGGTAATTAATTACGAAACGGAGCCCATCCCGAAAGACAACCGTTACGCGCTTATTTTTGATGCGGCTAGCAAACTTACCCTTTCGGACGTGGAAGACAGCTTAACCCCTGACGGTTTGTTGGTAACCACAAAACCCGACGCAACCGATTTTGCCAGTGCGGTCTCGTCGCTAATCGATTTGGCAAAACCACGCATGAAGCTCGTGATTGTCAGTGCGAATGCTCCCGATCTGATGCACGTCAAAGATCTGGTAGAATCCGGAAAACTTCGTCCGCTTATCGCGCAGACGTTTCCGCTGGAACAAGTCGGCCCGGCGCATCAGATGCTGGAAACTGATGATTTTGTGGGGAAAATTACTCTTGAAATCACCTAGCGCCCGTACTCGCTTTGTTAACGGTAGTTATGCGAGTAAGATCAGCAACTACTACCGTTAACAATGTTGAGTGAAAGCGTATGGATTAACGATAAAGCAAATACTTCTCCCGCATCTTCTTGTACGCGCTTAGACCGGGCTCCCAGCTTGCCCGAATTTCCTTCTCGGATTTTCCTTCCATGATCTGCTTGCGAAACAAACCGTTGCCCACCAGCCTTTCAATCACGCCCATTTCCTTGCTTAGCTTTGAATCAAAAAACTTCTCTTTGTGGGGGTGAGCCTTATACAGTTCCATCAGCCACTGAAGATTAACCTGCTTTTTCTTCCGCAACAGGCTGGTGTCGTAGGCGCGCAAATCGAGGCCGTAGCAAACCTGATCCATAAACAGCGGAGTCTCAGCCATACCCTTAATGGAAGTCGGGGTATACGAAAAAGAATAGATGCCTTTCAATTCAGGACTTCCGATTACCGTGAAGGGAAAATGAGTACCGCGTCCGTGATTCAGATACGTTCCTTCGAATAAGCAGGTGGACGGATACAAGAGTATACTCTGTTGGGTATTCAGGTTTGGCGAGGGCGGAACTGGCAGCGTGTACGGCATATCATGGGCATAATTGGCAACCTTGACAATTTTGAGCTTACAGTTTACCTTGTTGGTAAGCCATCCTTCACCGTTCGCCATCTGGGCAAATTCGGCGACCGTCAATCCGTGCGCCATCGGAATTGGGAACATACCGATACCCGACTTAAACTGCATGTCCAAGATTGGGCCGTCGATAAGATAGCCGTTAGGATTGGGCCGGTCGAGGATCATCAACTCTTTGTTGTTCTCCTGACACGCTTCCATCACCCGAACCAGCGCGTTGATATTCGTATAAAAACGGCAACCTACATCCTGGAGGTCATATACCAGGATGTCCACATTGGCAAGATCTTCCTTCGAAGGCTTATTTTTCTTACCGTAAAGAGAAATAACGGGTATGCCCGTTGCACTATCGGTTTCATCCGCTACAGAAGTACCCGCACTGGCTTTGCCCCGAAATCCATGTTCCGGACCGAATATTTTTACAATGTTGACGCCCAACGCCGACAAACTGTCAACCAGATGTTTTTTGCCGATAATGGAAGTCTGATTCGCCAGTATAGCGACCCGTTTCCCTGTTAAATACGGTACGTACTGATCCGGCTGATCGGCCCCGGTTACGATAGACTTCTCCTTGCTTTTTTTAGTACGACGACTTACCGCGCATCCAAAAACAACAGCGACGATAAGTAAGGCACTTACGATGAACAATCTATTTTTCATGCGTTTTCTCGATGGATGACTCGCCGAAAATACAACTCTGTTCCTGTTAAGAAAATGATTTCTTCGCTGAATACATTGTATAAGCAAGCGTAACTAACCTAAATGCCCGTTAGTAGCAAAACAAACAGGCCGTCTTTCACGAGAAAGCGGCCTTCTGTTTTTATTTGTGAGTTGAATGCTCTACCCCTTTTGTCTTCGATTGGTCAACGCAGTTTGCTAAGGCTCGGTACGTATGATAAGTCGCTTTCCAGATATGTCCTTTTAAGGCTGTTCGGCGCTCAGGGTCTTTGTCAAGTCCTTCTTCGTACCAGTCGCCATACTGATGATCGATCAGGTATTTTTGGCAGTACTCCCATAGCAGCTTGTAATTATTGAAATACTGCATGGAGTCGTTCGGAAACCTGTTTGCCATGAGCAGCAGCGTGTTAAGCCCCTCGGCCTGCGACCACCAGTTTTTGCTTTTCCGGATAATGGTCATACCGGGCTTGTCTTTAAAGTAATACCCCTGATCATAGAAGCCCCCCACTTGTTTATCCCAGCCGTTCGCCAACGCGTGGTCAACCATTCGTTTGCCTACTTCCAGCGTTTTAGTGTCGTTTTTCAGACCGAGCACGTGCGAAGCTTCAAGCATCAGGTAAGCCGTTTCTACGTCATGACCGAAGGAAATGTGGTCCAAATTCCGGTGTTTCAACACGACGCTTTCGGAAGAATCGCGAAATGATACAGGCGTCCAGTCTGGTTGAAAAAACAAGACTAGATTTCCTTTTGGCGTCGTGATAACATCGCGGATTAGCCGAAGCATTTCGTCCAGCCGTTCGCGCACCAGCGGGTCGGGCCAGACGGTATACAGCTCTGTGATCGCTTCCAGCAAATGAATCGAACTGTTCTGGTCTTTATAACCCAGATCCGAGGTCGACGGTACCGAAGCATTCCGTTTGATGGGTGTACCATCCCGGCCTAAATGCTGAAAATAGCCTTTATGGACCGGATCGTGGCTGTGTTCTTCGAGCCAGCGAAACGATTTTTTCGCCAAGTTCAATGCCGCTGTATCACCCGACATGTGGTAGTAAGCACTCAGGGCATAAAGGCCAAACGCATTCCCGTAAGCCTCCTTATTTCCCGTTCCTTTGACGGTACCTTTCCGGTCAACCAAGTTGTAAAAACCACCATACTGCTTGTCCCACATCACGTCGCGGAGAAACTGAAACCCATGTTTCGAGTTACTTTTGTACTGCACAACGGTCGGGTAACGCTCAGCCGCTTTGGCGTTTGTCCAGGTATGACGGGCCTGCGTCACAATCATTTTGTCCTGAGCGCCAGTCGGCTTGAAGTCATACGTAAAGGTGCTCAGAAACCCGCCATACTCCTTATCAATTGCTTGAGGGTACCAGTCGTTGAGCATTTCCGTACGGATGGATTTCTCCATTTCGGTTGCTATACGGGCTCGGTCGCTTGTCGTTTTCTGTGACAAAACCGGCTGAGTTACTGCTAGTAGCGAAGCAGTGGCAATTAGAGCGAAAAATCTATTTCTCATGCAGAACTAACAGGCCGAAGCGGCTTACTTTTTGGCTGTCTAACCAATAAGGAAACAAGCCGGGGTTTCATACTGCCTTTTATGGTTATAAAGGCAGTATGAAACCCCGGCTTAACGTTTCTTATGGGCAGGCTACTTACTCGTGACCCCACCAGACTTGCGACCGAACGTGCGATGATACCCGTTTAAAGCGCTTCGTTTTTCGTACGCGTAACTTTTTCAAGAGGTAAATCATTGGTGTGTAGTGTTATAAATGTTCCCAGATCATCGTTGCGGTCAGCGGTTGACCTTCCTCTGTAATCACAACCTTCACTTTCAATGATTTTGGTAGCGATTCTAGAACAGTCCATTCCGAAACGCTCTTATTTTCACCGATCAAACGAAGTATTTTCGTTTCGCCATCGTACGACCATCCCCTGCTCGGCTTATTGATGGTGGCTTTCTGATGGATACAATCGAGTGTGCCGATGTCTTCTGTTAGCTTACCGGTCGGCTCAAAAACGAGTCCATTGTCCAGATCGCAGGGTCTGAGAAATTGAGTCAGATCGGTGTCTGGCTTACTGTCTCCATTCATATCAGTTGACTGATCAAGTGTAAAGGAAGCTAACTGCCAGCGCATCCCGACGAACGAAGCAGAATGATTATCTGTATGGGTCCGGGCTGTTACAGCGCTGTTATCGGTGGCAAACGAAGCGATCATTAAAAGCAGTCCGCAAAGGATGGACCACCGGTTAAACATTGATAAACGATTCATTAGATTTGTTGTCATTAAAAGAGATTGTCTACTGTATTTTGTCAATTAGGGCGCAGGTGGAATAGCCGCAGGTACGGGATTCGAAACCGGTTTAAGCGACTTCAAGTAGGTAAATACTGCCCGCATATCGGCATCCGTCATCGCTGTGTAGTTGGGCCAGGGCATGGGCGGCAGTAAGGGCCGACTGTTATCCACTCCTCTGAATTTGCCCTGCCGCATGGCTTTGTTGAACTGCTCCAGCGACCAGTTTCCGATACCCGTTTCGTCCGGGGTCAGATTGGCGGCAAACGATACTCCCCAAGGGCCGATGAAAGCCGTATTTTGCCCGTTGAACAATACCCACTGACCCGTTTTAACGAGGTCTTTGTCGTAGGTTCCCAAGGGTATGTCGCTATTGTACCCGGAAAGAAAGCGATCCATGTCGGGTGCGGGTCCTTTGGGTGTCATCTTTTTCGGTGCATGGCAGTCCGCACAACCCATGATCGTAACCAGGTACTGCCCTCGTTTGACCAACTCGCCTTGGCTCGATTGCTTAGGCTGATGCCCCGTTCGTTTGGGGGGAGTTGGGGTATTGCTATGCGTGGTAAAGGCACAAGCCAACCCCACAGCGGCTGTAGCCGCCAGATACATCCATTTCATCATGTGTTTAGCTTTATAAAGAAAAAACGATTGCTGTGGTCTGCGGCTGATCAATCAGGCAGACCATTTGTCTGGTAGAAAATAAAAAAGTAAACCAATTGATAAACCTTAAAACGGTCGTTGAGCGCGTTTCCCGACGCTAGACACGCCTTGCGGTGCTATGCTTTGCAGGACGCCGAAAGTATTGTTCTGTATCCTGATAAACCAGGGTAGGCACTTCGTTGGAAAACTCTTTAAAGTCCCGGATAAAATGCGCCTGATCCGAATACCCAAAATTGTACGAAATATCTAGCCAGTTAGGCGTTCTGGACGTTTGCTGGAATGACTCGTACGCGTTGCGGAAGCGGATAATTCGCTGGTACATCTTGGGCGAAGTGCCGTAGCTATTTTTGAAGCTACGCTCTAACTGTCGCTTACTGACTGCTAGATGCTCACTTAGTGATTCAATCGACAAATTTCCTTTTGCCTGACGAATTACCCGAGTCGCTTCAAATACGTAATTCCGCTCGGCGTTCAGATTTTTGAATTGAGTCAGCAGAAATCGTTCCACTACCTGAACAACCGACTGAATATCCGGTAACCCATATACGTCGTCGATTAACCGATTGATACTTTTGCCGAAGAAGCTTTCCAGGTCGGTGAAATTATTGAACAGCGACGCTACCGGTACGTTGAAAAGTTGGAGCAGGCTTTCGGGTTTAAGCCGGATACCAAACTTGCGACCCGTCCCTACCGGTTTCCACTGTACCGTATCCCGATAAAGTCCGACGAAGAAAGCCTGGGGAAGTTTCTGCCAACACGTATCGAACAACACATGAGCCCGGTTATCATCCAAGTGCATAATCAGTTCCATCGCGCCAAAAGGCAGGCAACGCTGAATGGGCGATTCTTCATTGCTGCTAGTCTCGAAATAATGCAGCCAATAGCATTCAACGAAGGGCTGTAGGGCTGGTGATGGCTTGATTTCCTCGTAACTCGTGTTCATTCGTATCGTCGTATTGTAGCGCGTGATTCTGTAAATGTAGATAAGCTACTTCATTCGCGATTGAAAAAAAGCGACATGTGTGCAAACGGTCAGACAATGGCCAAAGCTCGTTGCACGTTTGTGAGCCGCTCCACCGGTAATTCTTCTTCGGCCATGCGCACAAAGCTGTTAAACACCTCTGTTGGAGCGCCTTGTCTGATACCGGCTAACCACTCGATTACTTCCGTATCATTGATCGAGCGCATCATCCAACGGCTTTCGGCCATCAGCGTCTGGGGCGGAATGGATTTCAGGATCTCCCCTTCCATCTGTCGGATTTCGCCGTCGCTATAATGCTTCCAGAGTAGATACATCAGCACATTCTCTTCCTTGTTCATGTGGTAAAGGTTGAAGGCAATGAACTCAGTGAACGCAAATAGAAGCCGTTGGCCTATAGCCTGTTTTTGCGCTGCTGATGTGCTGGTTCGCCATTCCCGAATCTGCTCAAACAACGTCTGAGTCAACCGATGATCAATGTCGTGGTCCTGCTCCAGCTCGTCAATCAACTGAGCGTTGTGTTTCCGGATGTGCGGTAGAATGAAGTTATCTTCATTTTCGGCATGTTCGTCAAAAAAGTGCAACACCTGTTCCAACTGATCGATTCGTTTGGCGGCTTCTGGCTGCGCGAAATCGGTTTGCTGTAAGCGAGTAGCTGTATCGTAAAGCATACCCCGCAATCCTTTGTGAATCTGATTAAACACGTTATACCGTTGTTCTTGCATGGTTTTGTGACTTAGCGAATGATTTTGTTGCTTGATTGCTCTGAGTGAGCACCTTCACGGCGACTTCTGAAAAATCCTGCGTTGTTACACCGCCACAGGCTTTCCGGCCTATACACAGGCGACAGGGGCTCACGGGAAAATTATTCTGTTTGCACATGTCTAAAAACTATCGGACTGCGGTTGCTTCCAGCTCAACCATAAGTTGTGGAAAGGCCAATGCTTTCACTTCGACCAGTGTGCTGCTTGGTGTACAGCCCGACATACTTAGCCGATGGATTATCTGACCGTAAGCCGCGAAAAACTGCTCAATCGAAGTTGTATAAAAATTCAACCGTACAACATTCGTCATTGAGTAGCCAGCGTTTTGTAACACCGTTTCAAGATTGTCGAAGCTTAACCTGATCTGACCGTTCATATCCGTTTCGACGGGCTGTCCCTGCGCATCCATAGCCGCTTGTCCGGCACAATACAGTGTATGGGTTGCATGGGCGATTTCGACACCTTGCGCGTAGCCGAGCTGGTCCTGCCATTGCCACGGATTGTTCATTGCTTTTTTCATGAGTATTGCTGTTTAGAAGAAATGTTAATTACTGTACAAAAGTAGAGCGGCTACTAAACGCAGTATTGAAGAAATGCGACAAGTTTGAGTCGAAGCAGTCAGAAGAAGCCGTTATATTGCATCTAGTCCGTGAAGTTTACTGACTAGATTTTTACGTATATATTCGCTGTATGAAAAACAGACCGGACGCTAAAAAGCGCAGCAAATCCGAAATAGTACCCGTGCAAGCATCAGCCTTGAGCAATAACTTATCGCATCTGCGAAGTAAAGTAGCGGACTATTTTCAATCCGGTCTGGAAGGCTCGGCAAACACGCGACGCGCTTACGCTGCTGACCTGCGCCATTATCGCCAGTGGTGTACCGAGCACCAGCAACTACCACTACCGATTTCGCCTGAAGCGCTTTGTGCGTACCTAGCCTTTACCGCCGAAACCGACAAATGGGCTACAATCCAACGGCGATTGTCAGCTATTCGTAAGCTACATCATCTACAAAACGCTGACTTTCCCGTGCAGGATCGCCACGTACAGACGGTATTGGAAGGCATTCGACGCACCATTGGCGTTCGTCAGCACCAGGCCCCCGCCTTTTCCATTGACGAATTTCGCTCGGTTATTCAACGATTAGACGTGAACGAATTACAGCAGTTGCGCGACAAATTGGTGTTACTGCTTGGCTTTACGGGTGCTTTTCGACGTTCCGAACTGGTAGCGCTCAATCTTGAAGATCTGACTTTCTCAGCCGAAGGGGCCATTATCCGCTTGGGAAAAAGTAAGACTAACCAATACGGCGATCACGAAGAAAAGGCCCTTTTCTGCCACCCGGATCCTGACTTGTGCCCAATCGAAACGCTTCGTCACTGGATGAACCAACGTCCCGAACGGGGTCCCCTACTCGTCCGTCTGCGCAAGGGTTCAGAGCCGGGTTTTGTTAGACTCACCAACGAGCGGTTGTCGGACAAGAGCGTAGCCCGGATTGTTAAACACTATCTGGGTGATGACTATTCAGCCCACTCGCTTCGAGCCTCCTTTGTCACGATTGCCAAACTAAACGGTGCTGATGATCTGGAGATCATGCAACAGACCAAGCACAAAACGAGTACAATGATCCAGCGTTATACACGCGTTGACAAAATAACACGCTACAACGCCGGTAAAAAGTTAGGGCTTTAGACAGCCACTAGATTTAATGCCGCAAAAAAATAAGCCTAGAAGAACTGATAGTCTTCTAGGCTTATTTCATTAACAATTACTTGGCAGACACTATTGCCAGCCGCCACCCAACGCCCGGTAGATATTAACCATGGCCGTCATTTGCTGCATTTTGGTTTCGACTAGGTCAAATCTCGATTCCAATGCATCGCGCTGGGTAAACAATACTTCTGAGTATTCAGCCCGCGCGGAATTGAACAGGTTATTCGAGATGTTGATCGATTGGGTAAGTGCTTCCACCTCTCTCGATTTCACGTCGTAACTCTTTTCCAGATTACTAATCTTTGACAGTTGATTGGCAACCTCAATGTACGCGTTCAGAATCGTACGCTCATAGTTGTAAACGGCCTGAATCTGCCGGGCATTAGCACTGTAATACGTGGCGATGATCGCATTCTTGTTGATCAACGGACCAGCAATGTCGCCAGCCAGCGAAAAAAGTAATGATTCAGGCGTTTTCAGGATGTACGCCGGGTTGAATGCCTGATAACCAATACCAGCAGAAATTCCGAGCGATGGGTAGAACCGCGCTTTGGCTACTTTAACATCCAGCTTAGCGGCTGCCAGATCCTGTTCGGCCTGTCTGATGTCAGGTCGATTGGCCAGTAGCTGCGATGGAATTCCGGCCTGGATCGTAGTAGGTACCAACGTGTTGAAATTCTGCGAGTTTCTAACAACCGGCTGCGGATAACGACCTACCAGGAAATTGATCCGGTTTTCTGTTTCCACAATCCGTTGCAGAATGTTGTACTGAAGGTTCTGCGTGTTCAGCACCTGCGCTTCAAATCGACGCACAGCCAATTCAGTAACTCGGGTCGCTTCTTTTTGCTGCCTTACTATTCTGAGCGCATTGTTCTGAATATCGATGTTCTGTCTGACAATCGCCAACTGGTTATCGAGTGCCAATAACTCGTAGTACGACGTTGCAATCTCAGCGATGATATTTGTGATCGTGAAATTTCTTCCCTCGTTGCTCGACAGATACCGGTTGATAGCCGCCTTTTTAGCGTTGCGTAGCTTATGCCAGATATCGACCTCCCAGTTAGCGTAGAGCCCTGCGTAATAATTCGGCAGCGGATCAGGAATCTCTTTACCCGGCTTCATTTCTGCGTTAGCCTGCGCTGCGCCCAAAAGCGTGTAGCGACCAACTTTGTCAACACCCGCTCCCCCTCTGAGTCCAACGAAGGGGCGATATTCCCCTTGTCTGGCTCTTATTTCGTTGCTGGCAATCTGAATCTCCTGAGCCGTAATGTTCAGCTCCTGGTTGTTTCTTATCGCCGTGTCAATAAGAGCCACCAGATTGGGGTCAGTGAAAAAATCCCGCCACTTAACCTTTCCAGTGTTGGTAGAGTCCTGTGAGTTGTTGTAGCTCACAGGAACGGATCTGTTTTCTGTTTTTGTAACCAGCGCCGGAGTTTTACATGCCGTTATTAGCAACGGCATGCAAGCTACTCCCAGACATCTGTATATAAGCCTCTTAAGCATGATCAGTACTTTCTTCTGTTACAGGAAATGAGTCTAATTGATGGACCAGATTTTCGGTTAGAGATTCATCCTCTTCCCCCTTAATCAGCTTCCGGCCATCAGCCAGACTACCGAATATGTAGTACAAACCGGGGATGATAACGACCCCAAAGACGGTTCCAAATATCATACCACCCATGGCAGAGGCACCAATCGTACGGTTACCGATGGCACCGGCTCCCCTGGCGAGGATCAGCGGAATCAGACCAGCTACGAAAGCGAACGAGGTCATCAGAATCGGGCGGAAACGAACCTTGGCTCCTTCGATGGCTGCGGCTAGTATCGTTTCACCTTGCTGTCGCTTCTGAACAGCAAACTCCACGATCAGTACGGCGTTTTTACCCAGCAAACCTACCAGCATGATCAGACCGATCTGTGCGTAGATGTTGTTTTCCAACCCCATCAGCTTCAGCAGGAAGAACGATCCAAATATCCCAACCGGCAGCGAAGTCAAGACGGCGAGTGGGATGATGAAGCTTTCGTATTGGGCAGCCAGTACCATGTACACAAAGGCTACTACAATCAGGAACACATACAAAGTCTCGTTACCCCGCATCGATTCATCATACGAAAGACCCTCAAAGGCAATATCATACCCTTTCGGTAAGGTCTTGGCAGATACCTCCCGGATGGCTTTGATGGCGTCTGCCGTGGTATACCCTTTAGCTGGTAAACCCTGGATAGCCGACGAGTTGTACAAGTTGAACCGGGTAATCTCGTTTGGTCCCTGCCCTTTCTTCAACTTCATGAAGGCTGAATAAGGCACCATTTCGCCCGCGTCATTTTTCACGAAAAGCTTTAGAATATCAGATGGCAGTCTTCTGAAGCTCGGATCGGACTGTACGTACACTTTAAAGAACTGGTTGAATTTAATGAACCCTTGTTCGTACGTACTACCGATGAGGATGTTCAGGTTGTCCATCGCTTTACCGATAGACACGCCTTTCTGCATGGCCAGGTTGTTATCAATTTCCAGTTCATACTGCGGATAGTTGGCCGCGAAGAAGGTGAATAAGCCGGTCAACTCTTTCCGTTTGCCCAGATCTTCCATGAACTGCTTGTTGACTTTGTCAAACTCGCGGTAGTCCGTATCGGTGTTTTTATCCAGCAGACGCATCGAGAAACCACCCGATGAACCAAAGCCAGGAATGGCTGGTGGTTCGAAGAATTCGACGGTCGCACCAAGGTTTCTGGACTTCCCTTCTAGCTCTTCCATGATCTCTTTCACGTTCTTATCACGTTGTGACCAGGGTTTCAGGTTGATTAAACACGTACCAGCGTTCGAACCCCGACCTTCGGTCATGATCTCGTAACCGGCCAGCGACGATACCGACTCAATTCCAGGAACCTCTTCGCAAATTTTCTGAAGTGATCGCGAAACCTGATTCGTTTTTTCGAGCGTCGTACCCGGAGGGGTCTGGATGATCGCATAGATCGTACTCTGGTCCTCGTTTGGAATAAATCCGGCGGGAAGAATCTGATTCTCGTATACAATACCGGCGCAGAACGCAGCCAGAATAGCGAAGGTGATCACTCGGCGGTTAACGATCAGTTTTAACAAGCCTACGTACCAGCCGGTCATCTTATCGAATCCCCGGTTAAAGCTGTCAATCGCCCGAGTCAGCGGATTTTTCTTCTGAACGTGTCCATGATGATTTTTCAATAACATGGCACACAATACCGGCGTGAGCGTCAGGGCGATCAAGGCCGAAATCACAATGGAACTTGCCATCGTAATCGAGAACTGACGGTAGAACGTACCAACCGGTCCCGACATAAAGGAGATGGGCAGGAACACCGACACCATGACCAGCGTAATCGCGATAATAGCTCCGCTAATTTCGCCAAGCACTTGTTTGACCGCTCCGAAGGGACTTAGATGAGGCTTTTCCTCCATTTTGGCGTGAACGGCCTCCACCACCACAATCGCATCATCGACCACAATACCAATAGCCAGTACAAGAGCAAAGAGCGTGATCAAGTTAATGGATAGCCCAAACGCCTGAATCACGAAGAACGCGCCAATCAACGATACCGGAACCGCAATAATCGGGATAAGCGTCGAACGCCAGTCGCCCAGGAACAGGAACACAACGAGGGCTACCAGCAGAAACGCATCCCGTAGTGTATCGATTACCTGCTCAATAGACGCATCCAGGAATTGAGAAACGTCATAACTGATTTTGTAATCGACGCCCGGCGGGAACGAGGATTTCATGACCTCCAGCTTCTGTTTTACCTCTTCAATAACTTCGCTAGCGTTGCTACCGTAGTTCTGGCGGAGTACGATAGCCGCCGAAGGGTGACCATCCAGATTGGAATAGATGTTAACGAATTCACTACCCAGTTCAACCCGGGCAATATCTCTCAGGTGAATACTTTCCCCGGCGGAGTTGGCGCGGATAATAATTCCTTCGTACTCTTTCGGATCACTGTATCGTCCCTTATAGGTAAGCACGTACTCCAGCGATTGAGCGGCAATACCCGAGCTTTGTCCCAGACGGCCTGGTCGCCCGATGATACTTTGCTCACCCATTGCTTTCATTACTTCTTCCACCGATACGTTGTAGGCCCGCATACGGTCTGGATCTAACCACACCCGCATGGCGTACCGGCGGCTACCTAATATCTGCGCTCTGGCTACCCCTTTCGTCCGTTGGATTTCAGGGATCATTTTAACCGTAGCGTAGTTGAACAGGAATTTCTCGTCAATACCTTTCTCCTTGGCGTAGAGGTTGACGTACATCAACATACTGGGCTGAACAGGCGTGATAATAACCCCTTCCCGCTGAACAAGTTCTGGCAGCAGTGGCATTACCTGGTCAACCCTTGTTTTAACCCGGACAACGGCATCGTTCGGGTCCGTACCGGGTTCAAAAATAATCCGGAGAGTAGCCTCGCCCGCGCTGGTTGCATCCGTAGCGATGTAGCGCATGTCCTGAACCCCGTTGATCGCCTGTTCAAGCGTAATCAGCGTCGATTTAACCAGTACGTCCGCACTCGATCCGGGATAATCAATAAATATGTTTACGGTGGTTGGGGCAATATCTGGAAATTGAGAAACCGGAAGTTTTTCAATGGCCAGTACGCCGATGAATACGATCATGATCGAAATCATAATCGCGAATACCGGCCTGCGAATGAATTTTGTGAACATGTCTTCTGCTTTTTTAAACGATCAGATTACTCGGCGTACAGCCCCAGATTGGCGATGACAGAAGCGGGCTGCTGGTATTTATAGGCAATTTTTTCATTCTCTTTCACCTGACGTAATCCTTCCAACAGGATCTTGTCGTCTTTTTTCAGACCAGACCCAACAACGAAGATGTGTGGCATTTCGGCGGCTATCGTGATTTCTCGCGACTGAATCTTGTTGTCCTTGGTGATCACGTACACATACTTCTTCTCCAGTACTTCGAAAGTGGCTTTCTGCGGAATAATCATGGCATTCTTCATCGGCAAAGTCATTTGAATGTTGCCAGTTTCGCCATGTCTCAGTAAGCTATTGGGGTTCGGGAAGGTAGCCCGGAACGCGATGTTACCGGTTTCGTTGTTGAAGTCAGCCTCAACCGTTTGTACTACGCCTGGGTATTTAAAAAGCTGTTGGTTCGCCATCAGCAGGTTTACACTATTCAGATTTTCCTGCTGAGCGTGGGTTTTGTAGTTCAGGTACTCCGCTTCCGGCACATTGAAATAGACCCACATTTTGCTGTTGTCCGAAAGCGTGGTTAACAGGTCACCCTCGTCAACCAGACTACCCAATCGTACCTGGAAGTGGTCCATGATCCCATCGAACGGTGCTCTTACTTCCGTGAAACCTAAGTGAACTTGTGCCAGAGACACTTCCGCTTTTGCTTTGTCTAATTTAGCTTTTGATAGAGCCAATTCATTTTTTGAGACAATGTTGCTATCGGCGAGTTGCTTTGTGTTTCTGAATTCAACATTGGCAAAATTGGCTTCGGCTTCAGCTTTCTGTAGCTCCGCTTGGTATTGCACCGGCAGGATTTGAAACATCAACTGACCTTTCTTGACGTACTGTCCTTCGTCTACAAAAATCTTTTGCAGATACCCTTTTTCCAGCGCCCGTAATTCGATGTGCTGGATGGAGCGAATTTGACAGACATAGTTATTCGTGATCGTCGTGTCTCTTAGCAGAGGACTCGTGACCGAATATTCCTTTTCTTCTTCCTTTTCTTCTTCTTTGTGCGAACAGCTTATGGTACCAAACAAGGCACATACGCTTAGGAGAACGAGGATTCTTTTCATAAGAACCTGAGGTAACATGGCTAAATAGTAGGGGTTTGTATTATTAGATGGTATTACTTTGAAGCAGTACGCTGGCTCACAACCGCTTTGCCCGGCGGGGGGGCATTGGGAGCTTGTTCTAATTGACGAAGCAAACTGTCTTTTTGCTGATTGGCTCGTTCACACTCAGAAAGCTGCTGTTCCCAAACCACATCGTCTACCGAATGGCTTAAGTTACCCAGTTCGTATTCGTAAATGCTTCGCTGGTGGCTTTGCTCATACAGCAGGAACCCATTGAACGCCAATGAAAGAGCCAGTGCCAGCCCAAAGCCGTATAGCAAAATCGAAGGGAAATACCGACGCTGCATACCTTGTGTCTGTGTTTATTGACACAAAAGAAGTTTAGCGGTATTAAAACGATGTAAAAAGGAAATTAGAAGATATTAGAAAAATTTAAAGTATAACTCGGTTACATAGCAGAAACCGCTCTCCTTATCAATAATGTTATATTTTATATTCTAATGCGTCAAATGAACCCACGTCTTTTGCGCTTTTATTCGTCCCAACGGCAAAGTACAGACCCGATATTATTAATTCTAATGAACTTTGTAGCCTATCTGTAATTCTTTATTAAAGGAGCCAATCAGGATTAAATTGTTTTTACAAACAAAAAAATATTCTGTATATCAGATAGTTACCATTTCAATAAACGTGGTTCTGCTTTTTCATTGCTATTATGAATAAGTATTTTTGGTCGTTAAAATTTATATGTATTAAAATGAAATTAAAGCAGAGCCAGCTAATCACGGCTGAATGGGCAAACTAATCGTAACGGACGTTCCTTTGTTCACATTCGAACTGATTTGCAGACTGCCCTGGTGTAGATCAATTATCTTTTGCGTTACAGCCAGACCGATCCCGTAACCAGGCACGTCATTTACATTCTCACCCCGGTAAAGAGGATCAAGTATGTGAACGGCATCCGTTTCTGAAATGCCTCTCCCCTGGTCAGTCACGGTCACAATGATCTGCTCATCCCGTGATTTGAGTTGTACAGCAACCGGTTCGCTCGAGTATTTAC
Source organism: Spirosoma oryzicola (assembly GCF_021233055.1). Classification (NCBI taxonomy): domain Bacteria; kingdom Pseudomonadati; phylum Bacteroidota; class Cytophagia; order Cytophagales; family Cytophagaceae; genus Spirosoma; species Spirosoma oryzicola. The sequence goes on along the minus strand of NZ_CP089539.1, from coordinate 3,336 downwards.
AAGCATTATCAAGCACGTTCAAAAAAGCAGTAGTAAGCAATGTCGCATTGCCTTTCACCGTAAATGATTCGTCCTCGCTTGTTACAAATTGGAGCGGTAGACTTCGGCCCGGATACTTGGTTTGTACTTGCCCAATCGCTGTAAGCAGGCAATCGTCTACCTGAACGGCGGTCAGGGCAACAGTTCCATCCGTAACCTTAGCCAGGCCAAGCAAACCATTCGTCAGGATGATTACTTTTTTCAGCTCGTCAACGGCTATCTCCATACTGTGACGCCATTCGACTGGGTCCTGATCATACCGAAGGGACGTTTCCAGGGTTCCCAGGGTGTTGGTGAGCGGTGTGCGCAATTCGTGGGAAGCATGAGAGACAAAACTGCGTTGCGAAACAAACGCGTCTTCCAGGCGGAAAAGCATTTGGTTGAACGTCATGGCGAGTTGAGCGATTTCATCCCGGCGATTTCCTTCGTTTACCCGCTTGTGCAGATGCGTAGCCGTGATTTGCTCTACCTCGTCTACGATTTGAGAAATAGGCTTTAGTACACGCCCGGAAAAGTACCAACCAGCTAGTACAATCAGCGTAAAGCCCAGCAAATTTGACAGCAGCGTGATCTGCTGTAAGGCACTCAGTTTGGCAAAGCCGATCCGGTCGTAACCAGAGGCAAAAATATAAAATTGTTGTCCCCGATCACGGTATGGTATGACGATGGACTCCAGATGACCGCTTCTAAATTCAACCATGGAATTGGTAGCCAGCAACGGGATCTTTTCTTTGTAATAGTCCGATTCTTTTAGTGTCCGATTCGTAAATACCAGATTATGCTGGCTATTGTAAATACTGATTTGTTCCTCCACGATGGTGAGCAAATCGGTACGCACCATGTTTTTAAAAAAATCGTCGTGCAGGTGACGCCGGGAAATAAGTACTCGACCGGCCACACGAGCCTTTCCCTCCAACCTGCTGAAAAATTCTTCCTGTCGATACAGTGAATAGAAGTACAATACCAGCAGCGACAGCGTGATTTGGATAGCCATCGCCAGCAAGGTAAAAATAATCGTTAAACGGTTTCGGATAAGCATGAAATGCTATTGGCAAGTAGGCCGATTGATAACTACGCGAAAAGCTACGACTGCCCTATTAGTACTGGTTAACCCTCACGAAGCACGTACCCCATTCCTACAATGGTGTGTAACAGTTTGGGCGAGAATCCTTTGTCGATTTTCTTTCTCAGATAGCTCACATATACATCAATAACGTTGGTACTGCTGTCAAAATTCAGGTTCCAGACCTGCTCACTGATATCAATCCGCGAAACAATTTTTCCTTTGTTGAGCATCAGGTATTCCAACAAAGCGTATTCCCTGGTAGTCAAATCGAGACGTTCACCAGCCCGCGTTGCGGTTTGGGTATCCAGATTCAATTCCAGATCGGCCAGTCGAAGTACCTGCTTCTGCTTGGTACCATTCCGGCGCGTCAACGCTCTGACCCGTAAAAGCAGTTCCTGAAATTCAAATGGTTTGGCTAAGTAGTCGTCTGCTCCGGCGTTGAACCCATCTGATTTATCAGCCAGACTATCCAGCGCGGTTAGCATCAGCACGGGTACGGCTTCATTTTCCGAGCGGATCATTCGACATAGCTCAATACCGTTTATGTGCGGCAGATTGACATCCAGTATAATGATCCCGTACTCATCTCCGCGAAATAGGGACAGTCCAATTCGGCCATCATAGGCAATCTCGACTTCGTAACCCTCGGCCGACATACCTTTCCGGATAAAAGAGGCCAACCGCTCTTCGTCTTCAACTAAAAGGATTTTCATGCAAACGATGTTGGTTGATTGTAGCTCACTGTTGGCACCAGGTTGAGCGGCTCGTTTTAGGCCTTAATTTGCGTTAAGACTACATCTTTGTTTTGTTCTCGAACATTTCCTCTTCCAGATCTAGTCGAGTATGGTCCCAAGTCTTGTATAATGCGAGAAACACAGGCGTGGCCAAAACCTTTACTTATTACCGCTTAAGCATACCGTACTGGCTATTTCTGTGATGACGCATTTAATCACATCAATGGTCAAAACGTAGATGGCATAAAGGTAGACATTACTTTTATCTTTGGCTTGCTTCAGGTAGTTACCCATTCGAATACCGTGCCTTATTTGACTAGCTGTTGAGTAGGTCTTCTTTGTGGTACGCTTAACTTTTAGACGAGAAACCATCCCGAACGTTCTGTGCGATTTATGAAGAGATTTTTTCACTACAGCATCCTTTCTGTACTGTTGGCTGGACTTCTGTTCGCGTTCCGACCCCAGCTTCAGCCACCGGGTAAACCGAGTGCGAATAAGCCTAAAAACATCATTTACATTCTGGCCGACGATCATCGGTATGACTTCATGGGCTTTACTGGCAAAGTAGCCGGTCTAAAAACGCCCAACCTCGACCGACTTGCTAACGAAGGCGCTCACGTGCGTAATGCCTTTGTCAGTACCGCTCTTTGCTCACCGAGTCGTGCTAGTATACTAACCGGACAGTACGCTCACACGCATAAAGTGGTCGATAATTTCGCCCCGTTGACACCCGGTCTAAAATTCTTTCCTCAGTATCTCCAGCGAGCCGGGTACAAGACCGCATTTTTGGGTAAGTGGCACATGGGCAACACCGACGACGCTCCTCAACCCGGATTTGACTACTGGCTTAGCTTCAAAGGCCAGGGCGTCTACTACAACCCGACGTTCAACATTAATGGCAAACAGGTTGCTCACGGTGACAGTAGCTATACCTCGGATCTACTAACGGACTATGCGTTAAAATGGCTGAACTCGCTTCACAAAGACAAACCGTTTTGTATGTACTTATCGCACAAAGCGGTTCATTCAGAGTTTCAGCCAGCCAAACGACATCGGGGTATGTATCGTAATGTGTCCATCAATTACCCACAAACGATGTACCTGACGGCTTCGGATACCAGTAAAATTTGGGGTCCGAAGCCATCGGTAGTTCCAGAAGGCAAGTCGCTAAAGGTTAACATGGCGGATATGCCGAACTGGGTCAAGCAACAACGTTACAGCTGGCATGGCGTCGATTATCTGTATCACGGCTCGATTAGCTTCAACGACTTTTATCGTCAGTATTGCGAAACGCTCATGGGTGTCGATGACAGCGTAGGGCGAATTCTAAAATGGCTGGAAGATAACGGCCTAGCCGAAACGACGATGGTAGTTTATATGGGCGACAATGGATTCAGCTTCGGCGAACGCGGTCTGATTGATAAGCGACACATGTACGAAGAATCGATGCGGGTACCTTTACTGGTGCGTTGTCCGGCTGTTGTGAAGCCTGGTACT